>JANXUR010000028.1 GCA_025356095.1 Acidobacteriaceae bacterium | reverse complement strand
GGTAAATGCCTTGGTGGAAGCCACACCAATCTCTGGCCCGGCGTGGGTATAAATGGTGCCTTCGGCTTCGCGGGTGATTGCCGCGCCCACTACGTTACAAATTGCTAGCGTCTTGGAGCCGTGCGCCTTGGCTTCGCGCTGCGCGGCAATCGTGTCTGCGGTTTCGCCGGACTGCGTAATCAGCAGCGTGATCGAATCCGGCACAATGATCGGGTCGCGATAGCGCCACTCGCTGGCATAATCCACTTCCACCGGAACCCGGGCCAGCCGCTCAATCATGAACTTGCCCGCCAGCCCCGCATGCCAACTGGTGCCACACGCCGCAATGTTCAGCTTACTCATTTGGCGGAATTCGTCATCCGCAATATTCATTTCGCCGAGGAAGACCTTGCCGGTCTCCTGCGACACGCGGCCCAGCAGCGTATCGCGGACGGCTCTTGGCTGCTCATAAATTTCCTTGAGCATAAAGTGCTTGTAGCCGCCCTTTTCCGCCATGATGGGGTCCCACGTAATATGCTGCACCGTCCGCTCAATGGCTTGGCCATCGAAGTCGGTCACCCGCACGCCGCTGGAGGTCACGATGGCAATATCGCCATCATGCAAAAAGAAGAGATCGCGCGTGTGCGGCAGCACGGCTGGCACATCCGATGCAACGAAGAACTCAGAATTATCCTTGCCAATGCCAATCACCACCGGAGGCCCACTGCGCGCCGCCACGATCGTATCCGGCTCATCGGCAGAAATGGTTACCAGCGCAAATACGCCAGTTAGCTGCTTTACCGTGGCCCTTAGGGCATCTTCCAGCTTTACCTTTGCTCGAGCTTCCCCGCCATGGGCGGCGATGTGCTTGGGCGTTCCGTATACGTGGTTTTCCAGCAGGTGCGCGATAATCTCGGTATCCGTCTCGGTGACAAACTTGTGACCTTCGGCAATCAACTGCTTTTTTAGCGCCAGGTAGTTTTCTACAATGCCGTTGTGCACCACCACTAGCCGACCCGAGCAATCGCGATGCGGATGGGCATTTTCTTCTGTGGGCCGGCCGTGCGTGGCCCAGCGGGTGTGGCCAATGCCGTAGTTGCCTTGCAGCGGATGCTGCCGGATAGCCTCTTCCAGATTGCGCAGTTTGCCTTGCGCTCGCCGCAACTGCAAGCCTTCGCCCACTCCACCCACGGCAATTCCAGCCGAGTCATATCCGCGATATTCGAGACGGCGCAGGCCGTCAATGATGACCGGCACTACCGGTTTTTTGCCAACGTAGCCAACAATTCCACACATGGAAGGGGGTCTCTTTTCCTTACTCTGCTAACTTTATCGAATCTTGCCGCATAGCGATGCGAACCGTGACGTACATTGCGAGGCACGTCCATCGCAACCCTCGCATCGCCCGAATATCCTATTGTAATGCTGCTATCACCCCAGCCGCAGGCAACACAAAGGCCAGCTTCCAAGCGGGAAGATGGCCTTTGCTAAAACCCTTTCGTTACGGCTGCTTCGATTCTGGCGCCCGGACCATCCCTTGATGCAGCGCGGCCAAAGCATTGGCCTCTTTGGCCTCCTCTGCATCCAATTCGGCCATACGCCGGCAGTGTCCTGCACTCTCAATGGATAGGCTGCCGTGCTTCAGTTCCATCGCCGGAAACGGCGGATTCTTCGCGTAAATCTCCGCCAGTGCCGCATGTTGCTTCGAAGTGGCGTTCAAGCGCACTGCCTCTGCCACATAATAGTCGGCAATCTTCTGATGGTCCGACGGCGACTTGGCCGTCCGCAACAATACTTTCAATTCGCCCTTGCTAACCGTGCTCTTTGCGGTTTCTGCCAAGCTGGCCGGTGCCAAGAATGTGGACGCCGCCAGTGTGATCATTGCCAGTGCTGCGAGGGTACGAATACGTGCGCTTTTCATAATTCCTCCAGTAGGAGCAATGCTGGGCAATGCTCCGGTTCCTGCGTTGGTTGTAAACCTGAAAGCGTGTTTCAGCGACGCTTCCGGGGCAACGTGCGGTTTCGTTGGAGGTTGGATCAGATCAGGAAGATGCAGAGCTTTGCTTGCGTGCGACCGTGGCTGGAAGGCCGTTCGGCCGCGGCGCGGGTAAGTTGCACCGGAGGTGCCGAGACAATGGCAGCCAGCACACTCCCGCGGATGTTGCCAAGTTCTGGCGCTACAAAAGCTGGTTGTGCGGAAGCAGGCTGTGCCGGAGCCACTTGGCAGCATGCATTGCCCTTTTCCATGCACATCGCGATCGCCGCAGTGGCTTGGCGTTGGAGCCCTCGCATGCTAGCACAGTGGGAAGAGGTATGGCTCGCTGCTAAATGTATGGAACAGACATCCGCCGCCGCCGGGATGGTCGCCAGACATGCCACCAGCAAAACCACGGCGATCTGTCTCATCTGTTTCAAACTGCTCTCCGATTGCACTCATCCTACCGCTTGACCACGCGGCAAGTTGTGATCATCGTCACACAGAGCAGTGATAACAGGCAGGAACCGCTTACTCTTCACTCACTCTTCGCTTACTCTTCCAATGTATAGCGGTATTCCTCAATCACGGTATTGGTGAGCACTTCGCGCGCCAGTCGCTGCACTTCGGCTTCGGCCTCGGCGCGCGCCATGCCAGTCAGGTCAATCTCAAAATACTTGCCCTGACGCACATCGGCCACTCCGTGGAAGCCCATCTTGGCCAGTGCTCCGTGAATGGTTTTGCCCTGCGGATCGAGGACACTTTTCTTGAGCGAAACGTAAACGTAAGCTTTCATGGAATTATTCAAATTATACGGCATGGCGTCACCCAGTTGGCGGTAGAGGCAACCTCCCACGGGGCAGGCGTTTGCAAGCCTTGATGAGCCGAACCAAATCGAAACAATCGAGTGGAATGGGCGGGCCGATTCGGCTGCATCAAGGTTGCATCAAACCGACCGGCTCGAATCCAGCACCGTCACGCTCCCCGTGTTGCTACTCGCTGCCCATGGCCGCAATTTGAATATCAAGTTCCTGCAGCGCCGACCGCAACATGGTTTGCCGGTTGCCCCGGGCGCAGGACAACTCACTCAAAATCCGTTGCCGCGACAACTGCAGCCCGCCAACCACGCGCATCCGCTCCATCTCGGGTTCGGTCAACGCGGGAGGCAGGGTCTTCGCGGCTTCGCGTTCGGCCCGTGCATCAACCTGCGACTCGACTGACTTGCTTTCCCATCCCCTAGCCATCCGCAAATTATAGGATGCTTTACCCGCGTAGTAGAATCTTGCCCATCACATCAAGGCATCAGGGAGGCAACTTTGGATAGACGGGCATTCATGGCATCCGGCATTGCGGCAGCGGCCGCTGCCACTACATTGGGCACACTGGCGGGCAGCACCGAAGCTTGGGCCGCCACACCTGCTGCTTCCCCCAGGGAGTTCTACCAACTCCGCAAATACACCTTGCGCTCTGGGCCGCAGCAGACTCTTACGCAGAACTACTTTGCGGAGGCCTTGATCCCCGCGCTGAACCGCATGGGCATCGCCCCGGTCGGTGCCTTCCGGGTGGACGTCGGCCCGGACACGCCCACCCTCTACCTGCTGATCCCATCCCCGTCTGTGGAAACGCTGGCGACGCTTGACGCCAAACTCACCGAAGACGCCGCGTTCGCCAAGGCAGCCGCGCCGTTCTGGTCCGCGCCCGCCTCGTCTCCAGCCTTCGAGCGCGTAGAGAGTTCTCTGCTCTCCGCTTTCACCGGATGGCCTAAACTCACTGTGCCCAAACTCACCAAACGCATCTTCCAGATGCGCACCTACGAGGCTCCCACCTACGATGGCTACGTCCGCAAGCTGCGCATGTTCAATGAGTCGGAGTTTGCCATCTTCCTGCGCGCTGGCCTTACGCCCGTTTTCTTTGGAGACACCCTCATCGGCCCACGCCAACCCGCCCTCACTTATATGCTGACCTTCAAGGACGTTGCCGACCTGAATGAGAGTTGGGGCAAGTTTATCGCCGACCCGGCCTGGACCGAGCTTTCCAGCCGTGCCGTTTACGCGGGCCCAGAAACCGTCAGCAACATCACCAACCTGTACCTAAGCCCCCTCGACTGCTCGCAAGTGTAGGCAGGGGGGATGGCAGTGGATTGAGTTACCAATTCATCAACATTATGGATGTGAAATGTTAATGGATATGGCAATTTTTTTCGCTGTTTTGGTGGGGGTTAGGAGGCGATAAAGATTGGTTTTCCGGGGCTTTTTGCATGGAAAAGTTGAGAATTGGCGCAATGCGAGCATGTTTTCGCGCATGAAGAGTGGGTGCCTTGCAGGTGATTGCAAGGTAAGGGGTTAGGGGCGAGGCCGATTTTCCCGTTTTGGTTCCGGACGTCGGGAAAGATCGGGGTAAGTGGTTGAGGGGCGGGGATTTAGGCAGCATTCGCGAGTGAGCAATTTTTCTGAAAATGTCGCGACGTGTTTTTCACGGAAAAGCGGGAGAGCGGCGGCAGACATGCCGCGCTCGAAGAGGGGGCAGCCCATTTCTCCTACCGAAGCTAGTGCCGGGCTGGAATGGGTTGCGACGGGTTGCAATTGGGTTACGACAGATTGCAGGGGTTGCAATGGGCTATTAGCCCGATTTTATTTATTGCCTTTAGCTCTGTTATGGGTAATGCAGAGCATCTGGCAATTATCGGCTGAGCTTGCGCCGCCCTTGGGCGCTTGGGCCCCTGGCGCTCCATGTGGAGAGATGGTCGCTCTGGTCTTGATAAACCTCGACAGACGGCAATGAATGCAGTACGAACAACTTGCTGCGAAGAAGGATCAAAATACGTCGTTTCAGAATACGGCGCTGGACAAAGTAGCTATGACGCCCACGGGAAATGACAGACCGGGCATTCGTATCGGCGGATTCTAGCAGTTTTGTCTTGCATCCAAGGGGGACGGTGGTGCATCATCAATCACAGAAAAGATTGTGGGTGAAATCCCCGCAGCGTACTCAGATCAGCCGCCTTCGGGTGGCTGAATCTGTTTTGGGTAAATGCGCGTTCCCTGACGCCATGCCCTAATGCGGTTGCGTTTGCATGGAAAGGCACTCAGGAGAATGATGATTCCGTTCTCTTCCTCCCACGGCTTAAGTAAACATATGGTGTACGGATAGGGTCGGCTGTCGAACTGCTTTATGTAGACCCATTTCGCGGACTTTGTTTTCGGGTTGTCCTCCCACACCTCATCGGGTTCGAGTATCGCCATCTTGGCCGATGGAAGGTTTTTGGCCCGCGACTCGCCGTTCTCTATCGTGTAGGCTCCTGATCCCTCATTCGTCCGCATGATTTCTTCTCTTTCAACACGCATTGACAATGTATCGGGCGGCCCATCTTTCCATAGCGATACTAAATGAAAAAAATGGTGATCTCGAAGATGCACGACATGCCCACAAGACGAATTGTGTTTACCATCGCCCGGAAGAAACATTGTGCGAAAATGCTGGTACAACTCGGCCACACTGTTGTACTCACAGAACGGCGGGCGACAGGGGGGATTAGGGTTTATCAGCATGATCTGAGTTCGCTCAATGGGGTCTGATTCGCTATAACCCTTGGCGGAGTGCGGGGGAAACGAACCCCATACGCGTCCACATATCTCTGCCTTATAAGGCCAAGGCCTATCAGCAGCTAGACGCCCTGCCCTTCGCGGTATTCAAGCTGCAAGACGTTCCCTAATGTTTCGAGCCAGCGCTTGCGTTCCTCAAGAGGCCACATCGTTCCCGGCTTGGGCAAGCGTTGAAACAATTCCCACAGGAGGAGACTTTCCTGTGCGGCGATTGAGGGGTGTTTTGACACAACAGACTGATGATGTTCCTCCTTGGCTCTGACTGTGCCTCTGCTTTCATCCTTCCGCACGGCCGCTGACTTGCGTTTACTTCCTACAGTTCGCGGCTTCTTTTGGGTGATGAACCTTGACACTTCAATTCCGGCATCCAAGGCGGCATCCTTCAAGAACGCAATGCAGCGGGCTACCGTTTCCCCGCTTGCTCCCGTACCCGTCTCAAATGCTTCCCGGAGTTGCGACGCGGTCGCCGTCGTGAAGTCAAATCCACTATTAAAAATAAACGGATAGGACGCCGTGAGCATCTTCTGAATCGCCTCGCTTCGTTCGGTCTCTTGTCCGGTCACGTATGCTCGCATTAGGGGGGTTGGCGTGCCGTGTTCTGAGATCATCCCCAGATAGCGCAGAGCCGTAATGACCTGGCTCTGCGCTGCGCCGGACATTGAACCCATGAGTCCGCGGTCAACTTCTCCCGGAAGACCTTGTTTGAAGCGGTCTAAGAAGTTGATGAGCGTCTTATACGCAACATAAGGGGGAACTGCTTTCTTTTCGTTCGGCTCCATTTTCGCTGGCCTCCGCCACAACTACACCACGGTATCTATCAACTACGAGCACGTATTTTGCAAATACGGCGTCCGATAGTTTATAGAATTCGATTTCTTGTCCACGGCATTATCTAGGCGAGAGGGGAACATGAAACGCCAAATGCGTGTGTGCGAAGACTTTGCGGGGTAGTGCATTGGTTCGGTTTCTATGGAAGAGATTTGGGAGTTTTGATTTTCATTTGTTGAGAGGATCGATTGAAGCACTCTCTCGCCTTGGCGACCGCACCTTTAGGCTGTTGGCTTTTTTAAGGAAGATGTATTTGAGTATCGTGAGGGCCTCCTTCCTAGGCAATCTCTGAAGACCTTAGATATCTAGCCGCAGGTGGTGCATGTGCCGTGGTTTTTGAGCGCGCGTACAATTGCGGGGTCTATGCTTACGCGCATTGTTACTGCTGCTGTTCTGATTCCGCTGGTGGTTTTGCTGGTGCTGAGTGCGCCGATACCGGTGCTAGCCATCGTCGCTGGGGTTGCCGCGCTGATGGCCGTGCATGAATTCCTGAAGATGACGGAGGCCTATGGCGTGCAGCCTTTTTATGCGCCGACATACATCTTTGTGATTTTGTTTTTTGTGTTTCTGGCGATTGACCCCGGGCAGGGCAAGCCGCTGCTTTCTGCCACGGCACTGCTGTATACGCTGGGCTTCAGTGCGGCGATTGCGCCGTTTTTCTTTCTTATGGTGGCGATGAAGCGGACTGACATGGCGACTGCCTATCCCGCTGCGGCCGCGTCGGTATTCGCGTTTGTGTATGCGGCAATGCCGGTGGGCCTCGCCGTAAGCCTGCGACAGTTCTGGGCTGGGGCATTTCTGTTGCTCTATATGCTGCTGACGGTGTGGGCGGGCGACATCTTCGCCTACTTCACGGGCAAAGCTATCGGTCGGCACAAGATGTCGCCGCACATCAGTCCCAACAAAACGTGGGAAGGCGCGGTTGGATCTATGGCGGGCAGCCTGCTGGTTGGCGGAATATTTTTCAGCCACGCGCTGGAGGTCAGCCAATTCTTTTTGCGTCACCGGCTGATTGAGCCGCGCGACGGTATGTTGGGCCTTGACCACCCGGACTGGATCACCATTGTCGGGCTCACGGTGGCGGTCAACGTCGCCGCCCAGTTTGGCGACCTGGTGGAATCGCTGATCAAGCGCGGTGCGGGGATAAAGGATTCCGGAGCCATCCTGCCGGGGCACGGGGGTATGCTGGACCGGATTGATGCGATGCTGTTTGCCGCGCCGGTGGTATGGTACTACGCAGTTTTGCGCACGTTACAATAGCAGTTGCGGGGGAAACTGCCGGGTAGGGCGAGCGAAGTGCGCACGGGGATGGAAATCGCGCAATCCATTTGAGTTGTTGCCATTTTTTTGTAGTTGTCACTCTTTCGAGTTGTTGTTTTTTTGGTTTGTTGTTCTTTCGCATAATTTTTCCGCAAGCAATCAGCATGAAAAATCTCGCCATCCTCGGTTCCACAGGGTCCATCGGAGTCAGCACGCTTGCGGTGGTCGGCGCCTACCCTGATCGCTTTCAAGTGGCCACGCTGGCCGCAGGCGGTAACGTGGATGCATTGTTCGAGCAATGCCTCAAGTGGCATCCAAAGATGGTGTCTGTCGCCACCGAGGCGGACGCCGAGAGCTTACGTAAACGGTTGAAAGAAAACGGTTTAGGTGAAATCGAAGTTGGCTTTGGGACGGCAGGTTCGGTCGCCGTCGCGATCCATCCTGCGGTCAATTTCGTAGTCAGCGCCATTGTGGGCGTCGCAGGGCTGGAAGCCACCTATGAGGCCGTCTGCGCTGGCAAGGGCATTGGACTGGCCAACAAAGAGTGCCTGGTGGCCGCCGGAGACCTGATTACCGAGGAAGCCGCGCGGCGGGGTGTTGCGTTGTTGCCGATTGATTCCGAACACAACGCGGTACACCAATGCCTGCGGGGCGGGCGGATGCAAGAAGTTGAAAAGATTTGGCTTACGGCGAGCGGCGGGCCGTTTCGTAACACTCCAGCGAGTGAGTTTGCGGGAATTACGGTGGAGCGGGCGCTAAACCATCCGACATGGAAGATGGGGCGGCGGATCACAATTGACTCGGCGACGCTGATGAACAAGGGTTTCGAGGTAATCGAGGCCTGCCGCCTGTTTCATTTACCGCCGGCACAGGTGGATGTCATCATCCACCCACAATCCACCATTCATTCTTTGGTGGAGTATAACGATGGCAGTATTCTGGCGCAGATCTCGGTCACGGATATGCGGCTGCCTATTCTGTATGCTCTGACCTTTCCAGATCGGATTGGTAGTGATTTGCGCTTTGATTTGAAGCAGTTACAGCGACTGGACTTCCAGAATCCCGATTTGGGAAAGTTTCCCTGTTTACGTTTGGCGTATGAAGCCGTGGAAGCGGGCGGAGCCAAAACGATTGCGCTGAATTCTGCCGATGAAATAGCTGTGGCGGCGTTTTTGGAGGGCCAAATTGGCTTTCTCGACATCCCGCGAGTAGTGGAATGCGTACTAGAAGTGACGAGCACGTTGCGGCCTGCATCTATAGCAGAGGTGGTGGCTTATGACGCCGAGGCGCGGGAAGAGGCGCGGCGGCAGGTGGCGAACATCTGTACAAGGGCAGTGGCTTCGCGCTAAGCATATTTTCAGCCCAGCTTAAACCACCAACTGCGGGCGGTTGAGGATGGGGCAGCACACGATGTTCGACAGCTTGGGTCTGCGGGTAAGTCGGAAAAGGAAGATTTCATGGCGTTCGACATTCATCAAATCCCGGCAATGGTTGGAGTGCTGGGATTCCTCGTGTTCATCCACGAACTTGGGCATTTTCTGGCGGCCAAATACTTCAAAGTCAAAGTGGAGACCTTTGCCATCGGCTTTGGTCCGCGGTTGTTCGGCTTGGTCTGCGGAGGGACTGACTACTGCGTCCGCATGCTGCCTCTAGGAGGCTATGTGAAGATGGCTGGAGAATATCCGCAGGATGGCGTCACGGGCGATCCCGCCGAGCTTTTCTCCAAGCCGCGCTGGCAGCGATTCATCATCGCGCTGGCCGGACCGGCGATGAACATAGTGATGGCGGTGCTACTGTTAACCGGTGCCTATAGCATGGGCGCGGAAGTGGAAGGCTTTGGCAATCAGCCGACCAAGGTTGGCTCGGTTTCTGACGACAGCCCCGCCGCCAAAGCGGGGATTCAGCGCGGCGATGTGGTGACCGAATTCGACGGTTTGCAAAGCCCCACGTGGGAACGCACCATTACACGGACGATGCTGAATGCGGGACATCGGGTGAACGCCACGGTGCAGCGCGGCGGGCAAACCATGCAACTGACGATAACTCCAGAAGCGGCTGGCACGGAACGCAACGGGTGGATTGGCTGGGGCCCGGACGAGAAACAGTTCGTGACCGAACTGGAGCCCACCATGCCCGCTGCCAAAGCGGGACTGAAGCTCGGAGACGAAGTACAAGCCGTGGATAACGTGCCACTCTATTCCATGGAGCAGTTAATTAATTATCTGCAAAAGAGCAAGGAAGCGCCGGTAAACCTGACGGTGAAACGCGGCAGTGAGGACGTGACCCTGCAGGTGCAGCCCGTGCTCGATTCCTCGGCTGGAGCGACTCGCTACCGCATTGGCGCGCGCTTTGCTGGACCCAAAGTGAAAGTGGCACTGCCACTAGGGGAGGCGTGGGCGCGCTCGGTAGAGGAAAACAAGAAGAACACGATGCTGCTGGGCGAGGTGCTGGGCGGGTTGTTCAAAGGACGCGTGAGCTACCGGCAGATGAGTGGGCCGCTCGGAATTATGAAGATGACGGGGGAAGCTGCGCAGGCCGGCGCGACGCCGCTTACCAGCGTTGCTGCCTCACTCAGCTTGAACTTGGGCTTGTTCAACCTGCTACCGTTCCCCATTCTGGATGGTGGCATGATTCTGTTTCTGCTGATTGAAGGCATCCGCCGGAAGGATATAAGTTTGCAGGTGAAAGAGCGAATTTATCAGGCGGCGGCGTTGGTGCTGGTTGCTTTTGCGCTGCTGATTACCAGCAGCGACTTACTGAAGATGTGGCACCGCTAGGGGGGGCACGGATGCCACGCTGAAGCGGTCGGTAACCACCTCGGTCAGTGCGGAAACCGCCATCACGGACGCTGATTTGGCTATTATTGTGTTATGACACAGTTTCTGGAGTCAATTCGCCTTACCAATTTCCTGTCCTATGGCCCCGCTGCTAGAGAGATTGACCTGCTCCCGCTGAACGTGCTCATTGGTCCAAACGGCTCGGGGAAGTCAAATCTTCTTGAGGCAATAGACATCTTGCGTTGGACACCGACTGACGTGGTGCGCCCGATGATGGATGGCGGCGGGCCTGAGGATTTTCTGTGGCGCGGCGAGATTGACTCCGTTAGCAAGCCCACAGCCAGAATTGAGGCGATAGTCGGGCCAACGAAGCGCCTTCGCTATGCTTTGTCGTTCTCCACCGTCCAAGGACGATTTCGGCTGATGGACGAAATTTTGGAGAACAGCACTGCCAACCCCGGCGAAAATGACGTCTATTTCTACTATCGCTTCAACGGCGGAAAGCCGGTGATCAATGTTTCACCCAGCGCAGTCAGCGCGCTGCTCGGCGGAGGCAAGCGCGAACTGCAGCGCGAAGAGGTTGAATTGGATCAATCAATACTGCAGCAGCGCCGAGATCCGTCTCAGTATCCCGAACTTACAAATCTAGGTATCAACTTCTCTAAGATCCGGCTGTACCGTGAATTCTCCGTAGGACGAGGCTCGAAGGTGCGTCTGCCGCAGAGGGTCGATTCGTCTGGGGACTTCCTTCAGGAGGATGGCGGAAATTTGGCCCTCGTGCTGAACAATCTCATAAGCCGTACTGCAACGCATCGAGAAATTCGGCAATATCTGCAAAAGTTTTACGACTCAGCTGAAGAGTTAACCACACGCATTGTTCAGGGTACAGTGCAAGTTTTTCTCCAGGAACGCGGTCGACTGGAGATGCCAGCGACCCGACTCTCTGATGGCACGATGCGTTACTTATGCCTTTTGGCCGTGCTGCTACATCCGGAGCCGCCGCCTCTGATTTGTATCGAAGAACCTGAAATTGGGCTTCACGCTGATATGATGCCGACCGTCGCCGAACTCCTCGTGAAGGCATCCGAAAAGACTCAACTGGTCGTAACAACTCATTCGGACGTGTTGGTGTCGGCATTGACCGAACACTGCGAGAGCATCGTCGTTTGCAGTCAGGATGAGGTTGGTAGCCATTTGGTGCGCCAAAGCTCAGCCAAACTTTCCGAACTGCTGAAGGAACAAACCTTGGGAGACTTGTGGAGAAGCGGGGCCATCGGTGGCAACCGGTGGTAAGCGAGGTGCGGTTGTATGTTGAGGGCGGCGGACAAACAAAGGAAGGGAAAGCGAATCTTCGGCAGGGCTTTGGGCAATTCTTGAAGGACTTGGTTGGTCCGTGCAGGGATCGAAACATAAGGTGGAACGTGGCGGTGGGGGGCGGCCGGGATAGTACCTATAAGCTATTCGCAAACGGCCTGAGGAATCACCCGTCCGCCTTTTGCGTGTTACTGGTTGATTCGGAAGACGTGGTGCAGACTCCCGACGCCCGCACTCACTTGAGCAACAGGGACCCCTGGGACACAAGACTCGGGCAGACGGATCAGTATCACCTTATGGCCGTGGTCACCGAAACTTGGTTCCTTGCCGATGTTGACGCTCTCAAGGAATTCTACGGTCAAGCGTTCAAAGCCCCCGAATTGCCTTC
>JANXUR010000027.1 GCA_025356095.1 Acidobacteriaceae bacterium | reverse complement strand
TGCCACCGCCTTTTTCAAATGGGTCTCGGCTTCTTCCAGCTTTCCTAAATGCACAAGATTGATGGCCAAGTTGGTGTGGGCTTCGGGCGAACTTGGCCTCAGCCGCACCGCCTTTTCCAGCAGCGGATTCGCCAGATCGTCTTTCGATTGCCCGGAGTACACCAGCCCCAACAGTTCCTGCACTTCAAAACTTTGCGGCAGCGCGTGCTTCAACCCTTCGAGTATGGTGGCTGCCTCCGCAAGCTTCCCCGCGTCATACTGCAGCGCCGCCTGCTTGAACTGCGCCTCCAATCGGCGCGTTTCTGGCGGCGTGGCGGCCATCAGCGACGCACTCATTGCCATCAGCCAAAAAACCCACCCCCCAGCTCGACGTCGGATGCTCACGCTGCGAATTTTACCACTCCATCCCGCTGCATCCCTGAGCTTGCAGCCTACAAAAAAGAGAAGGCGCTTGAATCAAGCGCCTTCTGAGTGAGGATGCGAGTCCTAGTTAGAAGTAAAGCTTCAAGCCGAATTGGATCTGACGTGCCGCATAGGGAGCGTCACGTGTTGCACCAACCGCGCCAAAGGCCGGGTTGGTGTAGTTGCCCGAACCGGCGATGGCGTTGACCCCGTTGCCACCAAAATTGGGGGCGTTGAAGTTCGGGTGATTGAGGATGTTGAAGGCTTCCGTACGGAACTGCAACTTGAACCGTTCCGTAAGGTGAATGTCCTTAAAGAGCGACAGATCGAGCCGATGATAGCCCGGTCCATCCACTTGACCGCCTTGACCACCCAATGCCGCCAAGCCGCTCAACGGCACGCAACCTGCCGGCGAACCGAGAAGGGGGATCAAGTTGCCACCCGAATCCCGTCCGAGTTGGCACGGCTGGGTGAACGCGGCTGGGTTGCCGAAGAAACCCGTGTAATTCGAAACCGAGCCATCCGAGTTCGTAACACTGAACCTGTGAATACCCAGTTTGGGATCCTGTCCAGCTACCTTTAGGTCGTAACAGCCAGCGCCTGTGGCTGTGCCATTCGGACAACTCAGGGTAATCGGTTGGCCACCTTGCAGAGTGGCCACCCAGTTCAAACTCCATCCACCAAGGGCAGTCTGCGCGACGCCGGTAGCATTGGCCATAAAGTGCTTGCCCTTGCCGAACGGCAACTCATAACCACCGCTGATGTGGATTACGTTCTTGATGTTGAACGAGGCAAGGGTATAGTCCCTATGGACGCCAAAGCCCGGGATGTCAGGGGCACGGTAACCGCTCAAGCTGCCGCCATTGAGCGAGTCACCCGCATCTGATAGAGCCTTAGCCCAAGTGTGGGTGAACAGCAGGCTCAAACCGTTGGAGAAGGATTTCTCCACTTTGGTCTGCAGTCCATGATAGTTACTGTTGCCATTAGTTACGCGATAGCTACTGCCGCGCCCAAAGTCCTGGAACGGCCTAGACAAGCCACCGTCGTCATTGTTGGCCAGCAACTGCGTTACATTGTTCGTCCCTGGCGACGTTTCCAAGTGACGGGCTTGTGTCGTGACCCAGCCAGTCTGGATGGAGAGAGTCGGCGTGAGCTGATACTGCAAAGTCAGGTTCGCGCTCATGGTGTAGGGAGTGATGTACTTGTACTGAATGCCTTCCAACCCCAATCCAGAGGGGCTGACCGTAGCGGGGTCGAACGAGAAGCAGGACAAGCCTGATTCCAACGTGGCCGAGCCACCCGCGCTGGCCGTGGAGCAACCTGCGTACGGACTGCCGGAGCTGATCGGCGTGGCGCTGTTTTTGTTGAAGTAGGAGACGTTGAACACGAAGGGATAATTTTCTCCGATGTTCGGACCGTATCCGCGATTTTCAAAGGCGTTGTAGAAGATGCCAAATCCGCCGCGCACCACCAGCTTAGAGTTCGCCGAATAGGCAAAGCCGAAGCGTGGGGCGAAGTTGTTATGCTGCACCGTGCCTAGTCCAAGACCAGACGAGTTGCCGATCTTCAGAGCAATTCCGTCCTGAGCCAACAGTGCCGGGAAAGCCGGGTTAAGGCTGCTTAGGCTTGTGTTTCCAGGGATCAGATACTGAGGCCCGCCGCCCGGGCCACCGCTGGGCACGAAGTTAGCTTGTTTGCCGTTCTTCTCGTATATCAGGCCGAAGTAATCCCAACGTAAGCCGAGATTCACCGTCAGGTTCCGGGACACCTTCCAGTCGTCCTGCGCATAGGCACCGAAGTAGTTCTTGCCGTCATCAGTGGTGGCGATGTTGGAGGCGAAGACGCTGTTCGGGCCACCTACGTAGTCATTGCCGCCAACCGTGGACGCTGTGGGAGACAACAGGAATGCTGCCCGGCCAACGTTGCTGCCGCCCTTGTCTGGAATGTCCACGTAAGTGTCACCGAAGTCAAACTCACCGCGTGACCAACCCGGCTGCAGAGTTGAGAAGCTTACCCGTTGATATTCAATGCCCGCCTTGAAGGTGTGCTTGCCGAAGGTCTTGGTGAAATCGTCGGTGTACTGCTGCGTCTTACTGGTTTCATCAGACGGCAAGAAAGCGCTGCCACCTAGGCTGGTGAGGCCGCTGACGCCGAAGGTCGGCAGACCGCCATTTTCTGCGTGCTGCGGAATACCTAGAATCCCAAATTGGGCCGGAATGTTCGTGGTGGTATTACCGAGCTGCGTATTGCGCGTGGTGTGCAGGTCATTCAAACCGAAGCGGGCGACGTTAATCGTGCTCGGCGTGAAAACATGGGTGTAAGCAACTACGAACTGTTTCGACAGTGCAGTCTGAATACCCTGCTGAAAAGCTCCGCCGTCAGCCGTGCCGCCAAAGACGGCGGGGATGTTCTGCGGGTCGTCCACATAACTAAACCGCGAGAATATCTGGTTGCGCTCGTTGAAGTTGTAGTCACCCCGCACGTCAAACGCACGGCGTGATTCCGACAGCTTGGGCGAATTGGAAAAATTCTGCGAGATTCCGGAACTCGTTGGGTTGGGGTACAGGTTCAGCAACGCGATCGCATTGGCGTCCAAACGGTTAGCTGGCAACTGGTTCAACCCGCACGCATCTGCAGTAAAGCTAGTTGTACCTGGACCGCAGGTGCCAAATGGGTCGCGGACGAATCCGTTTGAAGAGGCTAAGAGACCTGAAATCGGGTCGGGAGAGCCTGCCGTCACGGCACGAGTCGTGGAAGGATCAAACACGGTTCCGACCGGGACGGTTCGGCCCAAGAGATCCGTCTTTACATTTTTCGTGGGATCGTTCGGATCGGGCGACTGGAGCAGATCCGCCAGATTGGTGAAACCGCTGCTGCGTTCCAGAGTTGTAGGCACATTGGCAGCCAGAATCGTACCCTGCAGCCGGCGCGTACCTTCGTAGTCTCCAAAGAAGAACAGCTTGTTCTTGATGATTGGACCGCCGATTGCGCCGCCATACTGGTTCTGGCGCAGTTCGCCCTTCCTGCTATTCTGCTCGAAGTAGTCCTTCGCGTCCAGAGCGTCATTGCGGAAGAATTCCCAAGCGGCGCCGTGGAAGGCGTTGGTGCCGGACTTAATAGAGGCATTGAGTACGGCGGCACCGGACCGGCCAAATTCCGCGCTAAAGTCTGAGGTCTGCACCTTAAACTCTTGCACCGCATCCACCGGAGGCAGCACCACGTAGTTGGTTCCGTTCAGGAAGTCAACTGTGTCGGAGTTGTTGTCGACACCATCCAGGAGGTAGTTGTTTTGCGCTGGGCGCAAGCCGTTGGCAGAAAAAGCACCCGTGGCAGCGTTGCCACGCGTATCGGCCTGCGGAGTGTTAACCCCCGCCGCCAATTGCGCCAAGAAGGTAAAGTTGCGACCGTTCAGCGGAAGGTCAACCACGGACTTCTGGTTGATGACTTGGCCCACTGAGGCATCTTCGGTCTGGAGTTGCGGTTCGGCCGCGGTGACCTCAACGGTCTGGCTCTCGCTACCGGGCTTAAGTTTGAGGGTCACTTCAACGTGCTGTTGCACGTTGACCACGATGTTGGACTGCGTGGTGGTAGAGAAACCAGTCGCGGTAGCGGAAACTTTATAGTTTCCGATCCTCACGGGCGAGAAATTGTACCCGCCGCTGGCGTCAGTGCGCGATTGCAGCGTCAATCCGGTGTCAGTGCTGGTTAACGTGACCGAAGCGTTCGCGATGACCGCGCCGGTGGCGTCTTGGACGAAACCGGAAATGGCACCCTGGTCCACCTGACCGAAGGCTTGATGACTCGCCAACGGCACAAATGCCAGACAGAGGAGCATGATGCAAACGGCCCCTAGCCATGGTTTACGGCGATATTGAAGTATTCTCATGCTCTCAATCCCCTCTTTTCGGATCCTTATAGGATCGCTCCCCGCACCGCGTTTGCTCACAGTTACCGTTACAGCCCGCGCCGTAAGCGCTTACTTCTGCGTGACAAAATACTGGTTTGCTGAAGCGATGCCGAGAATAATCTGAAAGCACTAGCCTTGTCAACAACAAATTTTTTGAACCTGTGGAATACCAATTATGGCGCACCCTCACCCAGTCCCCAGTCCAAAAGCGGAACCGAACGCCTCCGCCCGCCTCCTGCGGCTCATCCCCTTGCACCTTTGCCGCTTCAACCTGCAAGATTGGTAGGTAGTGTTTCCTCCCCTCAGCGAGATTCGCCCCGGTGATAGCATCGGGATAACGCCGGGCTAGCATCGGGCTAACGCCTGGAGTGAGCCGGGAGTGAGCCTTGCACAAATCTGTATGACCATGCCTCGCAAACCCGCAAAATCGGCCTTTTCCCGGCGCAGCTTCCTGCAGGGCATGGCTTGGACTCCGCTTGCCTTCTTTGCTTCGCCGCTGCTTGCCTCGCCATTGCTCGAGAGTTCCGCAGGGCCTGAAACAGGGCAGCATTTCGCATTTTCTCTAGCAGAAAGGCACTTTGTTCCGCACTATCCCGACCACTCTCCTCTGGAGCGGGTCCTGCAACTGGCAATGCCCGGCACGGACGAATACCAAAGCGAGAAATATGCCGCCGAGATCGACACCGTGCTCGGCCGGTGGACTGCGGCGCTCCGCCAGTCGCCGTCAGCACTAGCTGCGGTTGGGGATTCGCTGCACTCCGCGTTCCACTGCACCGCTCTGGTCGCCAGCCAAGAGGAAAGTCTGCGTTCCGGAGGTGGAATTGAAGTCCGCCGACGGCACTTTGCGCCGGAGGTCTTGCCGTCGAGCCAAGAACACCTGCTTTCAGCGCTTCAAGCGTACTTGGCCCCGCTACGGCAGGTTGAAACCGCCGAGTTTCAGATTGTGGCGCTTTCCGAGATATCCGCTGCACCCCTAGTGGTCACCGCCGACATTCGCTATGAACTGGTCGGCCCCACCGGGCCCGCGGGTAGCACCAGCGCCGATGCCGGACGCGAAGGGCGCATCGGCCTCTGGAAGACGCAGTGGTCCAACGACGCAACAGCCGGTGCTGGCGGTTGGCAGTTGCGGCAACTCCAAGCCACGGAAGAGACGGTAAGCCTTAGCCGCGGACCGGGGTTTGTGGATGTAACCTCGAAAACACTAGGCCAAACTGACTCCTACCAGAAGCAACTGCGGTATGGCGTGGATCACTGGCGCACCGTGCTCGACGGTGCTTGCGGCATTGATGTGTATGGCAACAACGGCGTCGCCGTGGGCGATATCGCGAACGACGGCAACGACAGCATCTATATTTGCCAACCCTCGGGCCTGCCCAACCGGCTCTATCGAAATCGCGGCGACGGCACCTTTGAGGACGTTACCCAAGCGGCGGGTGTTGGCGTGCTCGATGCCACGGCCTGCGCGCTCTTTGCAGACTTTGAGAACAAAGGCCTGCAAGACCTGCTGGTCGTCTGCGCCAGTGGTCCCTTGCTCTTTCGGAATCAGGGTAACGGCAAGTTCACCTTGAAGCCCGATGCCTTTCGCTTCGCCAAGCCGCCGCAAGGGGCATTTACCCATGCAGCGGTGGCCGACTACGACCACGACGGTTTTCTCGACATCTACTTCTGCCTCTACAGCTATTATGTGGGCTTGGATCAATACCACTATCCAGTTCCTTATTTTGATGCCCGCAACGGGCCGCCCAATATTTTGCTGCATAATGAGGGCAACGGCACCTTTACCGACCGTACCGAGGCATCGGGTTTGAATGTGGATAATGACCGCTACAGCTTTAGTTGCGCCTGGGGCGACCAGAATGCCGACGGCTGGCCCGATCTTTACGTGGCCAACGACTTCGGGCGCAGCAATCTGTACCGCAACAATAGCGACGGCACCTTCACTCCAATATCAAAAGAAGCGCATGTGGAGGACGTGGGTGCAGGCATGAGCGCCACTTGGCTTGACTTCAACAACGACGGTCACCAAGACATCTACGTCTCAAATATGTGGTCTGCTGCAGGCGTGCGCGTGTCAGCGCAGCAAAACTTTCATCAAGGCGAGCCCTCCGACATCCTCGCCAATTATCGCCGCCATGCGCGCGGGAATACCCTCTATCGGAATCTGGGCAACGGCAAGTTCGAAAACGTCACCGACCAAGCCAGAGTTGAGATTGGGCGCTGGGCTTGGTCTTCCGACTCATGGGATTTCGACCATGACGGCTGGCCCGACCTTTACACCGCCAATGGCTATATTTCAGGCCAGGATAGGCCCGAGCTGTCCAGCTTCTTTTGGCGACAGGTGGTGGGAAAGTCACCGCAGAATGCTCTCTCCTCGCCCGGCTACGAACAGGGCTGGAACGCCATCAACGAGCTGATTCGCTCGGATTCTGCTTGGGCCGGGCCAGAAAGAAACGTCCTTTTCGCCAATAACCGCGACGGCACCTTCTCGGAAGTCGCCGGCATCTTTGGCATGGACTTTGTGGATGACAGCCGCTCCTTCGCCCTTGCCGATCTCGACCATGACGGCCGACTCGAAGTGATCCTGAAGAACCGGAACGCTCCCCAAGTAAGAGTTCTGCGCAATTCGATGCAGCAGATCGGCCACTCCATTGCCTTCCGGCTGCGTGGAACAAAGTCCAATCGCGACGCCATTGGTGCGGCAGTAACCATAGACACTGGCAACCTTTCGCAAACCAAGTATCTGCAAGCCGGCTCCGGATTCTTGTCTCAGCACTCCAAGGAACTCTTCTTCGGCGTCGGCAACAATACCGCACCCGTGCGGGCCAGCGTCCGCTGGCCCAGCGGACTTACCCAGGTGTTTGAACAACTTCCGGTGAATCAGCGCATCGAACTTCAAGAGGGTACGCCGAGCTTTCGTGCAACCCCGTTCAACCCGCCGGAAGTAACTAGCTTCCCAAGTGAGCCGAACACCGATCTATTGCCGGCTTCCGTTGACACGTGGCTACTCGAACCACTGAGCGCTCCTACCTTTTCATTGCCGGATCTTGCCGGTAGCTTGCAAACGCTACCAACAGCGGAGCGCAGCGCAACCCTGCTAACGTTTTGGGATACAAGTGCGGCTGAATCAGTTGAGCAACTCAGACAGCTTGAGCAGCACGCCCGCAGGCTCGAAGCAAGCGGCGTAAAACTTTTGACCCTGCATGTAGAGGCCCAACAAAACTTTGATGGGGTTCGAGCATTCGCCACTCAGCAAGGTATAACTATACCCATTCTGCACGCCACGGGTGACGTGGCTGGTATCTACAATCTGATCTATCACTACCTTTTCGACCGTCGCCGCGATCTGCCTCTGCCCACCTCATTTCTCGTAGATAGCGGCGGCATGATCGTGAAGGTCTATCAGGGACTTGTTACTCCAGACACACTCGTAGCAGATGTCACGTCGCCCCCCGGCTCTTCCGCCGAACGGTTGCGCAAAGCTCTTCCCTTCGAGGGTACCTTATATCAAGGTGCGTTCCAGCGCAATGAATTCACCTATGGCGTTGCCTTTTTTCAGCACGGCTATCTAGAACAGGCAACACGCTCATTCAAGCAGGTTCTGGTTGCAAAGCCGACTGACCCAGCCGCCCACTACAATCTGGGCACCCTCTATCTTCGGCTCAACCAACTGCCAGAAGCCCGACAATATCTTGAGCAGACGGTCAAACTGCGACCAACCTATGCCGAGGCTTGGAATAACCTAGGCATGATATCCGCACAAGAAGGCCATCCCAACCAAGCGATCACGAACTTCAGGGAGTGTTTGCGCCTGAAGCCGGACTATGGAACCGCACTGCTGAACCTAGGTAACCTGTACCGCCGCCAGCGCGATTTTCAGGAAGCAGAACCCCTCCTCCGCAGCGCGCTTGAGCATCAATCCAACGAAGCTGAACCGAACTACAGCCTAGGAATGCTATACGCGCAGCAAGAGCAGCCAGAGCGCGCCATCGCCTACTTGCAAAGGGCCATCGTACTCCGGCCGGACTACGCCGACGCGATGAACAATCTTGGTGTCCTGTTTGTCCGCCTTAAGCGCTACGCCGAAGCCGAAGCGATGCTCGCGGAGTGCATCCGGCAAGTCCCCGCTTTTGACCAGGCCTATCTGAACCTTGCCCGCATATATGTTCTACTTGGCACGAAAGATAAAGCTGTCAACACACTGAATGACTTATTGCGACTGCAACCCAACCATGCGGTTGCAAAGCAGGCACTGGAGTTATTGCAATAATATGACTGCCACCCAAACTCTCTACATCCAACAAGCGGCCAGCAACATACAGTTTTCGCTGTGCACTAATGCGTCCGCACTTGCGGGCCGTGTCCTTTGCTCTATGTCAGTCATGGGACTGCTCCTTGCAATTCCTGCGCAAGCTGCCGCCCAAGCCTCTAAACCCACTCACGCGCCAGAGCAGAAGCAAACCCGCATTGCGCCCCAACTTGCAGCGGCCGAGGCACAGCTCAAGCAAGGGCATATATCCGAGGCCATTGAAACGGTGCAGGCCGCTCTTGCTGTGGAGCCTGCGAGCGTGGAGGCCTACAATCTACTCGGCATCATCCATAGCGAAGCTAAGAACTACTCTGAAGCCCAAGTCGCCTTCGAACGCGCCCTCAAACTCGCTCCTTCCTCAGCCCGCACCCGGAACAACTTAGGCAATTTGTACGCCACGCAAGGCCGCACCGACCTTGCTGAGACGCAGTTTAGGGCAGTACTTCACTTTGATCCTAACAACCCCGAGGCCAACTACGATCTGGGACTGCTCCTAATTGCCAAGAATGACCCCACCGACGCCATTCCGCACCTTCAACGAGTTCGGCCAGCTTCTGTCGCCACTCAGTTGAACCTGGTGCGGGCCTATATGCGAGCAGGGCGCACAGATGAAGGCCTGAAGCTCACACATGATTTGTCCACGCAACCCAAGTATAAGGACGACATCCAATTTCACTTCACCCTTGGCGTGCTGCTAGCAGCCGAAAAGGCATATAAGCCTGCCCAGTTCGAATTAGAAACGGCAAATTCACTCAAGCCAGAGACATTCGAAATTCTTTACAATCTCGGCGAAGCCTACCTGCGCGATCAGCAGTACGCTAAAGCTGAAGTCACCCTCAATCGCGCTCTTAAATTGCGGCCTGACTCCCCAGAAGCGCTGTATCAACTCGCGCAAGCCTACTCTGACCAGTCAAGACCAGTTGACGCCCTCGATTTACTGGTCCGCGCCCATCGTTTAGCCCCAGACAATGCCGATATTATCTTCCTGCTGGCCAGAGTTAGTATGTCACAGAACTACTGGGAGGACGCGATTCCACTTTTGGAATCAGGTCTTAAGTCAGCTCCAAGCCGGGTAGACCTGCAGGCCGCACTTGGCGAGAGCTACTTTATGTCGGGCAAGGTGGAAAAAGCTGTTACGACGTTTGATGCCCTTATTAAACTGGAGCCCTCGGCGCGTTCGTACGTCTTCATGGGCTTGTCGTATCGGCACTTAGGTCGCCTGGAGGAGGCACGCAAATACTTTGAACTAGGCTTGAAGCAAGATCCGCAAAACGCTGCCTGCCTCTACAATCTCGGGTTGATCGAGGCCAATCAAGGTCACCAAGTGCGCGCGGAAGAATTGTTTCAACAAACGCTGCGTGCTAACCCGGATTTCTCTGATGCGCTGCTAGAACTAGCCAACTTACGAATGGCCAAGCGAGAATTCGCAGAGGCAGCAGAATTGTTGCGCAAGTTTGTCAAGGTGAGTCGCGAGCCTGCCACGGGATACTATAAACTTGCCATGGCGGAGCGCGGGCTCCATCAGATGGAAGCTGCGCAAAGGGACCTTAGCGTATTTCAAACACTTTCTAAAAATGCCTCCACCGGCCCCTATCCCTTCCAGCATCTATTTGACTATCTGGACAACCGCGCAACCTTGCCGGCTCAAACACAGAGTCAACTGGATGAAGGAGTCCTGATTGAGCAGCTTCAGAAGCATCCCGACCAACCGCAAGATCTGTACCAACTGAGCGAGACATATTTAAAGCTCGGGAAACTAGACGAAGCGCGCAAGACACTCCTTCATTTAGACGAGATAACCACTGGCGACTACCGCACCCAAACAGGAGTTGGTGTATTGCTGTCGCGCTATCATCTCTACAGCGAAGCTATTCCGCATTTTCAGGCCGCGCTCCAAGCGGACCCTACCTCGGACGACGTCAAGTTCGACCTCGCGGACGCCTATTTTCGGCGAGCCTTGTACGCCCAGGCTTTGGAAATGGCACAGAGTGAGTCGGCACAAGGTCAGCGTGATGACACTTACCTAGCCCTCCTCGGCGATATCTACGCTCACCTCGGTGAAACCACGAAAGCTACTGCAATTTTTCACGATGCCATCACCCGCAACCCCGACAATGACCAGTACTATCTTTCTCTCGCCTTGGTCCAACTTCGCGTTAGCACCCTTGCGGAGGCAGAGCATACACTCCAGCAAGGGTTAGGCCGTTTACCTAGTTCCGGCAAGCTTTTGTGGGGGCTAGGCGTGGTCACACTTCTTCAAGGTAAGACGGCGCAAGCTGGTGAGCGTTTCGAACGCGCCGTTGATCTATTGCCTGAGTGGGCGGGCAGCCACTCTACCCTCGGGATTTTCTACTATCAGACTGGCCAAATCGCAAAGGCACGTGACGTGCTCAGTCGGTTTAAGGGCAGCGGTGCCGGTGGCCTCGATGTAAGTCGCATCGAACAGGCTCTCGCCGATGCTCCCACCTCAACCTCGCTTGCCCTTGGGCCGATGCCTGAGCGTGCGCGCGCGCAGTTTCTTCAATTGGCGCTCTCCATAGCCGAGCAGACACTCTAGCGGGCTATGTTAGACTTTCTTAAATTTGCCGTGAATGTGAATCACAATCCGCGGGCCGTCCAGATCGCACTCAGGGTGTCTGCACCTCTATCCGTGTTGTGCATATACGCAGCGTTACTCCTGATGCTGCCCGGTACTGCGGAATGCGCCGATGCGGTGGCCGCAACGCACCCAAAAGACGCACCAATCGCTATCCGCTTTAAGGACATCCGCCAGAGTGCTGGTATCACTTTCCGCCAAGATGGCACTGGGACTGACGAAAAACTTTACCTTGAAACCATGGGTACAGGACTGGCGTGGCTAGACTTTGACCAAGATGGTCTGATGGATTTGTTCTTTATTCAATCCGCTGCTACTGATGCTTACAAGCCCTCTCGCCCGCTGCGTTGCGCTTTGTATCGTAACAATGGAGACGGCACCTTTACTGATGTTACTGAGAGAGCGGGCGTTGGCGGCATCGGACACTATGCTCAAGGAGTCTCCGTAGGGGACTTCGACAATGACGGGTTTCCAGACCTGTATGTTACAGGCTTCGGCAGCGCCATTCTCTACCACAACAACGGCAATGGCACATTCACAGATGTTACCGCAAAGGCAGGCGTAGGTGACTTGGGCGGGTGGTCCACGAGCGCTGGCTGGTTCGACTACGACAAGGACGGCTGGCTTGATCTGCTAGTAACGAACTATATTGATTGGTCGCCGAAGAACAATGTCTACTGTGGTGAGCGGCGACCCGGATATCGTTCTTATTGCCACCCCGGGAACTATCGGGGCCAAAAGACGAAACTGTTCCATAACAATCATGACGGTACTTTCGCAGACGTGAGTGATAGTTCAGGAGTCGGCAAACCTGAGTCCAAAGGTATGGGCGTCGTGCTTGCCGATTTCAACGGAGACGGCTGGACTGACATCGCAATTGCAAACGACTCCTGGCCCAATTTTCTTTTCCTCAATAAGCACAATGGCACTTTCGAAGATGTATCTTTTCTCTCTGGCGTAGCTGCCGGGGAAGAGGGGCGCTATGAGGCGGGGATGGGTATTGACGCTGCCGATGTGGACGGTGATGGCTGGCTAGATATCTACATCACGCACCTGGATTTCGAACTAAATCGTCTCTACCGGAACAATCGTGACAGCACTTTTATAGATGATACGTTCGGATCTGGTCTAGGTAACAGTGCAGTTTTGCTTAGCGGCGTCTCCATGAAGTTTCTCGACTACGACAACGATGGCTGGAATGATATCGTTCAAGTAAATGGCGCAATGCTGGATAATATTCAGCTCTATCATAGTGAAATTTCATACCCTGAGCCCTTGTTGATGTACCGCAATCTGGGCAAAGGCCAGTTCGAGAAGGTATCGGACTCTTTAGGGCCTGACTTCCTCCGTCCGGTTGTGGGTCGCGCTATCGCCACCGCTGACTTTGATAATGACGGCGATATGGATATCGCAATTAACAATCGAGATGATTACCCGGAACTGCTGCGCAATGATGGCGGAAACGCCAACCACTGGCTTGAGGTATTGCTGATTGGCACCAAGTCCAATCGCGATGGAGTAGGGGCTTCGCTCAAGCTGAGTGCTGAAGGCTTTGTGAAAGTGGAGCAAGCAAAGGGCGGCATGGGATATATGTCAGCCAGCGATCCGCGGATACAGTTTGGCTTGGGCAAGCACACAAAAATTGATTCACTCGAAATTACTTGGCCGAGCGGGCAGGTAGATAAGCTCACAAACGTGCAAGTTGACCGGATCATTGCTGTAAAGGAAGGCGTGGGGATTGTTCCAAGAACCTTCCCTATAGTGCCGACTCATTGATTATCTCTTAGCGGTTCCACCGCTTTTTCGGACATTTATTTCTTATGAGATTATCGCGGCGTTACATGCTTGGTTCTTCGCTCGTCGTCCTAGGCAGCACGCTCTTGGATGCGCTCACTACGCCCATGCATCGGCTTGATTCCAAGGCTCCGCTCTTGTCGGCCGTCACTCCCCCCAAGTCTGCGTCAGACGTCATGTTCGTGGATGTGGCCCACGACGCAGGGCTTACGATACCTAACGTTTGGGGTAACCCGAAGGAGAAGCGCTATATTATTGAAGCCAAGGGGAGCGGCCTTGCTTTCTTTGACTACGACAATGATGGCTGGCTTGATATCTACCTAACGAACGGGACGCAACTCGGCGCGCAGTGGGCGCCCGGACAAGCACCTACCTCGCATCTATATAAAAATAATCGCGACGGCACCTTCACGGATGTTAGCGATAAGGCGGGCCTTGCGCGTGCGGGTTGGCAGACTGGGGTGTGCGTTGGCGATTACGACAATGACGGCTGGGATGATCTCTTTTGCTGCTTTTGGGGACATAACATTCTATTTCATAACAATGGGGACGGCACCTTCTCCGATGTAACTCGCAAGAACGGTCTCTATAGTGAGCAAGTGCGTTGGGGCGCTGGCTGCACTTGGCTTGACTACGACCGCGACGGTCACTTGGATCTTTTTGTCTGCAACTATATCAAGCTCGACCCAGCCAAGAATCCCGACCCGGCGGGGCCTGCGCTGTGCCAGTGGAAGGCGATCCCAGTAATGTGTGGACCCCGTGGCCTGACAGGAGATACAAGCCTGCTGTACCACAATAACGGTGATGGTACCTTCACTGACGTATCGGAGAAGTCTGGCATCTTAAAGCCCGGACCGCGCTATTCAATCACTGCTGTCTCATATGACTTCGACAATGACGGCTGGCCAGATATCTATGTGGCTGTTGACTCACAACCCAGTATTCTATTCCGCAATAATCACGATGGAACGTTCACCGATGTCGCGGTGCTCGCTGGCTGCGCCTACAGCGACAACGGCCACGAACAAGCGGGGATGGGTGTAGCGGTCGCGGACTACGACTGCGATGGCTGGTTTGATATTTTTAAAACTAACTTTGCTGACGATACCTGCAACCTGTATCACAACAATGGAGATGGTACGTTCACCGATGTAACATTCACCTCGGGGGTTGGGGTTAATAACAAGTATGTTGCTTGGGGTTGCGGATTTGTAGACTATGACAACGATGGCTGGCCGGACATCATGCAAGTGAACGGCCACGTCTACCCGCAAATTGATGGCCACAATATCGGGCAGAGTTATCGTAACCCGCGATTGGTTTATAAGAACTTAGGTAACGGCCAGTTCAAGGATGTTTCGGCGGAACTCGGGCCCGGCATCAGTGATCAATTTTCAAGCCGTGGCGCGGCCTTCGGTGACTATGACAATGACGGCGACATAGACGCGGTGATCCTCAATTTAGGCGACACCCCCTCCCTGCTCCGGAATGATGGCGGTAATAAGCAGAATTGGATCAAGATGAAGCTGGTGGGCACGGTTTGCAATCGCACTGCGATTGGCGCGCGCGTCCGCGTGATCACAGGCAAACACATTCAAATGGATGAAGTACATAGTGGTTCCAGTGTGATGTCGCAAAGCGATCTGCGGCTGCACTTTGGGCTTGGCAAGGCTCAAACGGCGGACTTAATCGAGGTTAGGTGGCCGACTACGCAGAAGATAGAGCGCTTCGCGCAAGTGAAGGCAAATCAAATTCTTACTATTCGAGAAGGTAGTGGTATTGTCTCTGCTTGGTGGCCCAAGGCTACGTAAGAGACCCGAAAAAAATGCCAAGCGCATTCATCGGCTGTCGCCGGTCGCGGGCTGATCCTTCAGGATCACAACAAACTGCTGTAAGTCCACGCGCTTCCGTTCCGCCTCTGCCGCCTCGGTCTTCTGAATGCTCTTATACTGTTGTAGCGAAAGCTGGGCCTTGGCAGGTTCCCCCATCTGCTTGTATAGATTCGCCAGCCTGTAGTGCGCTTCGGCTAGGTTGGGGGTTGTTTCGATTGCCTGCTGGAAAGCCGCTAGTGCCGCTTTGTCATGATGCCGCGCAGATTGCAATATCCCCGTCAGTAAGTATGCTTCGCCCAGCTTCGGGTTCAATGCAGCGGCTTTTTCCGTCAGGGCTAGAGCGGTTTGCCATTGGGGCAACTCTCCATCGCCCTTCTCGCCTCGCCAAATCGCGATCGCATAATAGTAATTACCCAAGGCGTCGCCGGGGTGAAGGTGCACTAGCCGAGCTAGCTTAGGCTCTATACAAGCAAGCGCGGTAGGTGATGCTAGCTGCATCTTGCCGAGAAAGTAGTAAGGTGCAGCATCCGTGGGGGCTAAGTCGGAGGCGGCGCATATCTGCTGCGCTGCATCTTCGGCGGCGCCGCTGGCGTAGAGCGCCGCGCCCAGTCCGGCCTGCATCCGAGCCGAGCTAGGCGAAGCCGTGACTCCCTTGCGGAAGACCTCGATCGCAGGCACAATCGCTCTATGCAGCAGCAGCTCTGCACCCCACTCAAAGTAATTTTCCTCAACTGGCGCCAGCCGGGCGGCCATCTCAAATTCCCGGACCGCAGCCAGAGAGTCCCCTAGCCGCTCGTAAACATCGCCCAATTGGCGGTGCAGTTTCGCGCTCGTCGGCCCGCCACCTGACGATTCAATCTGCCCACTCAACCGTTCTCGAGTCTGCGTGAGATCGCCGCTGGGGGGTGGCTCTCCAGATTTCAGCTTCGCAGTATCTTCTGCCAGGGCTTCGCTGGTTCGCAGTCCTTCGCCCGAGCCGTGACCACCGGCGGCAGTGGAGTCAATCACACCCGCCACGGTGAAGCTGGGCTTGTCGTCAAACTCCATCGCTCCTGCCTCTGATGCCGGCAGCAACGGGGCAGATTTGCCCCTCAGCACCAAATCCACCCGCTTTTGCTCGGCTGGAGCCAACACCAGCTTCTGAACCAACGCCTCTGCCGCGCCTTTTTGTGCCTTCAAGCTATAGGTTCCGGCGTGGCTTGGCTCCAGCACAAAGCTTCCATCCGCTCCAGTTTTTGCTTGCAGAAGATGCGGCTGCCCGCTTTCCATTTCAGTGAGTGAAACCAACGCTTCACCCACTGGATCGCCCTTGGCATCGCGCAGCGTGCCCTTGATGCTGGCGGCTCCAGCAGCCCCGGCGGCTGGCGTGGCTGGGACCTGCGCAACCGCCAAAGGGCAGTAGGCGCACAACGCCCAAACCGCCCAGACGAGCGCAATCCGCAGCCGACCTGGGGGGGCGAACTGCAACCAGCGGCGAGGTTCATTCCAGAAAAGCATGCGGCTATTCTTGCAGAAATTCGTACGGCACGTTCTTGAACCCGGCATTTCGGGCCTCTTGGGGGGGGGCGTGCCACCATACCGCAGAAGCGGTCGGCTTTCCCTATTTGTGACAACCATCACACGTAGTTGTGCTGAGGTGCACAGATGGATGTGGCATCGTCAACGAGAATTAGCAGAATCGAGTTGAGGCAGAAAGGCATTTCTCACCCTTCGATTAAGGAGAGCACTATGCGGCTCACGCATTGGGCAACTGGTTTCGGTGTATTGATAATGATGTTGGCGTTGGCTCAGCCCAGCCATGCTATTCCGGCATTTTCTCGGCAATACGGCACTTCTTGTAGCACATGCCACGTTGATTTTCCTAAACTGAACGATTTTGGTAAGGCATTTAAGGACGCAGGCTTCAAGTTCCCCAAGGACGATGAAACTTTTCTCAAGGTTCCGCCGGTGATGCTGGGCGCTCCGGCGCAAAAAGAGTTGTGGCCCCATGTGATTTATCCGGGCACCATTCCGGGGCTGCCGGCGATCGGTCTGCGCTTTAACAGCTTCTTTCAGGTCTACGGACGCAACCGCAACAACTTCCGGCCTGCGGATTCCACTGATCCGACGATTCCTCGGACCGACTTCCAGCCTGGGCTGTTCAGCATCTTTACCGCAGGCAACTTTGGCGGGGGCATCTCCTTCTGGGTGGATAGTGATTTTAACGTTGGCGGCTCGAATGCTGCGGGCGGGTTGGGTGACGGGTACCTGAAGTTCCACAACATTGGGCGGTTGCTCAAGCTGCCCACCGACTCGTTGAACCTTCGCGTGGGTCAATTTGAACTGGACCTGCCATTCAGCGCAGCCCGTTCGTGGAACATCAGCGGCTGGGATATTTATGACCAAGCCAACTTCGGGGCGCTCAACGGTGCCACGCCCCAGAACGTCAGCAACAGTTTTGCCTTCTCTGCCCCCGGCCAAGGCGTGGAACTAAGCGGCGGACACACTTACGGCGGGTATCACTACTCGGTGGCGGTAATCAACCAAAATACCAGCGGAACTACAGCTGGCGGGGATAACATCAGTCCCGCGGTGGGGCTGTTCTCCGATGCCAACTTCAAGGATATTTACGGCCGCTTCCAGTACCGCTTTAATCTGGAAAAAGACTCAGCCAGCCGAAATGAGATTCAAGCTGCGGGTGCCATCGGTCCGCGCGACCACACGTATCTGCAATTCGGCACCTTTTACTTCTACGGCCGCTCGGTGCAACGGATTCTGGGTGCCACCACCACTCTCGTCGCACGGGAGCCCTTCTATCGAGCAGGCGGCGACTTCAGCTTCAACTACCGCACCTTTAATCTATTCGGCCTGTACATGTATGGGCGCGACAAGAACCTGTTGCCGAACGAAGGTGGCACCGCCTTCTTCACGGGTGTACCTGCACACTTCAACGGCGGGTTTCTGGAGGCAGACTATCTGGCGCTGCCGTGGGTCATGGCGATTATGCGCTACGACCGAGTGCAATCCACGGCGGACTTTATCAACGGCGCGGCAGGCGGCTCCACTAATTTTTACTCACCTGCTGGTGCTACCCGTAACCGCATCACACCGGGCATTCAGTTCCTCATCCACGCCAACATCAAAGCGTCGTTTGAATATCAGATTCGGCCTAAACAGAGAGTGTTTGATTCCGAAGGCAATCCCGCCTCAGACCCGTTCCGCACCAATCAGGCGGTTGCCGGGCTGGAGTGGGTGTACTAAGAACAGCTTGACTGTATTGAACGATTTAGGCAAAGTAGGCAATGCCGGAAGTTTATGTGAAGTAGGCAATCGAGTTTCTTTCGAGGAGAGTTTATGAATCGGAGCATTGTTCTAATTGTGGTGGCCGCGTTGGCACTAGGCACCGTGGCCCATGCCGGAACTATTAGCGGCAAAGTCTCAGGCGTCGCAGGTGAGTCGGTTGTTTATGTGGACGCGATCGCTGGCAAGACCTTTCCCGCACCCGCCGAGCACGTGGTGATAGATCAGCGCGGGCTGCTCTTCCAACCCCACATTACTGCCGTGCTGCTAGGCACTACTGTGGACTTCCTCAACAGCGACACCGTAGCCCACAACGTCTTTTGGCCTTCGATTCAGCAGAATGGCAAAAAGCTGGCGGGCAAGAATCTGGGCACATGGCCCAAGGGTGACAAGCGTCCGTTCAAGTTTGATACGGCAGGCGCAGCAGCACTACTCTGCAACGTGCACCCGGAGATGGCGGGCTACGTGCTCGTCAGTCCCACACCTTACTATGCAATCACCGACAAGGCTGGCAACTTTAAGATTGCCAACGTGCCTGACGGCCAATACAGCGTGGTCGCCTGGCACGAAGGCGCCAAAACCCAGACCAAACCGGTCGCGGCTACGGGCGATGCCAAAGCCGACTTTACGCTGAGCAAGTAGGCAACACTGCGACGGGAGAGATCGGCTCCTCCGGCTCTCCCGTATTTTCTCGCCCACAGTTTGCACCGCACGCTGGAATTGAAAGTGACCGAACTATGCTGAAGCGCTTCCTGAACAAGCGGGTGGATGAGGACTGGCTGCACACCAACTTCCCCTGCATGATGGCCTGCCCCGCGCACACCAATGCGGGACGCTACGTCGGCCTGATCGCCGAAGGCGAGTTCGAGGAAGCCTATAAATATGCTCGCGAGCCCAACCCCCTAGCCAGCATCTGCGGCCGGGTTTGCGCACATCCCTGTGAAACCGCCTGCCGCCGGGGCGAAATTGATAAACCCATCTCCATTCGCGCCCTCAAACGCTTCCTCACCGAGCGCCACGGCCCCGAATCGAAACATCCGATCAACGTAAATGCAGGCCGCGTGGTTGAGAAACTGCCGTTCAAGATCGCTGTGGTGGGTGGTGGGCCCGTCGGCCTCGCCGCCGCGCATGACCTCGCGCTGATGGGCTACTCGGTCACGATTTTTGAAGCCGCCCCGGTCGCCGGTGGCATGTTGTACCTCGGCATTCCTGAATATCGCCTGCCGCGCGACGTGATCGAAGCCCAGGTGCGCGAGATCCTTGACACTGGCGACATCACCCTCAAGCTAAACCATGCCGCAGGCCGCGACTTCCAAGTGCATGAACTTCGCCAGCAGGGTTTTGACGCGGTGCTGCTCGCCGTCGGCGCACATCGCGGTCGCGACCTCACCATCCCCGGCGTGGAACTCGATGGCGTACATCGCGGCGTGGATTTCTTGCTCAATGTAAACCTGGGTTACAAATTCACCATTGGCCACAACGTGTTGGTGATTGGCGGCGGCAACGTTGCCATGGACGTAGCGCGCTCTGCCGCGCGCGAAGTACTGCGCCAGCACACGCCCGGCGTGGAGGAACTCTCGCCCTCGGACGACAACGTGGCTGCGGTTGCCACCAAAGAAATGGTGGACATCTCCCTCTCAGCGCTGCGCATGGGCGCACGCGAAGTCCACGTGGTTTGCCTGGAGAAGCGCGACGAGATGCCCGCCGCCTTGGAAGAGATTGAAGAAGCCGAGACCGAAGGTATCATCCTGCATCCGGGCATGGGACCTAAGCGCTTTGTTGGTCGCGACGGCACCGTAGCGGCGCTGGAGTGCCTCAAAACCAAGTCTGTCTTCGACGAGAACAAACGATTCAATCCCCAGTTCTACGAAAACAGCGAGACCCAAATCGCTTGCGACACCGTCATTATGGCGATTGGCCAGACCACGAATCTCGACTTCCTGCGTGCCGAAGACGGCATTGAGGTTTCGCAGCGCGGCCTGATCAACGTAAATCCCCATACCCTGATGACCTCGGCACCCGGCGTTTTCGCCGGCGGCGATTGCGTCTTCGGCCCACGCATGATCATTGACAGCGTCGGTGACGGCAAGCGCGCCGCCATGGGTATTGACGAATTCTTGCGCGGAACCAAGCACCCTGAACCCATCATCGAAGTCACCGAATTGCCGCGCCACACCATGCCCGCCGATTACATGGACTTGATCCGCCAGCCGATTCCGATGCTGCCGCTGGATCGCCGCACCGGCATGACGGAAGTGGAAGAAGGCTATGACGAAGAATCGGCGGTAGCCGAAGCACAGCGCTGCCTGCACTGCTGGGTCAACACCGTATTTGAAGGCTATGCCGACGATGGGTCGCTCTGCATTCTGTGCGGCGGTTGCGTGGATGTTTGTCCGGAAAATTGCCTGGAATTGGTGACGCTGGACCGCGTGGGCTTCAGCGCGGAAACGCTGGAACATCTTTCCGCCAACGCCGCAATGTATGAAGCCGAACTGCCAGATATGAGCCCTGACGAACTGAATCTGGGCATCGGATCGGTCATGTTGAAAGATGAGACCCGCTGCATCCGGTGCGGCTTGTGCGCGGCTCGGTGCCCGGTGCAGACCATCAGCATGGAGTCGTACAACCTGTTGCCAGCGGAGCCGACAGGGCTGATTTCTGTGGAAGCCATTGATATGCGGTTACGCGCCAAGCCCGCACTGGCCGGGGCAGCGAAATGACCGCGATCGGCACCAACGACGACTGCGAAGTGGAATGCGTCTGCTTCACACGAGTAAAGATTCGCAAAAATGATTACACCTAAAGCTGAGGGAAATATGGCAGAAGAGAAGAATGACCGAATTCAGGCCGAGGCAGGGCCCACGCTCGACCGGCGCGAGATGTTTGTGCGTCTGGGATTGGGGTCGCTTGGCGTGGCCGCCGTCGGCACCACAGCGTTTGCGTACCAGTTCCTGTCGCCCAATGTGCTGTTCGAGCCTTCACCCGTGGTGAACATGGGCAGGCCGGAAAGCTACGGACAGGATTCCGTGACGCTCGATGTGGATACCCGCATTTTTGTGGTGCGCGGAGCCGAAGGCTTTTTTGCGCTTAACGCGGTCTGCACTCACCTGGGTTGCCTTACCGCATGGAAGCCGGAGATTGACACTATCGCGTGCCCTTGCCACGGCAGCAAGTTCACCCGGGAGGGCGTGAAGAAGGAAGGCCCCGCGCCCAAGCCTTTGCCGTGGCTGCGCATGTGGCTAAGCGAGGATGGGGAACTGATGGTGGATCGCTCCAACGAGATTCGGCCGTTGCAGTTCGTGAGGGTCTAGCAAATGAGTGTAAGGGTTAGCAAATATTTCGACGCACTGACGGAGACGCGAGCTTGGCGCTCGGTCTTCCGCGGCGGCAGCGGCTCCAGCACGCTCCACCGCTCCATGGCGATTCAGCAGAATATCTTTCTCCATCTGCTCTCCACCAAAGTGCGCAAGCGAATGATCAGCTTGAATACCACCTGGTATCTGGGGACGTTGACGCTGGGCACCTTTGGCATTCTGGTCATTACCGGCATTCTTTTGATGCTCTACTACCATCCTTCGGCACCGCAGGCTTACGCCGACACCAAGGATTTGCAGTTCGTCGTTTCGTCAGGGCAATTCCTGCGCAATCTGCATCGTTGGTCGGCTCATGCCATGGTGTTTCTGGTGTTTGCCCACATGTTCCGCGTGTTTTATCGCGGAGCCTATCGCGCCCCCCGTGAATTCAATTGGGTAATTGGTGTAGTGCTGCTGCTGCTCACGCTGCTGCTCAGCTACACCGGCTACCTGCTGCCATGGGATCAACTAGCGTACTGGGCGATCACGGTCGGCTCGAATATCGCTTCGGCGGTTCCGGTAGTTGGCGACCGGGTTCGCTTTCTTATGTTGGGTGGGCACTTCGTCAACGCCAACGCGTTGCTGCGCTTCTATGTGCTGCACTGCATGGTGCTACCCATCGCCGCGCTCTTCTTCGTCGCCATTCACTTCTGGCGCATTCGCAAGGATGGCGGCCTTTACGCCCATCAAAAAGATGCGGCCAGCGTTTCGAACTGCGATTCCGGGAGGCCTCAGTTATGAGCGACGCAACGGGCAAGGATTTCGTCGCAGTGGTGGCGTCTGACCAGCGCAAGGCACCGGTACGGGTTGCATTCGTGACTCGCCGCACCTCGGCGCAAGTCAAGTCGCAGGATGAAGAAGTCATTCAGGCATTTCCGGAAGTGCTGTTTCGGGCGGCTATCGCGGTGCAATTGCTGGCCATTGTTCTGGTGCTGATTTCGCTCTTTTTCAACGCACCCCTTGAAGGCTTGGCGGACCCCTCACACACGCCGAATCCAGCAAAAGCACCGTGGTACTTCCTCGGCTTGCAGGAACTGCTGCACTACTTTCCACCCGTGGTGGCGGGAGTTCTGGTTCCCACGCTGGTGGTGCTAGCACTCATTGTGATTCCCTACTTCAACATCAACGTGGAAGCTGAGGGGCTGTTCCTCAAAGACCGCAAGCGTCGTTTGCAGATCTTTTGGGTTAGTTCTGGCGTACTCTGCCTGTTCTTGCTGCTGTTCGACGTGATCGTGGCACTGGTGCCCACCGTCATGACCGTGGCGTTAATGGCGGTAGCCGCTTACACACCGGCGAATACCTCTTCCAACTTCCGCCGCTCGCTGGCGGGCAAGCCGCTCTCTTTTTGGGTGATGAGCTGGTTTCTTTTTGAACTCGTTGTGCTGACCGCAGTCGGCACCTTTTTCCGCGGCCCGGGCTGGTCCTGGGTTCTGCCTTGGAGGAGTTAAGTGCGGCTCCCCGACTCAATCGAAAAACTTCGCCAGCGTCTGTTTGGCGACACGGTACGCACCTTTGCCTGGACCAGCCTGCTGCTCTTGATTCTGCTGGCAGTTGCCCCGGCCAAGCACTACTTCGCCGACTGGCGCGTCTACCAACGCGGCTACCAGCAGCTCATCAGCAAGCGCAGTGACGCGGTGACCCTGCGCCGCCACTTCGAGCCCGGCATCCAGCAGATTTGGCTGCCCGAAATCGGCGTCGTAGATCGCTGCACCACATGCCATACCGGTTTGAAAGAGGCCAGCTTGGCGGATGTAAGCAAGCAGCCTTACCGCCATCATCCCGATATGCCGCACAAAGCCGAAGAGTTCGGCTGCACGGTTTGCCATCGCGGACAAGGCGCAGCCACTTCTGTCGAAGACGCCCATCGGGCTACCGATGCATGGGACGAGCCTTTGCTTCCCGCCAAGTATCTGGAGTCTTCTTGCGGCCAGTGCCATCAGCAGGATTTGAAAGGCACACCGCAGCTGAATCTTGGCCGCAAGATGCTTACGCAATACGGCTGCATACATTGCCACACCGTCAAACGCCCCGATGGCACGGTAGTTGCCGCGACCGACGACCCTCCATCGCTGGAGCATATTGCCGACAAGACCAGCCGCGAGTGGATTTATGCCTGGCTCAAGGATCCGCAGGCTTACTCCACTACCGCCACCATGCCCAACTTCAAACTGAAGGATGAGGACGCCCGCGACATCTCTGCCTTCCTTATGGCCTCTAGCACGCCGGGCCCCGATGCGGGTAGCAAGGTGGTACCAGCTGTACTGGAGCAGGCCAAAAAGTTGAAAGGCGACGCAACCCTGCAAACCAAAGCCGCGAGCTTGTATGGCCAATCATTCTGCGCATCCTGCCATGCGGTGCAAAATGCTGCGGGCAATCTGGTCGGCGGTGATATCGGCCCCGAGCTCACAAAAGTCGGCTCCAAGGTCAAGCCCGAGTGGCTGCAAGCCTGGGTACGCAACCCGCATCAGTATGACCCCGGCACCGCCATGCCGCGCTACCGTTTCACCGAGCAGGAGGTTGGACTGCTAACCGGATTCTTGATGAACAAAGCAGATGCTGATTTGCTGGCCAATGTGCATCTGGACGCCGCCACGCCAGAACAGATCGAACACGGCAAGCGGCTGGTGAGCGATTCCGGCTGCGCCGCCTGCCATGAAGTGAACGGCGTAAAGCGGCCAGAAAACTTCGCTCCCGAACTCACCAAAGTTGGCAGCAAGCCCGTGGCGCAGTTGGCCTTTGCTCCCGGCGTCAAACACACTCTTTACGACTATCTCGACGCCAAGATCAAACAGCCTCACGCTTTTGGCGCGGGTTTGAAGATGCCGCAGTACACCTTCACCGCAACGCAAGTGGACGCGCTGGTGAATGCGTTGCTCTCCCACAACGAACGTGCACTGGCCATGCCAGCCGCCAAGACGGTGCCAGCTTTGCCGGAGTCTCACTACGAAGCGGCCGGGAGTGCTGGCAAACTGATTCGCGACCTCAACTGCTTCTCCTGCCACATGATCAACGGGCGTGGCGGCGAGATGGCGCCGGAACTTACCTCCGAGGGCAGTTCGGTGCAGCGCGACTGGCTGGCACAATTCTTGCGCAACCCCAACACCCTGCGGCCCGCACTCATCCGCCGCATGCCAAAATTCAATCTAACTGATGCGGAAATCAACACCCTCACCGACTACATCATGACGGTGTACCAATCGCCCAAGGTGGATCGCGACTCGATGCCGCTGACCGGCTATCCGGCAGGTCAGGTCGAGCTCGGCAAACAGCTTTATTACTCCAAGTACGGCTGCCAAGGCTGCCACATCATAGATACCAAGCAGGACAAGGGTTATGTTGGCCCCTCCCTTACCCACGTGGGTTCCCGCCTCACTGCGGCATGGGTCTACAACTGGATGAAGGATCCGCAAGCATTGCGCGCTGGGACGCAAGAGCCCAAACGCGATATGAGTGACGACGACGCCCGCGCGCTGACCGCCTACTTGATGAGCCTGAAGGGGCATGACGCCATGGAGGCGAAAAAGTGAAGAAGCCGATTGCCTGCATACTAACGTTTCTGGCGCTAGCATTTTCCGCAGGATGCGCCCGCCACGATCAAAACGGCTTTACCGCACTGAAGCCAACCGCCTACGGCGCAGCCATTGTGGAATCGAGCGGCGGCAAGCAGTCTGCCGCCGTCGGCACCACCTTGCATGACCCCCTTGTGGTGCAGGTAAATGACGAACAAGGTGCTGCGGTCGCCGGCGCGCCCGTCATGCTGCAGGGGCCTACAGGGGTCCAGTTCGAACCTGTCGCCGGCCTCACCGACTCCAGCGGCCAGTTCACCAGCAACGTTACCCTTGGGGTGGCTCCCGGCCGCTATCAACTGGTGGCCAGCACTACCACCAAGGCTGGAAAGAGCGTCGAACTGAAGTCGGAAGCCATCGCCCTCGGCTATCAGGAGATGCTCGGTAGCCGCTTAAACGACCAGTACTGCGCCCGCTGCCACAATCAGGATTCCACTCCCGAGCGCGTCTCCAACTACGACAACCTTGCGGTTAACCCGCATCTCTTCACCGAGGGCGACACCTTAAACAAGATGAGTGATGCCGACTTGGCCTCTATCATCGCGCACGGTGGCCCCGCGCTCAACAAATCGCCGCTCATGCCTCCCTACGGATATACTCTGTCCAAGTCAGAGATGCAGGCGCTGGTGGGCTACATCCGCGTTGTGGCTGATCCCCCTTATGGAGCACCCGGTATTGTTTACGCACAAAAGTAGCTTTGCACTTTTCGTTCTTGTATTGGGCCTTGCCGCGTTCACCTCCGGTCAGGCCCTCACTCCCGCCGAAGTCAAAGACCCAGCCTCGCGCGCGTTACAGGAGAAATACTACGCACAGCTCAAGACGGTGGGAGCGGAAGTGCAAGGCCATGTCTTCCCTTACAGTTTTTACTTCAGCCGGGTGCTCGATCTCGAACTCGCCGACCAGCAGAAAGCCGACCAGCGCTCGCTCCGCTTCGACCGCTACGGCGGCATGACGGTGGTGGAGCTCACTGGCAACTACTTCGCTTCTTACTCCTCTGAACTGGTGAGCCGTGATCAACGGGTTCTGCGTACCTTTCAGGATGTGATGCTGCCGATTATCGAAATCGCCATGCCCGAACTGAAAGACTTGCCCGAAGTGCAAGGCTTCGCCATGGAGATTTCTCATCACGTGCGCGGCAAAGCTATGGGCCTAAAGATGGAGCGCCCTGAGAATCTTGTACTGGTGTTGCCTAAAGCCGCCGCCATTCGTATGGCCAACGCCAAGAGTGAAACCGACCGTCAGGCCGCAATTCTCGATAGCCACTTCTTCCTCAACGGCGAGCCCTATACGCTGTATTTGAGCGACAGCGCAGCGCAGGAAGGTGCCCTGCATCCCCCGCCTCCGCCTGCGCAATTCCCAAAAGAATCCGCCAAAAGAAGCAAATCGAAAAAAGATGGGGGTGCCGCTGTAGCTACCACACCAGATTCAGTCGTGGCCCCCGCCATCGCCGCCCCCGAAGCCACGATGCCCATGCGCGACACTTCGCCTGAGGCATTGGCTAGAATTCAGGCCGACTACCAAAAGATTATGGAATTAGTGGTGAAAGAGACCGAAACCCAAGCGCATTACGTGGCCTACGCGCCGCCTGCTGTCGTTGCCTTCCGCAAAGGCGCTTACATTGAGTTCTCGGTGAACACCACCTTACCTGCTGCAACCACGGGCAGCCACTACAAGTTGGCAGCGCTCGCCTTCGACGAACACATTTCTCACCTGATCCGTCCGGTAATGACCTACTTTAAGGGTGACCTCAACTTCGATGGCATCGCCTTCAGCACCACCATTCATCAGGCCGAGCCTGCGGTTTCCGCGCAAGGCAATCAGGCGGTAGAGTTCTTCTTCCCCGTCTCGGCACTACGATGCTATGAAGCCTTCGATTGCACCGGGCAGCAATTGATCGACGCCGGGTCTGTGTTGATGAACGGCGAACGGGTGAGTTTAGATTTGCAAACCGCCGAGGCGGGCGCTAAGTAGGGGATTGCGGAAACCCGTCGAACTTTCGGTGCGGCGAAGGTCTGACCGAAAGCCCGATGTGACCATGGTTTGCTCAGCCTGTGAAGCTCGTCACCGAATCTCGGCGAGCCACACGCTATTATGGGGATGCTGTAGAGTAAAGGTAAGGTCGAAACTTTTGAAGTTATGGCGCTCTCAAACCGTATTGGTGCTGGCCCTCGTGCTGCTGTGGGCGACCGCGCCTGCGCTGGCATGCCTACTGCCCGGTTCGGGTATGGCGACCTCTGCGCACGGCTGCTGCCATCCGAATGACACTCGCTGTAGCGAAGGCGTCCCCATCTCCAGCGGTTCCTGCTGCCAAGTTTCCACCAGTCCAGAACGCGTTCTGACGATCACTCCGTCGGGTAGGGGATCCAGAGACCTGCAAGCGAACGCCTCCAGCATTGACGTACTCTACCACTCGCTTCCGTCTGCTTCCCGTGCAAACCGCTTCACCAGAGCCAACTCTCCACCTCGATTGCCTCCCGCTCACTCCATCTCCGTACTGAAAATCTAGTCTCGCTCTTCTCGACTGCCTGCTCTTAGGGTTACTTCGCGCAGCTTCGCTCGTTTGCATGGAGTCCGCTTGCTTGCAGTCTTCGCCATTGCGCCACGCTCTATGGAGGAGAACGATGAAGACGTTTGCACTATTGATGTTTGCACTATTGATGCTCGCACTGCTCGCGACCACGACTCGGGCACAACAGTCGGAGCCCCCCGCCGCGAATCCGGATCCGCTCGCTGCCACGGCAGCCATGCTGGCGCCAGCGGACCACCGCGTTTCTCCGTCGGCGCGCATGACACTGGCGCAGCTTGAGACTCTGGCACTCGACCACAACCTTGAGATTCGTGCCCTGCAACGGCAGACGGCTGTGGCACAGGCCCGCACCGGCAGCGCCGGGGCGCTCGACGATCCCCAGTTCATGTACCGGGGCTGGGGCACTCCCCTTGCCAAGCCATGGGATCTCAACCAAACCCAGCACATGTTCATGCTCAGCCAGAATCTGCCGGGTAGTGGCAAACGCCAACTGCGTAGCCAGTTGGCCGCGAGCGACGTGGAAATTGCGCAAGCACGGGTTGAGACGAAGAAGCGCGACGTGCTGCTGCAGGTGAGACAGTCCTTTTATGCGTTGCTTAGAAACGACGAGGAGATTCGCTTTCACGATGAGCAGGTTGCGCTTGCACGCCAAGGCGTGGAATCGGCACGCATCAAGTACGTGGTTGGCAAAGTGCCGCAACAAGACATGCTGAAAGCACAAATCGCGTTGACGCGATTGGTGGAGCACTTGGCCATACAAGAACAGGATGGCGACCTGGAACGAACTCGCTTGAACACCCTAGTGGGCCGCGACCCCGGTTCGCCGCTGGAAGTCGAAGGCTCCTCCGCACCGCCAGCGAAGCTCCCCAGCCTGCTCGATCTGGAGAAGCTAGCGCTGGAACATCGTCCCGAACTCACAGAGATTTCTGCCGTGATTCGGCAGGACGAAATCAGCACTCAACTGGCACAAAAGTCCTTAAAGTCTGATTACACCCTGAACGCGGGCTACATGCTAATGCCCGAGACACAGCGCTACCGCAATACCTATATGGCGGAGCTGGCGATTACCCTGCCGGGCTTGAACCGGGGCCGCCACGAAGCAGAAATTGCCGAAGCCAATGCCGCAGTACTAGCGCAGAAGGCAGAATACGAAAGCCGCTCTGCCGCCATCTTTGCGGAGATGCAAGAGGCTCTCGTGCGCGTTCGCACCGCGCAGAAGCTGGCCGACCTCTACAGCAATACGCTGCGACCCCAAGCGCGCGCAGTGCTGCAGGCTACCGTCGCCGCATATCAAGCAGACCGCACTGACTTCCTGAACCTGCTGGACAGCCAGAACAGTTCGCTCGAAGTCGAGCTCAACTACATTCGCGCCGCCGCTGAGCTGGAACAGCAATTGGCCAATTTAGAACGCGCAGTAGGCACCCCGTTGCCGCGCGCCGCAAGCTCATCCGACCCCACATCGAATGTACACATCATCCCGGAGGTGCGGTAATGACACTGCGCGAGAGGAATTTTATTCTGGCTGGAATATTGGGCGGCTTGTTGGTTGCAGTAGCAGTCTATGGATTGTCGCTCTTCTCAATTCGAATCTTTGGCTCTTCACAAGCCACGCAGATGGAACCCGCAGCGAACGCATCGCGCACCGAGGATGCTCCGTCAGTAGCTGGAACTACAATCCCGCCGAGTACGTCTGCGGCAGACACCTCGCAGTCCCCCGCAGCCATTGAGCTGAGCGACGAAGAACAACACACCATCGGCTTGCAAACATTCGTCGTGCATCCCCGGGTGGTTGAGAGCGCTCCCCTGTTTACCGGGCGAGTGGAAGCTCCGGAGACCGGGCTGGTCAACATTAGCGCGCGCGTGGCCGGTCGCATTGACAAGTTACATGTGGACTTTACCGGCCAACCGGTGCGCCGAGGACAAGCGATCGCTGAGATCTACAGTCCCGAAGTACTTACCAGCGCCGAAGAGTACAAGCTCGCACTAGAAAGCCGCCATCGTCTTGGTTCCCAGACCGATATGCAGGCGGTCTTAGGCGGTGATGACCTGATCACAGCCAGCCAGCGACGGTTGGAGCTTTGGGGACTCACTCCCCAGCAGATCGCTACCATTGCCTCCTCAGACCAACCTCAGATTGACATCACAATATACTCTCCCGCTTCTGGAATCGTTACCGAGCGTAAGGTAACCCAAGGGCAGTACGTCAGCACTGGCGATGTGCTTTATTCCATCGCAGACTTAAGTCAGGTTTGGGTAAAGGTTGACCTCTACGAAGCCGATACGCCCCAAGTCCATCTTGGGCAGACGGTGGAAGTTACTTCTGAATCGTTACCGGGCATGAAGCTTCATGGTCATGTCGGCTTTCTAGACCCGACAGTAAACGGGCAAACCCGAACTACCTCCGCCCGCATTCAAGTGGCGAATCCGGGCATTCGCCTTCGGCCGGGAGCCTTTGTACAAGCCCGTCTTCTCGCCCCATCCGGTAGCCGCATCCTTGCCGTTCCCCGTTCAGCGGTGGTGAACTCAGGAACGCGAAATCTGGTCTATGTGGCAAAAGGCGGTGGCGCGTTTGAGGCTCATGAAGTCCAACTGGGGCCAGCCGGCGACGACTACTTTCCGGTACTCGCCGGCATTCATGATGGAGATCGCGTGGTCTCGCAGGGCAACTTCCTGCTCGACTCGCAAACCCGCATCGGCGGCGGCCTGAGTGGCATGTTCGGCGGCTCCAAGGATTTCAATCAGAAAGCCTCTGGCACCACCCAGCAAGCCCTCAGGATTTCACTGCGCAGCGACCCTGCAACCCCGCGGTCCGGCGCAGAAGCCGCGATGCATGTATCTGTGCAAGATGCCGCAGGCAAGGGGGTGACCGACGCTCAGGTGCAGGCCACGCTCTTTATGCCTGCCATGCCCGCCATGGGGATGGCCGAGATGCGCGAAACCAGCTCGCTTACTTGGAACGGCAGCGAATACGTAGGCAACGTGAAGGTATTAACCCCCGGCACCTGGAGCGTCACCGTAGAAGTAACGAGGGGCAGTCAACGACTGGGTAGCTATCGCACCAGTCTGAACGCGCGCTAAGGAGCCGATGATGATTCAGCGAATGATAGAGTTTTCCCTGAAAAACCGCGTACTCGTGATCCTTGCTTATATCGTCTTCGCCGCGTGGGGGTATTGGGCCTTGCTGCGGACCCCAATAGATGCCATACCAGATCTAAGTGAGAATCAAGTCATCGTCTTTACCGATTGGGCAGGCCGAAGCCCGCAAGAGGTAGAAGACCAGATTACTTATCCGCTTACTGTGAACTTACAAGGTCTGGCTGGGATCAAGACGGTGAGGTCGTCATCAGCGTTTGGGTTTTCAATGATCAACCTTATCTTCGAAGACGGTGTTGATCTCTATTTTGCTCGTACCCGGGTACTGGAGAAGCTGAACCTCGCCTCCGGCATCTTGCCCCAGGGCGTCGTGCCAGTACTGGGGCCGGATGCCACCGGTGTTGGCCAAGTGTATTGGTACACCGTAGATGGCCCTTACGACTCGGGTACGCTCCATTCCCTTCAGCACTGGTTTATTCGCTATCAATTGAATTCAGTGCCGGGCGTAGCCGAAGTAGGAACAATCGGCGGATTTTTACGCGAATACCAGGTTGATCTCGATCCAGTAAAGCTCCGGGCTTATAACATACCTTTGCGCATGGTGTTTGAGGCTATCCAGCATAGTAACTCGAATGTAGGCGCTAAAGTGATGGAGGTCAATGACTCGGAAGTTGCCGTTCGCGGCATTGGCTTGATTCGCTCGGTGACCGACATAGAAGACATCGTGCTCAACTCGAGCGGCGGCACACCAGTCTTTGTGAAGAACGTCGCGAACGTCCATCTTGGGCCAGACTTCCGCCGCGGTGTTCTCGACAAGGCGGGCAAGGATGCGGTCGGAGGCGTGGTCGTTATCCGCTCCGGAGCCAACGCGCTTCAAGTCATCAACGCGGTGAAGCAAAAAATTGCCGAGTTACAGTCCGGCTTGCCTCCCGGAGTAAAGATCGCACCCTTTTACGACCGCAGCACTCTCATCCATCACGCCGTGGACACCTTAAGTCATGCACTGATTGAAGAGATCATCCTAGTGACGCTGGCCCACGTCATCTTCCTCTGGCACTTCCGCAGTATCCTCATCGTTACACTCCCCTTGCCACTGGCCGTCGCGTCCTCGTTCCTATTTATGCATTACTTCGGCATCTCCTCGAACATCATGTCGTTAGGCGGCATCGCTATCGCTGTCGGGGTCTTAGTAGATGCAGGCATTGTCGTAACTGAAAACGTCATCCGCCACGCCGAAATCTACGCGAGTGAGCACGGCGAATACCAAGCACAAATCATCCAGATCACGCTGGACGCAACTCGACTCGTCGGGCGTCCAATCTTTTATGCGATGACGATCATCATTCTGGCCTTTATTCCGGTGTTTGCTCTAGTCGGCATGGAGGGCAAGCTATTTCATCCCCTGGCCTTCACTAAAACCTTCGCCATGGTGGGCTCGACTCTTATCGCAGTAACACTGGTTCCGGTACTTTGTACCTATCTGATTCGAGGGAAACTCCGTCGCGAGCAACAGAACCCTGTGATGTTCTTTTTGCAACGGATGTATCGGCCTGTGCTGGGGTGGGCACTGCGTCACCGCGTCGCCACCTTAGCCGGAGCCGTCACACTCTTCGGTTGCGCCGTGTTTGTTTCCACCACTATCGGGTCGGAGTTCATGCCTCCACTGGATGAGGAGACGGCGATGTTTATGCCCATCACCGACCCTGCCATCTCCTTGACCAAGGCCACAGAAATTCTCCGTGCGCAAGATCGCATTATTGCCGCTGACCCAGCCGTAGTGAATGTCGTGGGCAAGATCGGCCGGGCCGATACTTCTACCGATCCGGCACCCATCAACATGACCGAAACCATCCTCACGCTGAAGCCGCGCGAGCAGTGGCCTGCGGGCACCACTAAAGAAGACATTCTGCAACGACTGGATGCAAAGTTGCGGATGCCCGGCGTCACCAACATTTGGACCCAGCCCATTCGCAATCGCATTGATATGCTTTCCACCGGCATTCGCACGCAGATAGGCATCAAAGTATTTGGCCCCGATTTGACCACCATCGAACGCCTTTCCAGCGAAATTGAGCACACCGTGCGCGACGTGCCAGGCGCGGTGGACTTGTATGCGGAACGAATCACCGGTGCTCCCTATTTGGAGATTGAAACCGACCGGGTCGCAGCCGCCCGCTATGGCATCAACGTCGGCGACGTTCAGGATGCAATTGAAACCGCAGTGGGCGGCAAGAATGTAACCACCGCCATTGACGGCCGGCAGCGCCTGCCCATCAGCGTTCGTTACGCTCGCGACTTTCGCGATACTCCCGAAGCGCTGCGCAACGTCATGGTGACCGGATCCGCTGGCGTTCAGATTCCGCTCTCGCAGTTGGCCTCCATAAGAATGGTCATGGGCCCCTCCATGATGAGCAGTGAAAACGGCTTGTTGCGCGGCACCGTGCTGCTGAATGTCCGGGGCCGCGACGTTGGTTCATTCGTTGAGGAAGCGCAACGCGCCGTCTCTCGCGGCGTTACCCTGCCCGCCGGATACTACTTGCAGTGGAGCGGCCAATATGAGAACCAACTGAGCGCGCGGCACCGGATGATGCTGGTGATTCCGGCGGTGTTTTTGATCATGTCGGTCTTGCTGTACAAGATCTACAATTCGCTGCAAGAAGCTCTGCATGTAATGCTGGCCGTGCCCTTCGCCCTCACCGGCGGGGTATTCCTGCTTAAGCTGATGGGTTACAACTTCTCCGTCGCCGTGTGGGTCGGCTTTATTGCGCTTTTCGGCACCGCCGTTCAAACGGGCGTGGTGATGGTCATCTATCTAGAGGAAGCGGTTGCCCGCAAGCGCGCAGCGACCGGCACCTTGACCGTACAAAGCTTGCATGAAGCCGTGATGGAGGGTGCACTGTTGCGGCTCCGGCCCAAGGTGATGACGGTGTCAACAGTAGTTGCGGGGCTGCTGCCCCTCATGTGGTCAAGCCGGACGGGTGCCGAGTTTATGAAGCCGCTGGCCACTCCTGTATTGGGGGGAATGATTTCGTCCCTGTTGCATGTGCTGGTGGTAACACCGGTAATTTTCACGTGGCTGCGCGAGCGCGAAATTCGGGCACATCCCAAGCCTAGAAATACCTTAGGTGCGCAAAAGGTGCTTTAGGTACTGTTGGTGGACCTGGTCTCCACCGAACAGTGTCTAGTGACGTCCAACGCGATGCGGCATAGTATTTAGTTTGTTACACATACGGTCCGTTCAATCTTGCAACGTCTAACACGGTTCGCTAGAATCCTATTAACTTTTGTGGGTTGTTTTGTAGGTTGGGAGCTTAGGATGCGATGGCAAAGTCGCAGGCGCTACTTTCGCACCAGCAGGTTCTGAAGGTCAGGAAGCCGGGCCGTTATCGCGATGGTCACGGCCTCTACCTTCAAGTCACTCAAGCCGGCGTGAAGTCCTGGATCGTGCGCTATATGATTTGCGGGCGCGCCCGACATATGGGCATTGGCCCCTTCCCCGCGGTGGGACTTGCTGAAGCTCGCCAGTTGGCTCTGAGTTTCCGCAACCAGATTCGGTTGCAGCAGATTGATCCTCTGGAAGCGCGGGCCGCGCAACGCGCTGCAAACCGCCTTGCGCGAGCGAAACAGCTCAGCTTCAAGGCTTGCGCCGAAGCGTTTATTGACACCTACCGGGCGGGATGCAAGAACGAAAAGCACGCATGGCAGTGGACTCGCAGTCTGGAACTCTACGTCTACCCGATCATGGGCGACGTACCAGTGGGCGAAATCGATACACCGCTTGTGATTCGCACGCTCGAACCCATTTGGAACGGCATGACCGAAACCGCCAGCCGAATCCGCGGCAGGATCGAAAAAGTGTTGGGCTACGCCATCACGGCAGGCTATCGCGAAGGCCAAAACCCCGCACGCTGGAAGGGTCACATCGAGAACCTCCTGCCCAAACCATCGAGCGTCGCCAAGGTGGAGAATCAGCCTGCCCTGCCATGGGCGCACATTCCAGCCTTCATGGCGCGATTGCGCCGGATCGAGAAAATTCCCGCTAATGCGCTGGAGCTCACCATTTTGACCGCCTCGCGCACATCTGAGGTCCTCGGTGCCCGCTGGAATGAAATTGATTTCGAGGCTGGCGTGTGGACCGTCCCCGCCGTCAGGATGAAGACCGGCCGCGAACATCGAGTCCCGCTCTCTCCGGGAGCGCTGTCGCTGCTTCGGCGAATGCAGGACCTTAGCAGTGGCAATGACAGCTTTGTGTTCCCGGGCGCGAAACCAGGAAAGTCCCTTTCCAACATGAGCATGCTTATGACCTTGCGCCGGATGGAGCGGAGCGATATTACGGTCCACGGCTTCCGCTCAACCTTCCGCGACTGGACGGCCGAGGAGACCGATACGCCGCGGGACGTGGCAGCGATGGCCCTGGCGCACCTGATCCCGTCCAAGGTGGAAGCAGCGTACCGGCGCGGCGACCTGTTTGAGAAGCGCCGTGTCCTAATGGATGCGTGGGCTATCTATTGCGACAGTCCGGCTCCAGCTTTGGCATTCACGCCCGGCCCGGCCAAATCATCCGTGCCGCCGCCCCCGAGGCGGGCACCAGATCGCAATAAGCTTATGACGGTACCAACCCGAGCCAAGTCGTCACGGTGAGTTTCGATCCACGTTCCCCCTCGTGGGGGGCGACCTCACCCACACGTAATATCCGAACCCGATCTCCATGTTTCAATCCGCAGCCCCGGGGTGGGGAGCGACGTGGCTCAGCCCTTTCGCCCCCGCCGCCGGTGCGAAAGGGCTGAGCCTACCTCAGGCGGGCGTTCAACTGCTGCACGAGAGCCGCTGTCGGACAATCAGAAAATTTTTCGAGCCATTGCCTCGGGCTTCGGCCCACACTCTGTCATCGCTCTTATCCCGGATTCAAGCGGCCTCGCTGTGGTGGTCGGTGTTCTTGGCGACTACGTCGGGACGCTCCGTGTGCCTGCGGACACTCGAACATTCCCGAACTCGGGAGAATACAGGCAGGGACAATTCTTTCTTCTCAAGAAGCCAGTTCCCATCTGTGATTCCACGTTGAGCTTGCGTCTCCAGATGCTCAGGTGGGCGGGTAGTCAGCAAAGCCCCGGTGGTTGACTTGGAAACACTCTCACGGATCGTCGTCTCCTTTCGGTGCCGTACTCGGCGGAGATAAACTTGAATCCGGTTGGAGTCTACGAAAACAGCGTCAGGAACGCCGCCTGACAATGAGCCCCGATCAGGAAAAAATCGCCCAGTGGTTGGCCGGCAGGTCTGCCTCATTGAATGAGGCTTATCTGTCTGCCCTCCGCTGCCTTGCCGATCCGAAGGCTCCCGGCCGTGCGCAGATGATTTGTCATGCTGGCCGTGACCTTTGCACGGGGCTCCAAGATTTGCAGAGCGTAACTAGGAAGGAGCGCGCAGACACCACCTTCATTCTTCGAGAGGTCGATTCTGTTTGGCGGAACGAGGGATTGGATGCCGTTGGGATCGCAGATTCCGCTGATCCTGATTCAGGAGCCGAACAGACGGCCTCGCCAGAAGCGACAATTCCTCGTTACTTATTAACACTCCTGCAGCGCCTGATTGAGGAACATCGCCGCGGAGACGTGAATCAGGAAGAACAGGCCGCGCAAATGTTCAGAGCAAACGATCCAGCAAGCGCGAACCGTCCGGAGGCGGTGCAACCTCTTTCAAGGGAGTGGGTGAGTCTCCGACGCTGGTTTATTCGCTACGCGCATTTCAATGTTCAACAAAATGCCCCGGAGGAAGACGAGTTACTACAGAATTTCGCGGCACTCGAAAACTTCATACTCGGAGTGATCCGCACATTTTACGAAGGCATGGAGGGTCTCGATGAAATCTTGCGCGAAGCCAACTCCTGAACTCGTCACGCACGCGATCGCGGGTATGCCCTACTTGGAACAGCAGCGCTACTTCTTCGAGCGTCTGGAGAATCCAGAGTGGATCGAACCGCTCCGCAAGGCGAAGTTCTTCTCAAACCTTCCGACCGAGACTCGCGAAGGCAATGTCATCACGTTCTACCTATGGCCAGCTAGCCGCTACCTGTCCCGTATGGCAGGTCTCAAACCAGATCTAGTTGCTGAAATTATGGGGGGCTTCCGAGAAACAGGGAATCCCTTCGTTATGCAGGATATGCTTGCTGCCGCACGAGCCATGCCGCCATCATCGGCTGCCAAGCTGGCGGAGTCGTGGGCACGTTCAGCCCGTGGCAACGGTCAAATTGGAATGGACAGCGCGGGCGAGGTCGCAGTGAATCTAGCAGAGGCGGGAGAAACGAAAGCTGCACTGACCGTTCTGGGTTCGGTTCTTGACGTTGTTCCCGATCCTCGCCCCGTGACCACGAGCCCGTCAGGCCGTGTCTATCGTCACGACGCGCGTACCGCGATCCGTAGCTTCGACTATGCGAGAATTCTTCGCCAAAGTGGCGAACGACTTGCGCACAGCTTGGGAGTCGATTACATCTCTCTCCTCTCGAAGAAGCTGGTGTTTGCTCTCGCGCAACAATATCCGCAATACAAAAATATGCCTCGACCAGTAGAGGATTACTCGTACATCTGGCGCGCGCTCCTCGACGGCTCGGACATGCACGAGGAAGCAAAGTACCTGCTCATCTCAGGAGTCCTGCGGGCTGTCGAGTGCTTGATTACAGACGGAAGATGGCAGGTAGCGCAACAGGTATTGGAGAAACAGCCGTTCGCAGTCTTTGAGCGAATTCAACTGTTCCTGCTTGCGAAGTACCCTGCGCTGGACGTTGAGCTTACAGCACAGAAGCTCGTGAATGCAGCGCTGTTTCATGATTTTGGGCTTCGACAGGAATACAACCAGCTTGCACGAACCGTCTTCCCGAATCTGTCTGCCCAGCAGCAAGATGCTGTCCTGGCACTGATTGATGCTGGTCTCAAACGCGAACGCATGGTCGAGCGTGGACTTTCGGATCAAGAGATTGATCAGACCATGCGGCAATGGACTCTTGAACGGTATGAACCGATCCGGCAGAGCCTTTCACAAGATCGCCAGAGACAAGTCGAGGCTCTTGAACAGGAGTTCGGTGTCGCGCGGCGGTATAAAAACCCTGTAGTGCATGGGGAGCTATGGCTCTTGGAGGAAAGAGCCCCGCCGATAGCGCCGACCTTCAGGCGATGTCTGTGGATGAGGTGCTTAACTACCTTCGGAGATGGTCGCCGAATCGGAGCGAACCTTTTGGTCCTTCTTATCAAGGACTAGCACGCGAGCTTATGGCTGCAATCGAGGCTGCTCCTGAGCGATATGCCGAACGCCTCGAAGACTTCAAAGCACTGCCTCCGACGTATGTGCGCGCGGCACTTCAAGGATTCCGCGAGGCCACGAGGCGAGATGTCGATCTGGCTTGGCCTGCACTCCCCGGACTTGCAGAGTGGATTTGCGAACGCCCAGCCGTTATCCCGGAACAATCCAACGACAGCGATTGGCACGGCCACGATGCTGATTGGCTCCCGACTCGCTTTGCAATCGTTGACATGCTTGAAGACGCAATCAAGAAAGACGTTCTCCCGGTCGATCTCGATCCTCTCGCTTGGAAAATTATCGACACGCTTTCGGAAGACGAATCTGAATGTCTGTGTTACGACGAACCAGACTCTCTTGAGAAGGATGTATGGAGCTACTCGCTCAATACGCTTCGCCCTCGCGCTGTGCGCGTCGCGCTGAACTACATTGAACGGCGCTTCATGCAACTCAAGACCGAAGGTAAGTCCATTGATAATGTTCCAGAAATTCTCTCGTACCTGGATAAACACCTGAATCCGGCTGTCGAGAAGTGTCTCTCGGTTCGGCCTTAAGAATTCGTTGCCCTTCCAGCACTACGGCCGGAACGTCATAAACGATCCAGCGCAGATTCGGAGGATAGATGTCGTACTTCTTGTACCACTCGTAGCTGAGTCCGAGATGACCGCCTAAATCCAACAACGTCGGATTCAGCGGAAGAAGTCTGGAAAGCCAATAGATGACCGGGTATTCGCTGGGCAGCATCGGCGTCTGTCGGCCTAATGACACTGCTGACTCAGCGTTGTCATACCCGACTGGTCGATCTCTTGGAATGTGTTTCAAGGCTGTTCCGAAATATGGATACACGCCGCTGAAAATGCGCTCCCACTTGTAGAGCTTGTTGAAATGACGCTGGTATTGCGCGCGATGCCAGTAACGCAGAGGTGTAAAAATTCTTTCGAGTCCTTCGACTATCCGATATGTTGTGGGTGAATAGGCAAAGGATTTTGCGAGTCGTTTGCTCACGTGGTTCTCCTTCTGTTCCGCTTGAGTGGAGGGACGGAGCACAGTATCTCGACCCTTCCACACAAACGGGTCAACGTGCGCTTCAGTGAGGTGTCGTCGCGGCAGGATGATCCATCTTCATGCCGCTCATATCGCCGCTCATCTTCATCGCGCCGACCTTCACCTCAACGGCGGTGAATTGTTCTCCCTTCTTCGTCGTATCGATTACGATGCGGTCTCCAACCTTGATGTCCTTGAGCGTAACTGCAGCGGTTCCTTTCGAGAATTTGGTGGTCGCCGTGATTACAGCGGTCTGAGTTTTGCCGTCCGTTCCTTTCACACTGATACTGTTGTCCGTGACCGCAGATACAGTTCCCATCAGGTGAATCATTCCGTTGTGAGCAAAGGCTGTGGTTGCGAACAGCCCGAGTGTAAGAACAAATAGAAATAAGCGTTTCATTGTTTGTGTCCTTTCATGTGGTCCATCGTTGGTGTTTTGGCAGAAGGCTCTCCGCCGTTTAAGAATTGCTCTTCCTCCCTATCCTCCTGCGCTTCTTCGGGAGTCTTAGGGTTCAAGGACTCCATCTGGGTCTCCTCAGTAGGCGTCAATCGAGGGAGGTGACGGATGAAGTAGACCAGCTTCCAACTGTCTTCGCTGGAGTCCGATCCGCCAAAGGCAGGCATCCCCGACATCCTGATTCCGTTCTCCACAATGTAGAAGATTTCCCCATCGGTGAGATCTTGAGTGCGGGCAAGCCGAAGGTCGGGCGGTTTCGGATAAAGGCCGTTGCCGAACATCGTATTACCGGTCCCATTGTTCGCATGGCAGACAGAACAATGGTCTGCAAAGTGCGCCATGGACTCGTGGAGGACTTCGGGGCTGCCTTGTACCGGATTCTTCATCGTCTTCGCGGACGATGGCATCGCTGTCGCACGGGCGTAGGTTGCGAGCATCCTTTCCGTGCTGGAAGGTTCTGCCCTCGCACTGAAGCCGTGCATCGCAGTCCGCATGTAAACGTAGGCTCCCACCGACACAGCCAAGGCCACTACGACGAAGGCACTACCAATTACCACAGGGCGTCTCATTCAACACCTCCGGCGGAGGTAGGTAGATTGACCGTTGTGGTCGATGGGCCGCTCGATTGCGGGTCATTGAGGCCACCCGTCAGTGTGAAGTTTTGAAGCGCGATAGCACTTCGCCAAGTTTCTTGAAGGGCCATCAGATAGCTCACCTGAAGCTGAAACAGAGTTCTCTGTGAGACGAGCACTTGAGGGTAAGCCTGCGCCATGTTCTGGTACTTCGTGAGGTAGAGCTCGTATGCACGTTGCGCACGTGGGATGAGTTGAGTCTTGTAGCGATCCGACTCGAAGCGTGCAGTCTCGTAAGATTGTGCAAGCGGCGACGCTTCGTGCTGAAGGTAAAGCTGGGTGCGCTGAACGCCTTGGCGCGCACGTTCGATTTCTACGCTGGCTGCCTCCTTGTTGCCTTGATTGTGGTTCCACAAAGGTATGTTGATCCCGGCAGTGGCGAAGCTCTGTGCGCCTGCCGGAACATTCGGGTTTTCTCGCACAAACTCGCCGTTGTACTGTTCTCCGACCTTGATTTGAAGGTCCGGGATCGGTTCACGTCGCGCATCCTTCAACCGCGCCTCGGCAATGGTGACTTCTTGCTGGGCGCGTCTCACCTCAGGGCTGTTCGCCACGATGAGCGCGACCTGTTGATCGGCATCAATCAAGGGAGGGTGTTCGAGGTCTCCTTGAAGCGGCGAAACGGTCATGTCCCGCTGCCCGGCCATTGTGGCAAGCGTGCGATAGCTTTGCAGGAACTCGCGCTGTGCGCGGACAAAATCAACCTTCGCCTGCTCCGACTCCACTTCCGTTTGCAGAATGTCAGGTGAGTCGGCCTGCCCCACGTTTGCGAGTTGATGTACCGTCTCGACAGCATCGAGAGTTAGCCCCAACAAGCGCCTTCTGACGTTAACAAGAGCCTCGGCAGTGAGCGCGGAGTAAAAGGCTTGCGTCACATCGCTGTGAACGCGAAGCGTCTGCTCTTCCACGCCGATTTCGTCCGATCGCTTCTGTTGGTCATAGATATTGCGGCGAAGTCCCAGCTTTCCGCCAAGAACAACCGTCTGCTGAACAAACCCTCCTTGCTCTCCTCCCCCGTAACTCCCTCCGCGTATTTGTTCCCCCTGATAGCCGACGGTCGGATTGGGATAAAGCCCCGCTTGTTTTGCCTGAGCCGAAGAGCGTTGGACGAAAGCGTTGGCCTGAGCGATGGTTGGATTGGTCTTGTCCGCCATAGCAAGAAAATCGGCAAGGGTCTTCGCTGGACGGCCCGCCACATCCTTCAAGAGTTCGGGAGCGGGAATGTTGCTACCCGTCATATGTGACGGGTCTTCCGGTTCCTGCAGGGTCATCGTGGAATGAGTAATGGATGCCTGAGCAGGGGCTTGAGCATCCGCACCGTCCATTTGCATTCCCTGCATATGCTCCATGTCCACGCCGTCCATCGGCTTTTTCTTGCCTTGGGACTCGCCGCTCATGTCCATGCCAGACATCTCATCCGACTTGGGAGCGGACGTCTTGGGCTTCTTAGTCGGCGTGGACGGTTGGCGCGATTGGGTCGCGGGCTTTTTCGGTGCCGGCATCTGCATACCGGCCATAGATTGGTCTTGAGCGGCTGCACTCGTCGCTATCAACAACGCGGCGGCCATGGCTAAAGTCTTCATCGTTGTTCTCCTATGTGGCTGCGCTTAGCCGCGGTTGAGGACGGAGGAATAGGGATCGTTCGGGCGGTTAGCCTGCTTCATTTGAGCGATCACCTCGTCGTACTTGTCGGGAGGTAATACGCGAACGAAGGTCATCATGCCTTGCATGAACTGGCTCCATCCGGGCTTCAGACCGTAGTTCTCCGGTCGGTCCACCATCTTGTCCATCGACATCATCGGGCCTTCCATGTAGGCGTCCTGAGGAAAGTTCGGAACGTCGTTCGCGTTCGGCGCAATATCAGCTTTCATGTCACCCATCTGCATTCCGCCCATGTCCATTCCGGGCATGTCCTGACCGGAACCATGTTGCATTGCTTTCATAGCCTCTTTCGCTTTTGGCTCTGACAGTGGCCCGTTCGTCGTAGCCATGTCGGAGGTCCCTCCGACCCCCATTCCTCGCCCGAGGCTGGTGCCATAGTCATCCCCCAGCGGGGCTCCCGGTGTACCTTGGAGCATTCCCATACCGGTATTCATGTCTACGCCTGCCGGCATTCCAGGCATTCGCGTCATCTTGCCCACGTTGGAAGACATCTGATTCATCATGTGGTGGGGTAAGTGGCAGTGCAGCATCCAATCGCCGGGATTGTTCGCTACGAACTCCACCGTGCGACTCTGGGCGACGCCCACAAGGACAGTGTTTCCAGGCCACCACGCTACTTCGGGGATTCTTCCACCCTCCGTCCCCGTCGTATAGAACGTGTGTCCGTGGATGTGCATCGGGTGGTGGTCCATGCCGAGGTTTACGAATCGAACCCGCACACGGTCGCCCAGGCGAACGATGAGAGGTGTCGTCGCCGGGCCAGCCTTGCCGTTCAACAGCAACCAGTTGAACTCCATGTTCATCGTGTTGGGGACCGTATTGTTGGGGAGTACGGCGTACTCCTGCAGGTTGATGGCGAAATCTTTATCGCAATGGGGCTTGTATGGCTCCTTGGGGTGCATGATGAAGGTTCCGAGCATCCCGGCCATCTCCTGCATCGCCATATGGGAGTGATAGAAGTACGTCCCCTCCTGATGGATATCGAACTCGTACACAAAGCGCCCGCCGGGCTTGACTGGCGGCTGGCTGATTCCTGGCTCGCCGTCGTACTGGATTTGATCTTCAAATCCATGCCAGTGGATGGAGCTTGGTTCGGGGAGCTGGTTGTCGAAGATCACCCGAACGCGGTCGCCCTGTGTGACTTGAATAGTTGGTCCCGGCGCGGAGCCATTGAAACCCCATGCGTAAATTTTCTTGTCCGGCGAGATCCGTTGTTCCACGACCTGCGCGATCAAGTGGAATACTTTGATATCGCCATCCATCGTATACGGCAAGTCTCCAATATCCGGCGTTACGACGGGAGTATTAAATGCAGGGCGGTCGCCTTGCATTCGGCGTTTTTTCAACTTCTGGGCGGCACTTTGGGGTGCCTCGGCGAGCAACTTGTCAGTGGTAAACAGCCCTGCGGTGATACCGAGAGCACTTTGAAGAAATGAGCGGCGATTGGCCATGGAGAACTCCTGAGACAGTGAAGCCATTGATTAAGCGCACCGGCAAAGGACGTATCGCATGTAGTCGCCCGAACTCGTTCGAGCATAGGACGACAAGACGGCATACTCCGGCCAGGACGCAATGCGTCAAATAGGCGAGGAAATGTCGGGACTAGATTCGGAGGGCGGAGATTCGGGAAAGGGGAGAACTTGGAGGGGAGCAGTACGCGGGAGTGCTCGACTGGCGAAGGTCAGCGTTCGTGACCTCCGTCAGGAAGACAGGGGAAACTAGATAAACGTGTTCAAAGTGGACAGCCGTATCGGTGACGATGTCTGCTTCGTCGTGATTACACGCCGTGTGAAGACACTGAGTATTCTCGACAATGATCGCCGTCTGGCTTTTCGCGGTCTGAGTGTCTCCGCCTTCTGTCATGCCCTTGCAATCGCTAGACATTGAGGCGGTGTCAGATGGTGTCTGCTTAGACGGAGCGGTACGATTGGTGGACACTGAACCGAGAGCCTTCGCGTCGCACGACGCCGCACAAGCCGACGCCAGACAGGACATCAACACCAGCATCAGTGTCAGAATTCCCGTCGCTGTCTTCTTGAACCTCATACTCCTAATTGTACTCCCGGCGCAAGAATTGGCAAGTTCATTAGGACTACCGGAGCGGCACCCGGTTAGCAGACCAAACCTTGCCGCTGCCTCAGCGGCCGTGGTGAAAGCTGTGACCGGTGAGGTATATCGAGGCATGGACTGCCACCACGAACACCCCGGCGGCAGCGGGCACGGGCGCGCCCCTGTCTCTCACCGAGATCTACAACAACCGCCTGCAACCCTGCTGGATGTACGGCACCACCGGCACCGCGCTGGTCAGCACCCACCTGTGCACCGACCAAGACTCCACCCCGGCGAACCTGCTCGACCTTACTTACAACTACGCTTGGGGAGCCGGGGACAACGGCAACGTCATGGGCATCACCAACAACCGCGACAGTACGCGCAGCACGGTGTACCGCTACGATGCGCTGAACCGGCTGGCCACGGCCAACACCACATCCACCCACGCCACCAGCCCTTCGCACTGCTGGGGCGAGGCGTACACTATGGATGC
>JANXUR010000004.1 GCA_025356095.1 Acidobacteriaceae bacterium | reverse complement strand
GCGTTGACGATGGCACCATTCAAGCCGCTGGTCTTGCCGCTGATTGCCGTTTTGCCGCCGACCGTGATGCCGCCGTCGGTCACTGCCAGCCATTGCACGCTGACGCCGTCCGCTAGGATGACGCGCACCGTGGCGCTGCCGCTTGCGGCGGAAGTGTCGGCCTGCGCGCTGGTCTCAGCTTGGGCGGAACGAGGCAGCGCGGCGGCGAGTCCGGCTACCGCCGCCGTCCCGGCCAGCTTGCGGAGTAACTCCCTGCGTCCGGTTTTGACTGAGTTAGTCATTAGTTCACCGCCATCAGCAGGGTTACGTTGTTGGTAGCTACCTTAATGCCGCTGGCGGCAGCCTGCTGCACAATCCCCGCCTTGATGTTGGCGAAGTTTTCCGCTTGGGGCAGAGAGTTGTCGTAAACATATATGTAGCCAATGCCAAAAACGTTACCGTTGCTGTCAATACCAGCACCGTCTACGGTGATTTCTAGCTGCTGTGGCGGCGTCCCCGTTCCGCAGATTTGGTTGGGAAATACTATAACGTACGGCTCCATATCATGCTCCCTTACTGAATTTCGAAAGACACACGAAGGTTATTGCCCCTGGGGTCGGTTCGGCATCGGCAGCGGGGCTGCCGATGCGAACCTCAAGCACAATACGGAGTGTGTGCCGCATTCATCTGGGTGTCAATCGAAAAATTCAGCAGGGAGCGCGGGCGGTATGTGATATCTCACTTAGCGCCATCCCGCGCCATTTAGGAACAGATTGGCAGGCAGGTGCACCCATGACCTGGGTTATCTGCGGCTGTCGGGGTAGCTCACCTGGCGGGGCGTTTTCGGGACTGCATCCCCAAGGGCAGGCGAGGGAGTCCGGCTCCACGCGGTTGAGATGGGGGCCGGATCGTGCCGGAAGGTCGGGCGGCCTCCAGAAACCGAACGAGACGTGGGGCAGCCAGCGCACCACCGGCGGCCTACGCTTTGGGTGGCTGGAGTCTTCCTCTACACTGGTTGCGGCACGCTGAGGCGTGCGTTTCTGCCGGAGGGCCCTGATGCGTGTACGCCGTTCTGCTCTTTTTCTGCTCGCTCTTATGACTCTGCCGTTGCTTGCTTTGGCGCAAACCGAAAAGCCCAAGCCGGTGCTGGATGCCACTTCGCTCGACCGCACAGTGGATCCCTGCACCGACTTTTACACCTTCAGTTGCGGTGGCTGGATGAAGGCGAACCCCATTCCCGCCGACCAGAGCAATTGGAGCGCCTACTCCAAAGTGAGCGACGAAACCCGCGAGCGGCTGCGTAGCTTGCTGGACGACCTGGCACAACCCAACCCCAACCGGGCGCCCTATCAGCAAAAGGCGGGCGACTACTATGCCGCCTGCATGGACGAAAAGGCTGCCGAAGATAAGGGCGCTGCCCCGATCCAAGCTGACCTTGGCCGCATTGCAGCGCTCAAGTCCAAGGCCGAGATCACTCCCCTAATCGCTGACTTCCATCAGCGCATGGGCAGCGGGCCCCTGTTCAATTTCGGCTCCACGCAGGATGCCAAAAATTCCACTGAATTCATCGCCGATGCGGATCAGGGTGGCCTCGGCATGCCCGACCGCGACTTCTACCTAAAGACGGACAAGAAGTCGCTGGAGACCAAAGCGGCGTACTTGCAACACGTCACCCACACCTTTGCCTTGCTCGGCGATAAGCCTGCCGTGGCCAAGATGAATGCCGCAGTGGTGCTGCGCATTGAGACGGCGCTGGCGAAGGGGTCGCAGACCCGCGTGGAACGCCGTGACCCGGATAACACCTACCACAAGATGACGGTGGCACAGCTTGCGGCGCTGGCGCCCGCCATCCACTGGAACGAATACTTCAAGGCGCTGGGCGTGGATACTCACCGCGCGCTCAATGTGGATGCTCCGAACTTCTTTAAGACATTGAACACGCAGTTGCAGACTGAGCCGCTGGCTCACTGGAAGACCTATCTGCGCTGGCACCTGACGCACATGCAGTCTGAAGCTCTTTCGGCGGCATTTGTGGAGGAACGGTTCGAGTTCTATGGCAAGGTATTGCGCGGCGCGCAGCAACTGCAACCACGCTGGAAGCGCTGTGTACGCTATGTAGATGGCGATCTTGGCGAAGCGCTGGGTCAGGCCTACGCCGAAAAATACTTTACGGCCGATCAAAAAGCTCGCGTAGTGGACATGGTGCATCGTATTGAAACTGCCATGGAGCAGGATATCTCCACCCTCGATTGGATGTCTGCCCCTACCCGGAAGCGTGGTCTGGAAAAACTGCACTCCGTGGCAAACAAGATTGGCTATCCCGATAAGTGGCGCGACTATTCTGCTGTAGAAGTAGTGCGTGGCGACTTCGCCGGCAACTCGCAGCGAGCGGGTAAGTTTGAGTTTCAACGCCAGTTGCAGAAAATCGGCCAGCCACTCGACCGAGGCGAATGGGGCATGACTCCGCCCACCGTGAATGCCTATTACAACCCGCAGATGAACGACATCAACTTTCCCGCTGGCATTTTGCAGCCGCCGCTGTTTGACCCTGCCGAAGATGATGCCCCAAATTACGGCAACACGGGGGGCACCATCGGCCACGAACTTACGCACGGCTTCGACGACCAAGGCCGCCGCTACGATGCCGAAGGCAACCTGAAGGAATGGTGGACGCCCGAAGATGCCAAGGAGTTTGAGAAGCGCGCTGCCTGCATCTCAACGCAGTATTCGGGTTACACGATCGTGGACGATATAAAAATCAACGGCAAATTGACGCTCGGGGAGGATGTCGCCGACCTGGGCGGCCTGATTCTTGCTTACGTGGCCTGGCAAGGTGCGGAAAAGGATAAGCACCTGGAGTCCGCCGAAGACTTTACCCCAGAGCAGCGATTCTTTGTTGGCTACGCGCAAAGCTGGTGCACCAACGAGCGCGAGGAAGAGAAGCGGACGCGGGCAACCACCGACCCGCACTCGCCAGAAAAGTATCGGGCCAACGGCGTATTAGTGAATATGCCTCAGTTCCAGCAAGCCTTCCACTGCGCTGCGGGCACGCCCATGGCTCCCAAGGAGCGTTGCCGAGTCTGGTAGATGAGTAGATGAGGACGGCGATTCATAGCACCCGAGTACCCCGCCCTGATCCGCGCAATTGCGGACAGGGCGGCGATTGTCGTTGACGAAAAGCGGGCGCAAAGCGCAGGCCAAAATCAATGTTTTGTTATTAAATAACTATAGTAGGGTAAGAATTCGCAGCCGTGCCGAGCCTGAACCGTCACTCCCTCCAGCTCTTGCAAATACCGGAAGTCCCGCTCTACCGTTTCTGCATCCGCAAGCCTGCTTGGGGAACCACGCTCCCCGAAGGCCAGACTGAGCTACCGCAATTCGCCAGCCTTGGGGTTATAGAAAAAGTGGAAGCGCAACTGTAGATATTCTCCACGAAACTCCGCAGGCAGAGGCGGAAATGGATTCGACGCGGAAATGCCGCTCCAGGCTGCGCGGTCAAATGACGATTCGCCGGACGGCCCCGCCACGCGCATCCCGGCCACACGGCCGTCCTTCAGGATCACGAAGTCAATCACCACATTGCCTTCCCGCAGCAGCGGTGGTTTGGCGATTTCTGGAATCACGGCGTACCAGTTGCCCTCCACGGCGTGCTTCACCCGCTGCAGGTAGGGGCCAAAGTCCACGCCCATGGTGTCGCTGAGGATTTCCACGCCTGCGGCTTCGCGGCCACCGCCGGGCTGGGCGCGGCCAAAGTCGCCATACGACCCGCCGCTGCCACCACCGCGGTTCTCTGCCACATGGCGCGTGGCTTGGTCTAACACTGAGCCCGCCGAGCCGCCCGTCTTAAAGCTGGGCTTCGCCACCGGCACTTGCAGCTTGGCATCCTCGGGAGGAGCTTCCTGCTGCGTCACCGACGGTTGCGGCTGATTTTGCGATTGCTCCGGCTGCCCCTGTGGTTGGGGTGCTGGCATTTGCGGCTGTTGCGGCCCTTGCGGCTGCGGAGGCGCGCTATCCCGCATCTGCTTCAGCATCTTCTGGTCAGGGTGCAGCGACGCCGAAATGCGGTTTTTGTCTGAAATTACATTGGTATCAGGCGGCTTCAGTTGCTTCAGTTGGTCCGGTGGCAGTTCCAGATAGGTAAGGTCTTTTTGATTCAACACATCGCTCGGCGTCATTACGGCTAGCGGCTTACGCGCCGGAAACAGGCTGGAGAGGAACCCAAGGTTCACCAAAATCAAAATCAGCACCGCATGGACGGCAATGGAGATCCACAGCGCTTCGCGGCGGCGCGCTGCCTGCAACTCATCTTGTGCTTCCAGCAACAAGTGGAAGGCATCTTCGGGCGTGCCAAACGGTGAGCCGGGAATCTGGGGCTCGGTAAACAAGTCCAACTGATCGCGGCTAGGGCCGCTCTCGGCGCTAGGGTCAAGTGGGTCGAGCTCGTCAGGCGGCGGAATGGGGCTGGGAAATTTCAAGGGTTTTGCTGGCGGCACTGATCAAATATCAGACGAACAAAATGCAGATTTGTCCTACGGCTCCCTGCGGAGAGCGGAAATTACACTCTGAATTCAACGTCTTACTATTCTCTCATTCCCGCCGCTGGATATGAACTGGGTGCCCAATTTTCCTAAGCGATGCTAGGGACGCAGTGGTGATTTCAGTTAGATGCACGCGGCAAGCGCCGCGTCGCCAGCCGCGCTAAAATCACAATAGTCTCTAGGCGGAGACTCACAAAGCCATGGCAGCCACCTTGCGCATTGTCAATCTGGAAGACGGAATGCCTAGCGTGGAGCAGGCGCGTAGCCGATTGGCTGCGGAACTTACCCGTGCCCGCGCCGCCCGCGAATTCGGCCTCAAGATCATCCACGGCTACGGTTCCAGCGGCGTGGGTGGCAGTCTGCGCTCCGCTCTAGGCGCCACCTTGACGAAGTTGCAGCGCGACGGCCAAGTGCGTCACGCGATCTTCGGCGAGAACTGGCGCATGGCCGATGCCGACGCTTGGGGGCTGGTCAAGCAGCATCCCGGTCTGAAGCAAGACGCCGACTGGGGACGAGGCAACCGCGGCATCACCATTGTGATTCTCTGAGTGTGGTTCCTTTGCCGCTGTGAAGTGCTTTCCGCGGCTTGGCGGCTAGCTCTGCGGCTAGGTCAGCGGCTAGCTCTGCATCAGCTTGGCTAGCCCTGCGCGTTGGCTATGCTCGGCAATTTCCTCCAGCACCTGCAACGCCAGCGCAAGTGCGCGGCGGCCATCTTGCAGCGGAACCACCGGCACCGATCGCTCCCGCACCGAATTGAGGAATGCCTTAATCTCTGCCGTGAGCGGCTCTTCGGCTTGAATTGGCGGTCGCGACATGTGAATCTGCGGATTCGGCGTAGGTTCGCTGCCCGCCAGCAACTGGCTCATCACCGAGGCAGATGCATCGCTCTCCACCGTGAACGCCAGCACGTCCTGACGGCCGTAATCCACAGAAATGTACTGGTGCGGCTGGAAGAAGCGCAGCTTGCGCACGCGCTCGGTGGAAACCCGGCTCGCCGTAAGGTTGGCAATGCAGCCGGAGTCGAACTCCAGCCGCACGTTGGCGATGTCCACTTTCTCGGTGAGGATGGGCAGACCGACGGCGCGGACCTCGCGCACGGGCGAGTTGACCAGTGAGAGCACGATGTCGAGGTCGTGAATCATCAGGTCGAGCACCACGTCCACATCGAGCGAGCGCGGGGTAAAAATGCTAAGCCGATGCACCTCGAAAAACATGGGGGTGGTGATGAGCGGCACCGTCGCCCTTACCGCTGGATTGAAGCGCTCCAAGTGGCCGACTTGCACGACCCGGCCGTGCTGGTGAGCGACTGCCGCCAACTCATCCGCTTCTGCGACGGTAGAGGCAATGGGCTTTTCGATCAGTACATCCACGCCAGCCTGCATCAGCTCGCGCGCCACGGCGAGGTGATGGATGGTAGGCACGGCGACGGAGGCTGCGTCCAGCTTGCCCCCGGCCAGTGCGGCGGCGACGGAGGTGAAGGGCTGGGCGCCGAACTCGGCGGCGATGGCGGCGGCGCGATCGGCGTCCGCGTCAATGACGGCCGCGAGACGGAGGGAGGGATCTTCCAGCGAAAGAGTGTGATAGACGCGGGCGTGGTTCTTGCCAAACGCGCCCGCGCCCACCACCGCAACATGCAACTGAGTATCTTTGCCCAGAGCGAACTCTCCTGAAAAACGTTACAGCGACGCCCAGTATAGCGCGGGTTGGCCTAAAGGCCAGCCCGCAGCCTGCGCCCCCCCGCAAACCATGCCACCCAGCAGCCCAGCGCGCAGAGTAAGAAGATTAGTGCCTCGGTGGGCGCATCGCGCCACATCGTCCACGCCACGCGTCCGTGCTGGTATACAAATGCCAATGGAAGTCCGGTGAACAGAATGGCGAATGCCTGCAGCCGGCTGCGCTTGCGTAGATGCGCCTTCGTTTTCTCCAGCGCTCGCACTTCTACGGCTGCGCCTGGCGTCAGCTCCGCCTGCACCGGCGGCAGCGAGTAGGCGCGCCTCTGCTCTTCCACCTGACGCGCCACTTCAGGATCGCCCGCCAAAAATTCCTCGACCAGCCGCTTGGTGTCGCCCGAAGCATCGCCTGCCAAATACACCGGGATAAGGTCCTCAATCACGTGCCTAGTAACGCTCATTGCTTTGTCACCTTTCCTCCGCTCATCAGAGCGGCTAGCTTGGCCCGCGTACGGTGAACTTTCACCTTGGCGGCCCCCACGGAAATCTGCAGCGTTGCCGCGATTTCCTCATAAGGCATTCCCTCCACGGCGCGCAGCAGCAGCGCCGCGCGGTCCACTTCAGGAAATGCCTTCAGTCGTTGCAATACATGATCCAGTTCCGCTCGTGCCTGGCTTGCCGCTTCCGGGCCAGGGCGTTGCGAGCAGAAGTCTTGCTCCAGTTCCACTTCACCGCGACGCCGAATCTGGCGGCCCCGGTCGTGATAACAATTTCGCGTAATTGCAAAGAGGTATGCCTTTACCGTCTCGTGGCGGATGGCCCCCGGAGCTGTCCACGCCCGCGCAAACGTTTCCGCCACAATGTCTTCCGCATCGCTCACGTTCCCGCACAAGTAAAGTGAGAAGCGATAGAGATCCGCTGCGTAGCGCCGATAGAGTGCCTCAAACTCTGTCATCATGTTCGTGAGAGGTTACGGGGTGGGGAGCAAAAAGTTACAGTGGGGAAACAAAAAGCGGCCTTGGCAGATTGCCGCCTGCACTCCGCGCCAACCCTACACCAGCTTCTTCAGAATGGCGATCTGCCCGGCATGGTAAAGGGTGTGCTGCACTGCGCCGTGCAGGGTGGAGTACACGTCCCAGTCGTTGGCAATGGTTTGCGCCAGCCGCGCGTCACTCAGTGTGATGGCTTCATCTATGAGTTGCGCGTGTGCCTGACGCACCTTCATCACGCTGCGCCGCCAGGCGCTTTCGCTGACTTCGCTGTCCCCTGGCGGCTCCGGAAAGTTCTCGCTATCGGTGCTCGGCTCTACCACCTCGCCGTGCAGCCTTCGCCGCGCCGCCTCCACCCAAAAGGTGCAGTGCTCCAGCAGTTGCCAGATGGAATGGCTACCCGCGATAGGATGCTTCGCCGCCTGCTCCGCAGTGACACCTTCAATCGCCTCCAGCAGCGACGGCCCGTGCCAGGCTGGCCCTTCCAGCGCGTTCTTGATCTGATCGGCGATGCGAGAAGCTTCACTCATGGTGCGGTATCCTTGTCACTCAAGTTGCAGCAGTTCGCTTCATCGGGCAGCAAAACTCAGTCCGCCGGCAGCAAACCGCTAGTCCGCGACGATGGCAATCCGCAACCGGTCTGCCACTTCGATCCCCGCCTGACCATCAATCAGCAGACACTGGCCCGCGTCTACAGCCAAGCAGGTCGCGCCCGCTGCATGCATCGTCTCAAACGTCTTAACGCCAATCACCGGCACGTCAAAACGCATATCCTGATTCGGCTTGGCGACCTTTACCACCACCAGTGAGCGGCTCAGCGTGGACGTCGCGCCCCCGCTGCCAACTCCGTCGCCGCTCTCGGCATCTTCCTCTAGCGACCGCATCAGTTCCCCGGCGCGAGCAATAGTGGCGTCCGTGCCTTCCATGGCCTCGACGGCTACGCACGCCGATTCTGCTACCACCACCGTCTGGCCGATATCATACTGAGCCAAATGCCTCGCCACGTTGCGGCCATACGCGATGCTCTGCAGTTCGCTTTCGCTCGGTGCACGACTGGAAGCCACGCCAGCTTTGGCCAGCAGCGGCTCCAGCAGTGACGTAGAGTTCTCCAGCACAATGCCTTCATCGCCCAGCACTTTGGCTACCGCGCTTAGCAAGGCGTCGGTATTGCGGGTGCGGAGCGAAAGCAAAAGCTTCGCCAGTCGCCAGTCCGGGCGAATCGCCGAAAATATTTGCTTGTGCTTCACTTGCCCAGCCATCACGGCGCGAGTCACACCCTCGCGCTGAAACATCTCAATCAACCGCGAAAGCTCGCCCAAAGAGAACCAATAGACGGAGGCAGCACCGTGCTCGCTAATCTCAGCGAAAGTCTCTTCCTTGATCGCGGCCACCACCACTTCATACCCGCGCGCCCGCGCGGCATCCAGCACCAGCATGGGGAAGCGGCCGTTGCCCGCGATTAAGCCGAGTTTCATGGAAGGTCCTTCGTTGCTTCTGGAATAGCCTTGTTATGGGGATCCGCTATTTAATCACGCCGCGCTCGGCACTCTCGATAAAGCGAATCATCATCGCGACGTCTTCGCCCTGATCGCCTTCGGCGCGCAGCTTTTCCAGCGCCTGCGTGGTGTTGAGCTTGGAAGTCAGCAGCACCTTGAAAGCATGGTTGATGCGCGCGATGCGAGTTTCGTCAAAGCCTCGCCTCTGCAAGCCCACTGCATTCGCCCGATAGGCGTTTACGTTGCGCTCGGAAGCTGTCTTGGAAAACGGCAGCACGTCGCGGGTCACAATGCTGCCACCGCCGATGTAGGCATGTGCCCCCACACGGCAAAACTGATGCACGGCCGAAAATGCCCCCACCGTCGCCCACTCTTCAATCGTTACATGGCCTGCCAGCGTAGCCGCATTCGCCATCATAGTGTGGTCACCCACAATGCAATCGTGCGCAATATGTGAATATGCCATGATGAGGATGTGGCTGCCGACGCGAGTGACGCCGTGCCCCTTCACCGTGCCGCGATTGATGGTGACAAACTCGCGAATCTCGTTGTCGTCGCCAATTTCCAGACGCGTGGGCTCCCCGCGATAGGAAATATCCTGCGGAGCCATGCCGATGGAGCAAAACGGAAAGAAGCGGTTGTTGCCACCAATCTTGGTGGGACCTTGGATCGCCACGTGCGAGTCGAGCCGACAGCTTTGGCCGAGTTCCACCTCCGCGCCAATCACGCAAAAGGGGCCAATCTCACACGACTCGGGAATCCTCGCGGATTCATGCACGACGGCGGTGGGGTGAATGCTCATGCGATTTCTCCGCGCCACAGGCACTGGCACTGCCTGCCAGGGCTAGCCCTCAACGCCCTCAGCGGCGGCCTTCATGCCCCGCGGCACCAGCCGGCACGTCACCCGGCCTTCGGCAACCTTCTTGCCGTCTACGTAGGCGATGCCTTCCATGCGCGCAGCGGTCGAACGCCATGCCAGCACCTTCACCTCAATGCGCAACTGATCCCCGGGCACCACCGGACGGCGGAAGCGTGCCCGCTCGATGCTGGCAAACATCACCAGCATCTCGGCGCGATTCGGCATTTCCAGCAGCAGCAAGGCGGCGCCGGCTTGCGCCATTGCTTCCACAATCAGCACGCCGGGCATAATCGGCTGACCCGGAAAGTGGCCGGGGAAAAACGGCTCGTTCACCGTCACATTTTTGATCGCGACAATGCTCTCGTGGGCCTTCACTTCCACAATGCGGTCGATCAGCAAAAACGGATAGCGGTGCGGCAGCAGCTTCTGGATGGCAATAACATCCAGAGATTGCGGCAGGTTCGCTTCGGTTGCTGCTGCAAACTCAGCAACGGGTTGGGCGGTCTCAGTCATAATAGGCGCACGGGCACAAATCGCGATTATACTGCACGGCTCAGTGTCCGCTCCTAGTATGGTGGAGGGAGAGTCGGGGCAAAGGCCGCCCGGCACTGGAGCCACCTTCTATGCCAGCCACCACCAATTCGACCTCTCCGCAGCAATGGTTCCAGCATTTCGCAACCCGCCGCACCAGCATCGTAGACTCCATCCGCGAGTTGGTAGAGTTTGAATCGCCCAGTGACAATAAGGCCGCACTCGATCGTCTCGCCGCAGTACTGGCCCAGAAGTTCACTGGCCTGGGTGGCCGCGTCAAGATCCACCGCCAGAAGCAGGCTGGCAATCACGTGCAGGCCGACTTCGGCCCATCCACCAACAAAGCGGGATCACGCATTCTGCTTCTGGGCCACTACGACACGGTCTACCCGATGGGTACACTCGCCGCCATGCCCTGCAAAGTGGCAATGGGAAAGTTGTATGGCCCGGGCGTCTTCGATATGAAAGCTGGGCTCGCCTTTGCGATGGAGGTGATCGCAGCCTACCGCGATTATGGTGGCCTGCCGCGCCCCGTCACGCTTCTCGCTGTTTCTGACGAAGAGTGCGGCAGCGACAGCTCACGCATCATCACCGAGGCCCTTGCCCAGAAATGCGCAGCCGTCTTCGTGTTGGAGCCTGCGCTCGGCCCCGGCGGCGCGCTGAAGACCTCCCGCAAGGGCGTCGGCGAATATAAACTGCGCGTAAAGGGTGTTTCGGCTCATGCGGGCCTTGATCCCGAAAAGGGGGCGAACGCCATTCACGAAATCGCCCACCAGATTAGCCGCATCGCCAGCTTCGCCCAACCTGACCGCGGCCTGACCGTGAGCACCGACATTATCCGCGGCGGCAGCCGGGTAAACGTGATTGCTGCCGAGGCGGAAGCTGGCATTGATGTCCGCATCACAAGGCTGCGTGATGCGGCGACCATTGAGAAACGGATGCGCAGCCTGCGCCCGGCTGATTTCCGCTGCTCGTTGGAACTGACCGGCGGCCTCAATCGGCCGCCGTTGGAGCGAACTGCTGCCGGAGCCAAGCTTTTCGCTGCCGCCCGCCGCATTGCCGCTGAACTTGGCCACGATCTCGCCGAGGCCGCGGTCGGCGGCGGCTCAGATGGCAATTTCACCTCCGCGCTGGGTATTCCTACGCTGGATGGCCTCGGTGCCGTGGGCGAAGGGGCGCACTCGCCCCACGAATCTATCGCGATTGCCGATATTCCTTGGCGCTGCGCCCTGTTGGCTGGGCTGATTGCCGGAATTTAGCCCCCAGGCCCGGAAACCTTGCAGCGCAGACCAGCATCCTGCCGCCACTCGGGGTACCTGACCCGGTTCCGGTCTGGCAGGCATATAGCACGTTCGTGCTTTGACCCCCTGCCCCGTTCGCCCTACAATCATGGTTGTACACATATTTCCGCTTCCGGGCTCGCCCCGATGAAGTGTCCGGAGTTTGCTCCGGTGGAGGATTTTCATGCCATTCAGACTTGGTCCCATGGAACTGTTGGTCATTCTGGCCATCGCGATTTTAATTTTTGGCCCCGGCAAGCTCGCCGACCTTGGTAAGGGTTTGGGCGACGGCATCAAGAACTTCAAGTCCGCCATGAAAGACGGCGAAAACCCGGCCAACCCCCCGAATACGGACAAAAAGCCGTAACTCGTCGCGTTGCTTAAAGCCCGGTGCGGCCAGCGCGCCTTTTCTGTCAAATCGCAGTAAGTTCGCCACAACCCGGCGAGCTTGCAATGTCGAACAAATTCTACCCGGTCGAAATCGCTCACGTAGAGTGCGCGAAAGTTGTGCGCCCGCGCTCACAAACTCAGGGTGGAGTTCCGCATTCGCTACTCGCAACCCGCCCGCGCTGTCGTATAAAATCAGAGTTCTATCAGCATGATGACCTCTCCCCCCGATGCGGCCGATTTGCGGCCCTCCACGCCTGCCGCCGACCGCAAGACGCTCACCCATCTCTTAGTGCTGCTCACCCTCTGGCTGTGCACCTACGGCTTCAGCATCTTTCAGCCTCCTTTGATGGACGACGCCGACACTATTCACGCTGAGGCCGCACGAGAAATGGTGCTGCGCGGTGATTGGGTGACGCTTTACGCGGACGGGATTCGCTATCTGGAAAAAGCACCGTTCCTGTACTGGATGACCGCAGCCAGCTATACCGTTTTCGGTGTGCACGATTGGTCCACCCGTCTGCCCATGGCGCTGGCCGCGCTGGCATTGATGCTGCTGGTGTACCGTCTCGGCCGCCGCATTTATGGCGGCGACGGCGGCTTTTATGCTGCGCTGGCTGCGGGCCTGGCCATCGGCCCTTACATCTACACACGCTTCCTGATTCCCGATCTTTTGGTTGGGGTTTGGCTAGTGGTGACCTTTGGCCTCTTCTTGCACTCGCTGCGCGGTGAGGTGCCATCGCGCTGGGCCTGTTGGGGTATAGCGGCAGCCTCCGCCGCTAACGTCCTCAGCAAAGGCTTGATTGGCCTCGTCTTTCCAGTGGGTGTGATTTGCTTCTACCTGCTGCTGACCGGCAACGTGAGGCGCCTGTGGCGGATGCACATTGTCAGCAGCTTGCTCGTGTTTCTGGCGCTGGGCGCGCCTTGGCACATTCTAGCCGCCATCCAAAATCCGCCCGTCGGCCAATCCAAGGGCTTCCTTTGGTTTTACTTTGTCAACGAACACTTTCTGCGCTACATAGGCGAACGCTATCCCAAGGATTACGACAAAGTTCCCCTGCTCGTCTTCTGGGCGCTCACCATTGTCTGGATGTTCCCTTGGGCAGCTTTTTTGCCGCAGGCTTTGCGTGAGGCACCGTGGCGGTTCCGCGCCCGGCGAAATGGAACGTCCGGCAACGGCCTCGACGAGCGTCAGCGGGCAAACTTGGTGTTCGGTCTGTGGGCGCTACTGATCGTCGCTTTCTTCAGTTTTTCTACCCGGCAGGAGTATTACACCCTGCCCGCGCTGCCCGCACTTGCCTTGCTACTCGGTGGCTGGATGCAGCGCGAAGACGCGTCCGCACCCGACTCCGCCGAGCGCCGCAGCGGTCGCATTTCTTCTCTGGTATTGGCTGTGATTGGCGTACTCGCCTTTGCCACTGGCATGTTGCTGCTGGCCGAATCGAAAACCTCCGCCGCTGGAGCCGACCTCGCCGACCTGCTCAAAAAAAATCCGGAAGACTACCAGCTCAGTTTTGGCCACATCTTTGACCTGACCCCACGTGCGCTCGGCGTTTTCCGCGTGCCGCTGCTCGGCGTGTCACTGGCCATGCTGCTGGGTACGCTGCTGAACTGGTGGTATCGTCGCAAGAATGAAGCCGCAAAGGCCAACTTCACGCTGGCTACCATGGCTGCGATTTTGTTGCTCTGCATTCACACGGCGTTTAGCACCTTTTCGCCGATACTTTCGTCGCAAAAGCTGGCCGCCGCAATTACGCAGCGCCTCCAGCCCGGCGACGTGATTGTGATTGATGGCGAGTACAAGGTCGGCTCGTCGGTCAACTTTTACACTCAGCAGCAGGTGCATATACTTAACGCCCGCAGCGGCAACCTGTGGTTCGGCTCCTACTGGCCCGATGCCCCTGCCATCTTCGAAGACGACAACTCCTTCGCCGCGCTGTGGAACGGCCCCCACCGAATCTATCTGTGGACAGACAAGGCCGCCCCACCTCAGCTTGCCAGCGAAACCATCTACACGCTGGCGGAAAGCGGCGGCAAATTCATCTTTACCAATCAGCCAGTGCGGTAACTCGGGTTGCGCACCGCGCTGGTACCTGAAATCTGGAACCTGATATTTAGTGGGCGGTGGCCGACGTGGCTTGACGAGTGAGAACTGCAAGCACGGCCGCTACGGCAAATAGCGCCAGAACGTCGCCCCAGAGATGGCCCATGTGCTCCGGAGTCGCCACTGACTGTGCGGCCATAATGCCGCCGTGCACCACACTGGACCACACGGTGAACCAGATCAAGCTTAGGTGGCTCTTCGGGTTGCGGCTAGCCAGCATTAGAAAGACGCCCAATGTCGCGTATACCCCCAGAATCATCTGCAGATAGTCTGAATGGCCGGTGTGCCAGGACCATCCCTCAGGCCAAAAGATGGTAAGCGGATATAGTCCGAATGTGAATACAAGACCCACTGCGAGTAGCGCTATGCGTAAATATTTATCGTCGGCAGAATGGGACATTCTGGTTCTCCTTGAAAGCGAGGTTTGTACGGCATGGCTCGCGGCAGGGCACTCCCCTGCAGGCGCCAACTCCAGTACGGCAACCGGTGCAACGGCCTCGGTATGCACCGCGAATATTAAAGACACAAGCCTTCTGCGGTCAAGAAACTTTTGCCCGGTTCTGCGATTTGTATTACCTTCAGACTTGCGCTTTTTTAGAACTCGGGTTTCGGAGGCATTGCCATGAGTCAGGTTCGATTACTGGTGGGCACGCGCAAGGGAGCATTCATTCTTACGTCTGACGGCAAGCGGCAAGACTGGCAGGTGAGCGGGCCGCACTTTGCTGGGTGGGAGGTCTACCACGTGAAGGGCTCGCCCGTGGACCCCAACCGACTGTACGCCTCGCAATCCAGCAGTTGGTTCGGGCAAGTGATGCAGCGCTCGAATGATGCCGGTGCGACGTGGGAGGCCGTAGGCAACAAGTTCGCTTACGAAGGCCATACCGGCACCCACCAGTGGTATGACGGCACACCGCATCCCTGGGAGTTCAAGCGGGTATGGCACCTGGAGCCCTCGCTGAGCGACCCCGACACAGTGTACGCCGGCGTAGAGGACGCGGCGATGTTCCGCTCCACCGACGCGGGCACAACGTGGCAGGAGCTCACCGGACTCCGCAACCACGGTACGGGGGCGCAGTGGATGCCGGGCGCGGGTGGCATGGGACTGCACACCATTGTGATTGACCCCACTAACCATCAGCGGATCTTTATCGCGATCTCTGCAGCAGGCGCGTTTCGCACGGAAGACGGCGGGCAGTCATGGACGCCCATCACCAAGGGGCTCGTCTCTGACTTTATGCCGAATCCGACGGCGGAGGTGGGGCACTGCGTGCATCGCATCGCGCAGCATCCGGCCAAACCCAACACCTTGTTCATGCAAAAGCACTGGCACGTGATGCGCACCGATAATTCAGGAGACCAGTGGACCAAGGTGAGCGGCAACCTGCCCACCGACTTCGGCTTTGTGATTGACGTACATGCGCACGCGCCGGAGACGATCTACGTGGTGCCCATCAAGAGTGACAGTCTGCACTTTCCTCCCGATGGCAAGCTTACCGTCTACCGCAGCAAGACCGGCGGCAACGAATGGGAGGCACTGACCAAGGGACTGCCGCAGCGGGACTGCTATGTAAATGTGCTGCGCGAGGCGATGGCAATTGACCAGTTGGATGACAAAGGCGAGTGCGGCATTTACTTTGGCACCACCGGCGGTCAAGTCTATTTCTCACCCGATGGCGGCGACAGTTGGTCAGCAATTGTGCGCGATCTGCCCGCTGTGTTGAGTGTTGAAGTGCAGACCTTGGCGTAGGCGGAGCGGCATGGTGAATGTAACAGTCGTGATGCCCTACCACCTGCGGAATCTGGCGAAAGTGACCGGAGATGTGCAACTGGAAGTATGCGAACCGGTGACGACGCGGGCGATTCTTGATGCACTCGAGGTGCGCTTCCCTACCCTGCTGGGCACGGTGCGCGACCAAGTGAGCGGTGAGCGCCGCGCATTTCTGCGCTTCTTCGCTTGCCAGCAGGATGTTTCGTTCGAATCGGTGGATGCGCCTTTGCCCGAGGCGGTTGCGTGCGGCGCGGAGCCTTTCATGATCGTCGGTGCCATCGCTGGAGGGTAAATCACCGAGCCGGGTGCCCTGCCCAAGCTCCGCTTGGGCAGGCAGGGTCGTTGACAAGGCCCGCCTTAGCTAAGTCTGACGGAAAGCGGTTCTGTTAGTTAACGAGGGTCATCCCAAACATTCGTTTGGTCAAGATTTCTACCGCGTTCCGTCTACTTCACCCCATTCGGATACAGCAAAATCTTGCTGGCTTCGCCCGTCCGTAGCCGCTCCATGCCTTTGGCAAAATCGGTCATGGGAATGCGGTCTGTAATCGCCGGATGCAGGTCCAGCTTGCCCGTCTTCAGCAGCGAGGTCATCTGGTACCACGTCTGGTACATGCGACGCCCATTGATGCCCTGAATCGTCAACCCTTTGAAGATGATGTCTTCGCTGAAATTGAGCGAAACTGGCTTGGAGGTCAGCCCCAGCAACGATACCCTGCCGCCCGAGCGCACAACATCAAAGCCCAGGCGAATCGCGTCCGGATGGCCCGCCATCTCCAGCACTACATCCACGCCTTGTCCGCCGGTAGCTTCTTTAATGATGCCGCGGACATCTTGCGTCGTGGGGTCGAGCACATAGTCGGCATGCATCTCGCTCGCCAGCTTGCGGCGGTGTTCGTTAATCTCCAGCGCGAAAACAGTGGAAGCACCCACTGCCCTGGCTACCGCAATGCAGAACAAACCAATCGGTCCACAGCCGGTAATCGCCACCGTCTTACCGGCAATTTCACCCGCCAGCACCGTATGCACCGCGTTCCCCAGCGGATCCAGAATGGATGCGTATTCTTCGGGAATCGCCGGGTCGAGCTTCCAGATGTTCGATTCCGGTATCTTCACAAATTCGGCAAACGCGCCATCTTCGTCAATGCCGATAATCTTCACATTCTGGCAGATGTGCGCTTCACCGGTACGGCACTGCAGGCACTTGCCGCAATTCACGTGCATCTCGGCGGAGACAAAGTCTCCTTCCTTCACGCTGGTTACTTCGCTCCCGACTGCCACCACTTCGCCACAAAACTCGTGACCCGGCACCAGCGGCGGCTTGATGCGGCGCTGCGCCCACGAATCCCAGTTGTAGATATGCAGATCCGTACCGCAAACCGACGCCACCTTCACCCGCACCAGCACATCAGTGTGGCCGATAGTGGGGATTGGAACTTGGCAAATTTCACTGCCTGCGGCAGCGGTGGACTTGCGCACCACCTGCATGGTCTTGGCTGCTGGATAGGACATAAGGGCGCTCCTGAACCGGTATGAATTCGCAACAAATGAGGCCACCCGAAATGGGCTGGCCGAAAACTACTTAGTGTAGCACCGGCCAGCCCTCTGTTCCGTACTACCCTTGTGCACTTCTCACCTAATAATGCTTTGGCGGCCCGTCGCCCATTCCCGGGGGCGTCGCTGGCATCACAAAGCGCTTCTCGTCTACTGCTGCGTTGGCTTCTACCTTGTCGAGTTTCACGGTGAAGGCGCCGTTGGGCCGCGCAATAGTCCACTGGAAGGGCACCTTGGCACCGTTCAACTCACGGAAGTCGGCGTAGTCCACCTGAGTAGCGTTGCGGCCCAGCGGAGTCTCCACATAGCGCACCATGCGGACAAGTAGGCCGCTGTCTTCCGCAAAGTACAGCCGGACCGGGGGTTTGCCTTCACGCACTCCCACCACCAATCGCGCGGGCTGGCCATTCACTTTTTCCAAGCCAAAAACACGTGTCTTGGGGAAAATGTCCTTCAGCCGCAGCGAAAAATAAAAGTCTCCATCCAGCTGCTGCGCCTCCAATTCACCGCCGGTCACCGGACGCACTCCGTGGCGACTGGTCAGGAATCCGCGCTCGCCGTCAAAAACGGTCGCGCTTTCACCGTCTGGGAACTTGACCACCGCCGCGCGCTTGTTAGGCGCGACAGCATACACGTCCATCGCGGTCTTTATGCCGTTGGCCATTTCCATTTGCCCGTGCATCACGCGCGAGTTGGTTTTGCGAATCGCCGCCTCGCCGCCCAGCGCTTGGATGTAGCGCGCAAAGACTGCATCGGCGGCCGGGGCGTTCTTGTCGCGCTCAGGATGCGCCGCGGCTGCATCATCACCTGCGACGGGTGGGGTAACGCCGGGGCGCAACGAACCCACGTGGCAGGTGTAGCAAGTGACGTTGCGCTCGCCCTCGAAGTTCATCTTGTTGATGGCAAACATCATCTCCATCATCTTGCGGGCGGCTTTCTTTTCGTCTTTGTCGTCTTTCTCGGGCGCACCTTGCATGTGGCAGGTATCGCAGGTGGTGCCCAACGACGACGCCATAAACTGCATCGCCGGAATGAACTGATCGGCAGGAGTATCCTTCAGCACCATCACGTTCTTAAAGACCTGGCCAGCGGTGGCACCCGCAGGCGGAGGCGGCGGTGCTTGCGCGGCAACACCAAACGAAAACACCAAGACGGCCATGACGGTGACAAGAATCGAGGCGGGCAGGTTCAGCAGACGGTGACAGCAACTCACTTGGTTTCTCCTGAATAGTCTTTTCTTGAAAGTTCACCGGGCTGTGTGGGCGTGGTGGGCGTTCTGAATTTGGCGGACAGCTTTTCGGACATCTTGGCGTTAAATTCTTCGGACTGGCCGCGTGGCACACTAAGCGTCTGCCAGCCAGCCCCTTCAGCACGCAGATGCTTGGCCAGAAACACAATTTGGCCTACGTGATAGACGATGTGATTGAGCGAGCGGTTGACAGCCTGCAGAATGGTATGCGGTTCGTGGCGAATGGTCACAGTGCGGGTGAGGTCCGTCGGCTGCATCGTACCAATAGCTGCGAAGAGCAGTCCCCAACCTTCATCCCAGCGCTGCATCAAAACTTCGCGCGTGTCCGCTTCCACGATGATGAATTCATTGTCACGATGGCGGTCGGGCTTTTCGCCGTCGCTGGTGCCGAAGTCTGTGAAGCGCGAGCGCAGATTGCCAGCAATGTGCTTCACCAGCAGCGCCAGGCTGTTTGATTCGGCATCCAGAAGCTTGAAGAACCTATCATCCGCCACCTGCGCCATGGCAGCTTCCGCCATGCGCTTGTGCGCGCGATAGCTGCGGCCCACTTCGTCGAGAAACGCAGCTGCGATGTACGTAGGGTCATCGCGCATTCTTTACCCCCTGATCTCGAGCGATCACTCCTCGAACCTCAGCACTTATGTCTCTAACGCCCTCTACCTGCCAAAGGGCGTCCTTCAACTCAAGGATGTGCGCGTTCACATGCTTTCTATATCTGGCTGTCGTTTGCACAACATTGAAGGGAACAACGCAAGCCCTATCAAAACTGAAGTCTTCGTTAAAGAGCACCCCGACCAGAAAGTTGAAGTGTCCTGCGTCGCAATCGCGGATAGCACTCAACATGCGAGACTTGTTCGCCTGCGTTGGGCGACGGCCCTTAACCTCGTACTTGACCCCATTGCTATCCGTTGCATCGAAGCCTTTCGTGGACTTCGGAGCAGGCTTAAGTCCTAGAGCCTCAATTGCCAGGTATTCTGCATAGTCCGCGACTGGATTGTTGGTACTGCGAACGACTTTGCGTTCCTTGAGAACCTGAAGGATCCGAACGAAGAGGCCGAGAAGTTCTGAAACCGAAAGGTTATCGAGATTAATATTGTCCATTTTGCGCCTCCCGAGGATTCTACCAACACAGAAATGCTCCCGGCTATTCAGCTCGACGGCTTTCCCCACCCGCCGCCACCGGGCGACTCAATCCGAATCTTATCGCCCTTCCGAAGCTGATGACTGAACTTGCCCGGCATCTCCTCCACCCGGCCATTGGTGTGGACGATGCCTGCCTTGCCCACCGCGCCGTCGCCGCCGCCCGCTAAGCCATACGGCGAAAACTTTCGGCGCTCGGCCAGCAACGTCACTTGCGCGTCGGCTAGAAGTTCAATCTCGCGTACAATCCCGTCGCCGCCGCGATACTTGCCCGCGCCTCCACTGCCTTGCCGCAACGAATACCGCGTCACCCGCAACGGATACGCATATTCCAGCGCCTCGGCGGGGGTATTCAGCGAATTCGTCATGTGGGTGTGCACACCCGAGACTCCATCTTTACCGGGCCGCGCTCCCATGCCGCCCGCTATGGTTTCATAGTAGGCAAACGGTTCACCTGATTCGCCCCTCGCAGCAAACCGCGCATCCATGCCGCCGATTGTCAAATTGTTCATCGTGCCCGAGGCCGCCGCAGGCACGCGGTCTGGCGCGACTTTTGCCAGCGCGCGCAGCAGCACATCGGTAATGCGCTGCGAGGTTTCCACATTCCCACCCGCCACCGCCGCCGGGGGTTGCGCATCCACAACCGTACCCTTGCGCGTGATCACCCGAATCGGCCGCATCAGCCCTGCGGTCGCGGGTACATCCTCACGCAGCAGGCAGCGGAAAACATAGAAGCACGCCGAATATGCTATCGCCTCCACCGCATTGATCGCGCCCGCCACTTGCGGCGCGCATCCACTAAAATCCACAGTCACGAGCGGCGCGTTGGAGTTGCGAGCCTTCGCAGCCACGCGCTTTCCGCCAGAATTCACCGTGACTTTTACCGCCAGCCTCACCGGCGAGCCGCCCGCAGCATCATCGTCTAAAAAATCTTCCGCCTCATACTCGCCCGCAGGCAATCCGCCCAAGAGTGCTCGCATCAGCCGCTCAGAGTAATCCTGCAACTCAGCACACGCGCGCTGCACCCGCGGCAAACCATACCGCGCGCAGGCTTGGCGCAAGCGCTCCGCACCGGTGTGGCATGACGCGAGTTGTGCGCCAAGGTCACCTTCCCGCTCACGCGGCGTGCGAACGTTGCGCAGAATTAGAGCCAGCACACCGCGCTGCATCTCGCCACGCTTCACCAACTTGATCGGCGGAATGCGAATGCCTTCTTGAAAAATCTCCGTACACAACCCCATGGAACCAGCAAAGGTACCGCCCACATCGGCGTGATGCGCACGGCTGGCTACATAGAAATCTGGCTGGCGGTCTTCAGCATCGCCGGGTGTGCGCGACGCGCGCGATTTCGCTGCCACGCGCGATTCTTTCTTGCCGTCCACAAACACCGGAGCCACCAGTGTGATATCCGGCAAATGCGTTCCGCCACAAAAAGGATCGTTCAGAATCGCCACATCGCCGGGCTTCAGAGTCAGTTCGCCAATCGCCGCTTCGACCGACATCGGCATAGAGCCGAGATGCACGGGCATGTGATCCCCCATGGCAACCGCGCGCCCAGCAGCGTCAAACACCGCGCAAGAGTAGTCCCGCCGCTCCTTGATGTTGGGTGAGAACGCAGTCCGTCGCAGAGCCGCGCCCATCTCTTCTGCAATCGAGTGAAAAAGGCTTTTGAAGACTTCGAGTTCAATGGGGTCGAACCCGGCAAGGCCCGCAGCGGCCCCCACGCGAAGGTTCTCATCGCGGCGTCCAAGCAATTTCGGCTTGCGTACGGAACTCATCGGCGAATTTTAGTGTAAGGCACAACCACCTCCCTGCCCGTCAAGGGCAAAAAGTTTCGTGAAGTCATCGGGTTAGCAGCGACCCTGTGGAAAAATAGGTATTGACATTGTTGCCACGCCACCACAAAATGTTGTATTAGAAACGTTGTGCATCCTAGGGATTGCGCTAGTGATGTGCGGCAGAGGCAGTGGTAAGCCTCAAACTCAAGGGAAAAAACTCAACGGAGGAAATCACCATGGCTGCTGCTAAGAAACCTGCCAAGAAGGCTGCTGCAAAGAAGCCCGCCGCGAAGAAGCTGGCTGCGAAGAAAAAGCACTAAGAGCGCAAGCTTCGGCTTTGCGTGTAGTTCGGGCCTCCGCTGCGCGGGGGCCTTATTCGTTGGCAGAGAAATATCCCCGATGTGCCGGTCACAGTTGTAGTCTGGCGCTGAATTTGCTAGAAACAGCAGTAGAGTAATTGGTGGCCGAAGCTTTCGAATCGTGCCCCCGTTGACCACCGCCATGCCTGCCAAAGCGAAAACCACGAAAACGAAAAACGCGCGCCGCAGCGCTGAGCCCGGCACCAACATTCCGGATAAGCTCTATTTCAGGATTGGCGAGGTCTCCAAACTGTGCGCTCTTCCGCCGTACGTCTTGCGTTTCTGGGAATCTGAGTTTCCGCAATTGCGGCCCAACAAGAGCGAAACCGGGCAACGCATGTATCGCCGCAAGAATGTCGAATGTGTGTTGCGGATCAAGCAGTTGTTATACGCCGAAGGCTTTACGATCGCAGGCGCGCGCCAACACTTGCGCGAAGAAGGCAAACCTGAAGCCCAGCAACCGGTGATCCCATTCCCCAGCACGCCGCGACCATCGCTGGCTCCTCTACGTCACGAACTCAAGGCTATCCTCGGCATACTCAAGCCCAAGCGCTAGATTTCACAAATTTCCCAAGCTGCGATCACTCCCACGCCCCAAGAAAACAAGGGGCGAACCTTCCGCCCCTTGTTTTCCTGCATGTTCCTGAAAGCACGAATCCCGCCAAGCGCTCTAGTGCGCCAAGAACCACGGCGTCGCGGTTACATCGGTCTTAAAGAAGTTGAGCAGCGCTTGCGCTACTTTGTTCTTTCCCCCAATGTTGGGATGAGTACCATCCGGATTAATGTCCTGGCAGGTGTAGAGCAAGTTGGCGGCATTTGGCACCATACCGTTCGTCCAGTAGTAGTTGGCCCATGACGCCCACGGAGCCAGGACTGGTCCCTTCGCAGGATCGTAGTTAATCGAGGCCACCCCGTTGATCTGGTCAGCCAATACCCACTTGTTGGCGAATCCAATTTCATACGCCCACGGCTCAGGATTCGTGGTGACGATGCCGTTGGAGTAGCCGCCATAGATGCGCGGCGAAAGATACATCAGCTTCGTGTTGGGAAATTTAGTGAGAACGATCTGCATCACCGTTTCAATCTCACCTTGAATTTGCTGCGCATCCGCAGGAAACGAAGAACTGAGTGAATCCACCGCCTCCAGTTCCACCGCAACCACCTGATTGGCTGTGGCGCCGGCTGAGGGCAGGCTGCTGTTGATGATCGAGTTCCAGTACGAACTGGTACTCGACATCAGTTCGCCCACCGTCTCCCCGCCCTGCGCCCCGCTGACAAATACCAATTTCGGATTCTTTGATGGATCGGCTGCGAAGAACGCGGAGAATGACTGCATCTCCTTCTGCTCGGTCGAAGAACCGATGGCGAGCAGTACATACTTGCCCGTTGGGCTGGGGTTCCCGTTGCCATCGAGCGCTTGAATGGCGTTCGCCTGCGCTACCCCAAAGGCCTCAAAAGATGCCGGCCGTGTGTTGACCCCGCCTGGGTACAGCCCCGCCTGGAAGCCCTGATACAAGCCCGTGCCTAGCGCATCCAAGGGCGTCAACAAGCCAGAACCGTCGGTGGCAGAAAACATATCATCATTGCAGTTCGCGCCGGTAGCTGCCGATACCACCAGCGAGTAGGTGCGTCGAGGTGCAGAATTGGTAATCGAGTCCGTCGCCGAAAGTGCGAACTTGTAAGTGGTCAGCGCCGCACCGTTCAAGGTGCCGCTCAAAATGCCGCTGCTAGAAAGCGTGAGGCCGGGTGGCAGCGTCGAGCCGCTGACCAAGCTCCATGTCACCGTGCCCGCTGGCCCAGCCGTTTGTAGCGGAACATAATACGCAGCGCTCTGCGTGCCAGTGGGCAGGTTCGCCAACGTGGCGATAGAGAATGCACTGGCGGCTACACCGCTTCCCGTCAGGCTAACGCCGTTGTCAGATAGCGTCGCATACTGCAAGTCAAGCGTACCGGTATAAGTACCAATGTGGTCGGGGCTCAGCGTAACCATCACCGTGTCAGACTGCCCGGGCGTAAGCGTGAACTTCTTGGTGGCACCGGTCTGGATGAACTCCATCGGGCTTAGAGTGGCGGGGTTTACCGTAACCGCAGCCGTCCCAGTATTGGTCAGTGTTACAGTCTGTGCAGCACTTGTGGATCCCACTGGGACTGCTCCAAAATCCATGTTGGTTTTATCTAAAGTGATCTTACCCGCCGTGCTGGTGCCGTTGCCGGTAAAGGTCACTACCAGCGGCGACTGCCCGTTATCCAGCGTGATCGTCATGGTGCCGTTAAAGCTGCCCGCGACGTCCGGTTGAAACTGCACTTGATAGTGCGCTGCCATCCCGCCATTCACTACGACTGGGGTTTGCCCGGTAATCAACACATACTCTGGGGGCGTAACAGCGACGTTAGTTATCGTGGCCTGACCTTTGCCGGAATAGCTCACCGTAAAGGTATACAGGGACGATACCTTACCCACCGAGACGTTACCGAAAGCCTGGGTGGTAGGGGAGACACTCACCTGTGCCGCCGCGACGGCAAACAAACCCAGCAACATCCCAAGCAATACCGCCATCTTCCGGGAAAAAGCAGTTGAATTCTTCATATTTGTCCTCTTCTATTTCCTTCAGCTTCTCTTCGTTTAGCTTCTATTCGTTCAGCCTTGGTTGGAACCGCTCCTGATTACCAAGGCTGCCCGTAGCCCCGGCTGGTACTTTCGCTAAACCATGTGGCAAGACGAGCCACCACCCATCCGCGCCCTAACTCCACGGATGACTTAAACGCAGCGCCCGCAATCCAAAACTACAGGGGGAGGAACTTCGAGGTTGCAGTATAGGACAATTCAACTAGCGGGTAAATACCACTTTCAGGGGTAGGTGGTGCACCAAAGAGCGGGGGTGGTGCGAAGTGCAGAAAGTAATGGTCGGGACGGGCAGATTTGAACTGCCGACCCCTCGCACCCCAAGCGAGTGCTCTACCAGGCTGAGCCACGTCCCGACGGTAAATGCTGGGGCAAAGATCGCCCCATGAGGTTCTCTAAGTTTACACGAAATCTGCTCAGTGCTTCTGGCCCCGCTTCTGGCCCCGCTTCTGGCCCCGCTCCCGCTCCACCCGCTGCCGCTCTTCTTCCTCCACCAGCGCGAACAGCACTTTCTTTTCCACCGGGTCAATCCGGTCTACCAGCACCTGCACCCGGTCGCCCAAGCTGTACGCAATGCGGCTGGTTTGCCCAATAATCTGCCGCGTACCTTCGTGGAACAAAAAGCGGTCGCTCACCATAAGGCTCAGCGGCACCAGACCTTCGATGAACAAATCCGTCAACTCCACAAAAAGGCCGTTCCGCGTGATGGAGATAATGAGCCCGGCAAACTCGTCGCCCACCCGCTGCTCCATGAACTTGACCTTCTTCCAGTCCATCAACTCGCGCTCGGCATCGTCCGCCCGGCGCTCGGACTGGCTGCTCTCGGCGGCGATGGAGTTCAACTCCTCCAGCGAAATCGGCCCGCCCATCGCTTTGTGCAGCTTCCTTGCAGGCGGCGAACTGACCAGCGAACCCTTTCCACTGAGCGGCTTCGGTGGCTTGGACCATGGCGACGTGTCGCCACCCTCTCGGGTGATCGCTCCAACCCCCACGGGCACGAAGCGGCCATCCTGCCCGTCCTCTTGCCCGCCCTCCCGCTCGGGATCATCCCGCAGCACTTGCTTCAGAATGCGATGCACAATCAGATCCGGATATCGGCGAATTGGCGAGGTGAAGTGGGTGTAGCAAGGCGCAGCCAACGCAAAGTGGCCGCTGTTTTCTTCCGAGTAGCGCGCCTGCTTCAGCGACCGCAGCATCAGGAACGAGAGAATCCGCTCCTCGGGCGTCCCGGCAATTTTCTTGGTTAACTTCTGGTACATGCGCGGCGTCAAGTGCACTTCTTTGGGGATCTCCAGCGCCGTAGGCCGTTTTCCCGTGCCCCGGCTGGCTCTGCGATCGGACTTCATTTGCACTCGCTGAATGGGCAGACTGCCCACCCCAAGCGAATAGCCCCACGTCGCCGCCACTACTTCAAAGTCATAGACACGCTTGGCGTCGGGTTTTTCATGGATGCGGTAGAGCGAGCCGATGTTCTTGCCTTCCAGATAATCCGCTACACATTCGTTGGCCGAGAGCATGAACTCCTCAATGATGCGGTGCGCTACGTTGCGCTCCGAGCGCGACACCCCCGACATCAGGCCAAACTCATCAAACTCAATGACTGCTTCTGGCAAGTCGAAGTCAATCGAGCCACGCCGCTCGCGCTTTTTGTTGAGGATCGCGGCCAGTTCCTGCATGCGCCGGAACAGCTCTACGTGCGGCGCGAATTCCAGCAACGCGCTGGGGTCATCCTGCAACACCCGGTTCACGTTGGTGTACGTCATTCGTTCCGCCGAGCGGATCACACCTTCGCAGACTTCATAGCGCATGATTTCGCCGCGGCGGTCAAACTCCATTACACAGCTCAGCACCAAGCGATCCAGCTTCGGCCGTAGGCTGCAAATGTCGGTAGAAAGCTCCAGCGGCAGCATGGGAATTGCGCGATCTGGAAAGTACACAGACGTGCCCCGCAGGCGCGCTTCAGCATCCAGCGGCGAATCTTCGGTCACGTACTGCGCCACGTCTGCAATGTGCACTTGCAGTTCGAAATTGCCGTTGTTTAGATTCGTAACCGCAACGGCATCGTCAAAGTCTCGCGCGGTCTCGCCATCAATCGTCACAATCTGCAACTCGCGAAAGTCACGGCGCTGCGCCACGTCTTGCTTCGCAATCTGTGGGGAAACTGCCCGCGCCTGCGCCAATACGGCAGCGGGAAAGATCCGCGGCAGATGATGCTTACGGATGATGATCTCCACATCTACCCCGAAATCACCTTCCCGGCCCAGAATCTCCACCACCCGTCCGCGCGCGCCCCGGCTGGCTGTAGGCCACTCCGTGATTTCGACATCCACTACCAGACCATCGAGGTCATCATGCTCCCTTAGCGTTTGCGTGCGGCGGGCTTCGCTACCCAGTACACGGTGCGCGCTCAGCGCGGCATCCTCTTCCTCTTCTGAATGCGGCCTTTGCGGTCGCTCCATACCATTGGGAATCGTGATTTCTTGCGCCAGCTTGCCATCCATCGGCACCACATAGTTGTGGCGCGGGCCATAGTGAAAAGTCCCCACCACCGTGGGATGCGCTCGCATCACGGTGCGCAGCACCGCGCCTTCGGCCTTGCCGTCGTCACGCACGTTGCCGACTTCTACTAGCACCCGGTCGCCATGCATGGCGGTGCCCACGGCATGCGGCGGAATGAATACATCACCGGTCAAACGGCCCTTGAGATGTTGCGGGACCGAAATCGGATCCGGGATGACAAAGCCGAAGCCATCCGCATGCATCTTCAGCCGACCCACCAGCGCGTTTTGCTGCTTGGCTTGCACCGCTTTCACCGCTTGCGGCAAGGCGTAGCGGTCGGAATCAATTTCTACCAGCACACCGCGCCGCACCATCCGCTCCAGCAAGTCAGCCAGCATTCGCCGGCTCTCTCCGCGCACACCTAGCTCCCGCACCAACTGCTTGAAGCCAGCGCTGCGCTTCGGCTGGCGTTCGATGTGCGCAAGAATTTTAGTGTCGCTGAACAAATCGTCCGTCCCTCAAGTATCGCGGCAACCCTCTGGAAGGTGCCACACTTGCTCCTATGCTATCTGTGCAGACGCATGGGAGCTAGCCCGATTCGCAGCCCGAGCCATAGTTTGCCAAAGCCGGAGCTTTCCCTAATTGGGAAAATCATGGAATCTTCCTTGCAACTACTGCGTTTCTGCCGTTGTGCAGCCCATCTATAGCGGGCGTAGAATGGAGCTTCGGCTTCTTTACCGCCCGGTTGCCGGGCAGAACCGATATTTTTGTGCCGTTGTCATGAGGTTATAGCTACTATGTGGAAGCCATCTAGTCTGTCCACCCCAAGCCGCCCGGCCGAGCCGGAGCGCGCTGCCACACCCGCCCCTTTCGCTGGTGAGAGTGTAAGCCGCCCCACCATCGCACCTTCTTCCGCCAACTTTGGCGACGCTGCCACCATCGGCAAGTCGCTAGTCATTAAGGGCGAAATCAGCGGTGCGGAATCTTTGGTGATTGAAGGCAAGGTAGAAGGCACCATTTCCTTGCCGGGCAATCGCGTCACCATCGGGCGTAACGGCGTGGTCGCGGCCAATATTCAGGCTCGCGAAATTGTCCTCCACGGCAAAGTGCACGGCAACCTTGACGCCAGCGACCGGGTGGAGATTCGTGCCGAGGGTTCGCTCGTCGGCGACATTACCGCTGCCCGCATCAGCGTGGAAGATGGTGCCTTCGTGAAGGGTGGCATTGACTTGCGCAAGCCGGTGAAGGATGCCATCGCAGAAGCACGGCCTAACGGTCAGGCTGCGCTTGAGCCCCGCACGGCGGAGCGACCTCCTGCTGCGGCGGCCACGCCTGCTATTTCGTTCCGGGCGTAAGGCATCAGTCAGCCGGACAGGCGAACTTAAGCAGAAAAGCGGACTGAAGCAGCCTTGCACAGCGGGCATCCTTGCGGACGCCCGCTTCGAGCTAGGCAGCTTCGAGCTAGACGGCTTCGGGCTAGGCGACCGCGCTTTCAGGGTCCGCTGCTGGCTTACTCCGCCCCCGCAATTCCCCCGGCAGTTTCGAGCGTAGCACCGTCAAACCCACTACAACTGCGGCTGCCCACGTGAGCGTCACCAACGTGAGCGCGAGCACGTCATCCAGCCGGCGACCACTGGCAGGAACGACGCGCGCAACAGCAAAGCTGAGCCCCGCAGCAAACACCGCCGTCGCGGCTGCCTTAGCCAGCTCCGCCCAAGGCAATTGCGCCCGCACCAGGCCTTTACGATGCAGCAGCCACGCCAACACCACCGTGTTGGCCAGAATGCCAACGTCCGACGCAGCCACCAGGCCGGTGACGCCAAAACGCTGGAACAGGTTGGAATACAGCGGCAGCGACACTACCGTGACGAGGGTACAGGCCACCATCGGCGTGATGGTGTTGCCCGCTGCGTAATACGCACGTGCGTACAGGCCTTGCGCCGCCCAGCAGGCCAACGACAGCGCAAACCAGAAAAAGAACAGCGCAGTTTCGCGGGAGTCTGCAAAACTAAAGCGCCCGCGCCGGTACACCAAATCCACCAGCGGTAGGGATGCTGCCATCATCCACGCAGTTGCCAGCAGCGACGCTGCAATTGTCCGATAGATCGCGCCATTCACTGTCGCGGCAAACTCGTCCATTTTCTTTTCGCCGAAAAGCCGCGCGAAAAATGGCAGTGAAGCCTGCCCAATCGCTTGGCCAAGCACCGCAATCGCCACCGCGAACAGCCGCTTTGCATAGTTGAGCCGCGAAATGTCGCCCGCGCCACCCGACGCAAAATAGCGCAGAATCCAGTCATCAGCCGTAACCAGCGAAACGCCAAGCATCAGCGGAATGGTGAGCCGCACCCATTCGCGGAAGGCTGCATTCTTTACGTCAAATGAGATGCGGAAGCCGGTTCCGACGCGCGCTGCCCCAATCGCGTTAATCAGAAACGGCCCCACCACCGCGCCCGCCACCGCGCCATATGCCAGCGCCACAATGCCGATGGAGCGCCCCAGCAGCACCCCACCCAGAATGATGAATACGTTGTAAAGCAGAGGTGCAAACGCCGGGAACAAGAACATCCGTCGCGCCAGCAGCACGGCCGAAACCACTCCACCAACGTAGAAGAAAATCTGCGCGGGCAGCAGAATGCGGGTGAGGTATACGCAGAGCTGCAACTGCTCTGGCGTGAAGTTCGGAAAGATCGTACGCTCAATTTGGGGCGTGAACACTTCCGCGATGATGATGCCGACGGTCAGCACCGTAGTCATCACCGTGATGATGACAGAGAATGTCTTCTGCGCTTCTTCTTCTTGCTCCGCTGCCAGAAACCGCGAATAAATGGCGACGAAAGTAATGGAAGCCGTGCCGCCCGCTACGATGTAATTCAGCCAGTCCGGAATGGTGAAGCCAGCGACGTAAGCGTCCACCATCGGCCCTGCGCCAAACGCCCAGGCGATGTATGCCTCGCGTACATAGCCGATGACGCGCGAGGCCATGATGGCGAAGACGAGCAAAATCGTCGCCGAAAACGCCGTGTGCTGATGCGACGGCCGAAAGAGCCGCTGCAAGCGTTGCGAGAGGGAAGAAGCCATTACCGCGATTGTAAACGGCGAGGCGAGTTCTTTCGCGATCCCACCCCGCCGAAGCGACTACTGACTGCCGCCTGTTTCGCTTTTTGAGGTGGTGCCACCCTTCATCACAAAAGCGACCTTGTCCAGCAGTGATTTTGGCTGGGTGCCCGCGTAGCCTTGACAGTGGCGCTGCGTAAATAACGTTTAACAAAGCAATTACAGGCCAGCAAACGAGAATTCTCCGCTGACTCCCGCCTCAAAGCTGGCCGCATCGCCGAATTCCAGCGCCCACCGTAAGATAAGGATGATTTGCATAGCATTTTGCTAAGCAAAGGATAACGCCCTATCCTTTCCTTACCAGTAGGTTTCAACAACTTTCCAAATGGAACTGAGCAAATTGCCGCCTCTTACCCATCCCGCTGCCTTCCCCCGCTCATTCCGCAAAGTGTACCCCGCCGCGGTGCGGGGCGAAGGCGTTTACCTGTGGGATGCGGACGGCCTGCGTTTCCTCGATTTTTCCGGCTCCGCAGCGGTGAATTTTATTGGCCACGGTGTGCGCGAAATTGGCGCTGCCATGGCAGCGCAAACCGACCAGTTGGAGTTCGTTCACAGCAGTCAGTTCACCACGCCAGCAGCCGAAGCCTTTGCCGCCGAGTTGCTCGACTTCGCTGGGCCACACTTCGCGGGCGGCTGCGTTTACTTTTGCAGCGGCGGCTCAGAGGCGGTCGAAACCGCACTGAAGCTCGCCCGGCAATATCAGGTGGAAATCGGCCATCCCGAACGCGTTGCCGTCCTCAGCCGCACCCAGAGCTATCACGGTTCCACTTTGGGCGCCCTCGCCGCCTCCGGCAATCGCCGCCGCCGCGAGATGTATCTGCCTATGGTGCGCGAGTTTGCCCACATCGGCGTTCCCCATTGCTATCGTTGCCAATATTCATGCGCCCTCGGCTGCGACGATTGCGGGCTGAAGTATGCCAATGAATTGGAGCGTGCGATTCTCGAAGCGGGGGCCGGTGCCCCGAATGCTGCGGCGGCGGGCTTTCTGTGCGAGCCCGTGAGTGGTGCTACGCTGGGCGCCTCGGTGCCGCCGCAAAGCTATCTGCAGCGCATTCGCGAAATCTGCTCGCTGCACGGCCTGTTGATGATCGCTGATGAAGTGATGACCGGCATGGGCCGCACTGGAAGAAATTTTGCCTTCCACCATTGCGGCCACGCCTGCGGAATCCCCGACATCCTTGTCACTGCCAAAGGCCTTTCCAGCGGATACGCGCCGCTCGGTGCAGTCATTGCCAGCGCCAAAGTGGTGGACGCGATCGCCAACGGTTCTGGCGCGTTCCTGCATGGCTTTACCTACAACGCACATCCCGTTAGCGTAGCCGCCGGACGCGCCGTACTTCGCATTATGCGCGAAGAAGATCTGGTGGCGCGCGCGAACTCAGACTCCGGCGAGGCCGGCGGTGCGATGAAGAGTACCCTACAGCAGTTGTGGCAACTGGCCGCAGTCGGCGACGTGCGCGGCATTGGTTTGCTGTGGGGCGTGGAGTTTGTCGCTGACCGCACCAGCAAGCGGCCGTTCGCGCCTGCAGCGAACTTTGCCCCGCGAGTGGGAGCCGCCGCCGCCAGGCGCGGCTTACTCGTTTATCCCATGCAGGGTTCGGTGGATGGCAATGCGGGCGACCACCTGCTGCTGGCACCACCGGCCGTGATTACACCTGAGCAAGTGAACTGGGCGGTGCAACAGTTGGCGGAAGCCATTGAAGAAGTTGCGGGCGAGAAGGAACCTTAGCCACTCAGTAGACAGCTCTCGCCGAAGAAAAGTGAGGCGGGGATTGCAAACGCACCTCCGGGAACGTCTGTGTTCTAGGTGGCAGATCTGGTTCTACTGGAATGCATGCCCTAACTCACAATCCCAGCGCGGCCAGTACGCTTTGCGCGGCCTCACTGCCGGAGCGCACACAATCAGGCACGCCGATGCCACTATAGCCATTGCCCGCGAGCGCAAATGCCGGCAGACGCTGCGCGCCTTGCTGAATCCGCAACAAACGTTCCGAGTGGCCCACCTCATACTGCGCCATCGCGCTAGGCCACCGCACAACTCGCACAAACAGTGGCTCAGCTTGCAGTCCTAAAATCGCACGCAAGTCGCTGCGCACCAAGCACGCGATTTCATCGTCCGGCAAATTCATGCTCGCCTTCGCTACTGCACCGCCGATAAAGCAACGCAACAGCGCCTTATCCGCTGGTGCGCGATCATGGAATTTGTTGTGCACGAAAGTCGCGGCCATGATGCTGCGCTTCTCGCTCCGTGGCACCAGAAAGCCAAAGCCCGCAGGCAGGCTTTTGCGCACTTGCGCGTCATAACCCAGCGCCACGGTAATGGACGAGGAGTAGCTGATCGCGCTCAACTCCGCTGCCAGCGCGGGCGAAGCCGCGCCTAGCACTTCACCGGCACGTTGCGTCGGTAACGCCAGTACCAGCCCATCGAAGTTTTCTGAGAACTCTTGACTGCCACTCTCGTATGCAATCGTCCAGCCTGATTCCGTGCGCGCGATGCTTCGCACCTTGCATCCAGCGGCAAGGGCCTCGGGTTGCAACTGTGCCCCTAGCCCGTCGGCAATCTGCTGCATCCCATCTTTCAGCGTGGTGAAGATGCCGCGCGCCGAGCCACCTGAATTTGCGGCCGGCATTTTAGCCCGCGCCGCCAGCATGGCTTTCCCTAGGCTGCCGTATCTGGTCTCCATGTCAACAAAGCGCGGCAGCACCGAGCGCACGCTCAGCTTCTCAGCCTCGCCGCCATACACACCTGAAAGCAGAGGATCCGCCAGTCGGTCCACCACTTCGTCTCCATAGTGGCGCTTCACAAAACTTGCCACCGATTCATCACCACAGGCACGGGGATGATAAAACCACTCCGCCGCCATACGCAGCTTGGTGGTAAATGAAAACAGCGGCGAAAGTACGGTTGGAATGATCTTAGTTGGCACCAGAAACATCAAACCATCCGGCATCTCAATCAACCGGTTTCGCACAATAATGTAGGTCTTGCGCAGGTCGTCGTTAGAAGAAATCAGTTGGTCGCCTAGACCGATTTCGCGGCACAGCGCCGCTGCCCACGGCTTCTCGCTCAAAAATGAATCGGGGCCACCTTCGACCACACAGCCTTCTACGCGCTCTGTATGCAGCACACCGCCAAGTCGCGGCGCGGCCTCAAACAGCTTGTAAGAAAAATCTCCGGATTCCCGGCGGCGCTTCTCCAGCGCATAGGCTGCGCTAAGCCCGCTCACTCCGCCGCCGAGCACTGCGATTCGCATCATGCGATCTACTTTCCTGCCCGCTGGCTCGCCGAATATTCATGCACAAACTTGGCCAACGCCTTCACGTTCTCCACCGGAGTTTCCGGCAAAATGCCGTGGCCCAGATTAAAAATGTGCCCCGGCCGCGCCGCTGCCAAATCCAAAATTCGCTTCGCCCGCAGCTCTACCTCTTTCCACTCCGCAAACAAACACAGTGGATCAAGATTGCCCTGCACCGAGCCGCGCCAACCCAGCGTCTTCCAACCGTCGTCGAGGTTGCCACGCCAGTCGAGTCCCAGCACCTCTGCGCCTGTCTCTTGCATGGCGGTAAGCAGCGTCGCGGAGTCGGTGCCAAAGTAAATGACCGGAACACCCGTGGTCTTTTGCAGCCGTTGCACCATTTCGCGCGTACGTGGCAACACGTAGCGGCGATAGTCATCCACGCTCAAGCATCCAACCCAGCTATCGAAAATTTGTAGCACGTCGGCACCCGCGCGCACCTGCTCGGCGGAATATGCACACGTCACATCCACCAACTTGCCCAGCAGTTCATCCCAAGCCTGCGGATGGTTGTACATCATGCGCTTGGCGTGGAGATAGTTACGCGAGCCGCCACCTTCAATCATGTAGCTCGCCAGCGTAAACGGCGCACCGCAGAAGCCGATCACCGGCAACTTGTCGGCAAAGTGGTCGCTTACCAGCTTGACCGCTTCGGCTACATAGCCCAAATCCGCCGCACGGTCGGTGCGCAGTTGCGCCACATCTTCTGGTGTGCGCAGCGGCTTGGCAATCACCGGCCCTTCACCTGCGGAAAAGTGGAAGTCGAGGCCCATCACTTCCAACGGAAGCAGCAGGTCGGCAAAAATGATTGCCGCATCCACATCGAGCGCTTCCGCAGCGGTGATGGTCACCTCGGCGGCCAGCGTCGGCTTTTTGCAGATCTCGATGAGCGAATGCTGTTTGCGGACAGCACGATACTCGGCCATGTAGCGACCGGCCTGCCGCATAAACCAGACCGGAGTCATAGAAGTAGCTTGCGCTTTGCAAGCCTGCACGAAAATGCTTTTAGGGGCTGCCATAGAAACTGTAAGGTTAGCAAACTCGAGCGGTGGCAGTACGTGGCCTGTGTCACACGAGTTGCCAAATATATGCAAACAATAGACTTGCAGTTCTTCGATCTAGGGGGCACGGCTGGGGATCAGCTTTAGCCTGCTGGCGGCGGCAAATATCCGCTTCGCTGTCCCCGAAACCACTCGCGTCATCACCGTGCTGGTCTGGCTTACGTGCGCGGCCACGAAGTCCGCAGGCTCGGCCACGTCGCTGCTATGGATCGTCTTGCCCATCTCTTGCAGCAGATGTAAAAAGCGATCCGCCACCACTTCCCAGCGAAAGTTTTCTGCCGTTGCCAGCGCGGCAGCCCGCTTCCGGTGTCGCGTTTCTGCATCGTCCAGCGCATTGACAATCGCAGCGGCAAAGGCTGCTCCCGTCGGCTCCGCGATCCACGCGTTTTCAGAACTGGCATAGGTCATCACTCCACCGCTGTTGGGAGCCACCAGCGGCAGGCCTGACGCCATCGCCTCCAGGGGCGCAATACCGAAAGGCTCACGCGGATTGGGATGCACAAATACATCGCAGTTGGCGTACATCTCTGCCAGAGCGGCGCGGTCGGCCAGATGGCCCAGCAGCTTCACTCTGCCGGGTACCACGCTTTCTGCCGTGCGAGCCAGGTTGTCCCGCTCCACACCTTGCCCCACCACCAGCAAGTAGTAGTTTCCACCCGGCGGTGCCGCAAGTTGCTTCATCGTCTCAATCAGCAGTGGCAGATTTTTTTCCGCCGCCAGCCGCCCCACATAAAGCAGCAACGTCGCACCCGCTGGCACACCGGCCTGCAACTCCAGCCGCGCCCTCACTTGCGCGCTGCGCAACTGGGGCGAGAGGTGTGCGAAATCTACCCCCGGAGGCCGCACCCAAATGCCGCGCCGTTCGGGCAAGCCATCTCCGGCAGGCACCAGTTCTTCTGCCGTGTAGCGCGAGTTGGCGATGTGGTGATCGAAAAACGGAAAGTAGATCCACCGCATATACCAGCGGCAGAAAGCGGCGCTCAGCCAGTCGCTCGCCAAGTAGGTGCGGAAGTTGTCGTCCATTCGCTCATGGCTGGTGCCCACCACCACGGGGCGGAAAGAAATGTCTTTCAAACCGCGAATCCGCAACAACGCACCCAAATAGTTCAGTGTGTACTTGTCGCAGATTTCCACCAGGTCCGGCTGCTCGGCTAGCAGAATCGTTTGGAGTGAGGTGCCGCCTTGCAGAAACTGCGTGGGATAGATCAGTCGGTAACCGGGATCGAGCGGCGCAGGTGGCGCAGCCACGTGATAAATCTTGCAGTGCTCGCCCACTTCTTCCACCCAACTACGTTCGTCGGGAACTACCAACCGCATCTCGTGCCCGGCGCGATTGGCGGCTGCCATCAGCGCCTTGTAGAACTGCGCCACTCCACCCGACGTCTTATGCCAGTAGTTGTTGAAGTGCAGAGTTTTCAGAGCGCTGCCTTTCCATCCCAGAGTATGTAGCAATCGTGCCCACCTGCAAATAGCAATTACGCCACACTCCGCTTACGAGCCGCCTGCCAAAGCAATCGCGGCCCCGCAGCGAAAAACCGGCCTAGCAACAGCGGCAGGCTCGCCAGATCACGCCCAAACGATTGCGACTTCTCGCCCATCAACAAAGTGCCGCGCCGCATCGCGTACCAGTTGAAGAGTGATGAGATGGCACTCATCCCCACCGAGCCCAGAATTACATAGTGCAAATGGTGGGTGCCCCGATAGAGATGTACTAGATATTCCATCCACTGCATCAGAGCGGGCATCAAAAATGTAACCAGCAAAGCAGTCAGCCATTCAGGCTCGGCGTCGCAAAGTGCCTGTGTGATCGCGCCGTAGAATCCCGCCGTCGCTGCGCAGTAAAGAACCTCCGCACCAAGCGCGCCCCCCACTTCGGCCCAGCCATGCCGGATGCTCGCGGCAAAATAGATCCAGCCGCGCAGGGTGACGCTCAGCAGCGCGGCCTTCCAGTTCCAACGCGCCAAAATGATACCCGCCGGATCGCGGAAGATGGCCGCAATCGCTGACGCAAGCGATGGGCCACGGGGCGCAGGCTCCAGATTCGCTGATTTGGGAATGGCCGCAGGGGTACCGCTCATGGTTCCAGTATAGGAACTCTCCGAGCAAAGCGCGTGAAATGGGAATGAAAATGCAAAATTAATCAAAAAATATTCCACGCATCATCTTCATTTCATCTTCTGCCTGCAAGCTAAAGTGAAGCTGGAAAATAGATTCAGGCTTTACAGACTTGCTTGGGGAGGCAGCTTGCATAGCACAATCTCGTACCTGTGGAAAGAACCTGCCGCAGCCCGCCCTTTTCCTGCCGCCGTTTGTTTGCATGGCCACACCAATCAGTCCCGTGAGAGCCTGTTCTTTCTACCGCAATATGCCGCCAAACACCCGTGGCTTGAGCGCGGCCTCAACTATCAGCAAAGTCGTTCTCCCATTCCGGTGGATTTTGACAAAGGCTACTGGACTCCGCCCTTGCCGGTACGCGCCGCGCTGGAGCTGGAACAGCGGCAGATTGAAGATGGCCTCGGCCTGTGCAGCATGGTCTCACTCACCGACCATGACAGCATCGCCGCACCCATGCAATTGCAGGTAATGCCGCAAGTCGGGCCTGTGCCCATTTCGCTGGAGTGGAGCGTACCCTTCCATGGCGCCGTCTTCCACGTTGGCGTGCACAATCTGCCTGCGGCTGCCGCCACCAGCATTGTCGCGCAGCTCAACGCCTTTACCGCCGCACCTGAAGAAAAAATTCTGCGCGACCTTTTCGCCATGCTGCACCGCTATGCAGATGTGCTGGTAGTGTTGAATCACCCGCTGTGGGATCTTGGCGGCATCGGCCCAGATGCACACAACCATGCACTCAGCGAACTGCTTCAACGCTTCGGCATCTTTCTGCACGCGCTCGAACTGAATGGCGTGCGCAACTGGCAGGAGAATCAGGCCGTGCTCAAGCTCTGCGAAGGCTGGAACCAACTAGCCGTAGCGGGCGGCGACCGCCATGGCTGTGAGCCTGCAGCCTGCCTTAACCTGACCCGCGCCCGCAGCTTCCCAGAGTTCGTGCACGAAGTCCGCCGTGAGCGCCGCAGCGATATTCTGTTCATGCCGCAGTATGCCGAACCGCTCGGCTTGCGCATCTTCAAGACGCTGATGGACGTGATCCGCTATTATCCCGAGTACGCGGAAGGTTCGCGCCACTGGGATGAACGCGTCTTTCATCCCGACGCAAATGGTGTGGAGCGCCCGCTGAGTTCGATGTGGCGAAAGTCACCGCGATTTATCGAGGCGATCTTTTGGGGACTCCGTGGCTTTGAGCATGCCGCCGTGCAGAAAGCACTACACGCGGCACTGGCCACCGACCCCCGCGAACAGCACCTAAAGCTGAATCTGCGCAAGCGTGAGGGAGTGCTTTCATGAATCTGGCTGGCCCCCGGGTCGCCTTTTTCCCCGACATGTTTCACGAGGTGGATGGTGTCGCCAACACCTCGCGCCAATTTGACGCCTTTGCGCGCCGCTGGCGTCTGCCCTTTCTCAACGTCCACGCCGGGCCAGAAAATCGCACCTTCACCGAAGGCTCAGTCAGCACCATTGAACTCGAGCGTCGCTGGCCGCTAGTGAATTTCGATAAAAACCACGACTTCGACGTACTCCTCTGGCGCTACTATCGAGAGGTGGAAGCTGCGGTCCGCAACTTTCGTGCGGATATCGTCCACATCACCGGCCCTACCGACGTGGGCTTGATGGGGGCGATGATTGCTTATCGTTTGCAGATTCCGCTTGCCGCCTCCTGGCACACCAACGTGCATCAATACGCCGAGCGCCGCTCCATGCGCTTTTTTACTGCGCTGCCCCCATCTTGGGGAGGCAACGCCGGCCACCTCATCCGCAAATCCACTTTCCAGATTGTGGCCCAGCTTTATCAAGGGGCGCGTGTGCTCTATGCCCCCAATCAGGAACTTTGCGAGCTGCTGCATCGCACTGCTGGCAAGCCATGCTTCCTGATGCAGCGCGGCGTAGATACCCACTTGTTTGATCCCGCCAAGCGTCACCGCGCGGGTGGCCCTTTCACGCTCGGCTATGTCGGCCGCATCACGCCAGAAAAAAATGTCGAGTTGCTCATCGAGCTCGAAAAAGGACTGGTTGCCGCCGGACTCAAGGATTTTCGTATCGCCGTGATCGGCCAGGGCCACAGCGAGCCGCAGTTGCGCGAGAACTTGCATTTCGGCGACTTCCCCGGCGTACTGAAGGGCGAAGCGCTGGCCCGCGCCTTCGCCAACCTCGATCTCTTCGTCTTTCCCTCTGAGACAGACACATTTGGCAACGTAGTGTTAGAGGCACTCGCCTCCGGTGTGCCCACGCTCGTGACCAACAAGGGCGGGCCAAAGTTCATCGGTACCCCCGGCGAGACGGGCTACGTCGCCGCAAACATCGGCGAATTTGTGCGGCGGGCGGGCGAGCTTATGACCCAGCCGGAGCTGCACAATGCGATGCGTAACGCCGCCCGTCAGCACGCCCTGGCCGCCTCATGGGATGCGATCTTTGAAGGCGTGTATCGCGGTTACGACACGGCTCTGAGCTGCGGCGGCGCTGCAAACGCCGCTTGATCTTCGCGATGGCTCGAGAGCATTTGCAGTTTACGATGGCTTGCGCCGTTGCACTACGCGGAGGAAACCATAATGATCGCTCGCAGACAACTCTTGGTTCGGGCTCTAGGCGTGGCACTGCTGCTATGCAGCGTCGCGGTAGCCGCCCAATCGGCACCTCCGCTTACCACTGATCAGGTGGTAAGCACATTGGTTCGCCGCAATGCTGAGCGCGCCGAGGCTCTCCGCAGCTTCGATGCCACGCGCCACTACCAGCTCAACTATCGCGGGTTTCCAGTGGATAAAGAGGGAAGCATGGTGGTGGACGCCCGCTTTGTCGCCCCCGCCAGCAAGCAACTAAAAATCGTTTCTGAGGAAGGCTCGCGCCTGCTGCTGGATCGCGTCCTGCACAAGCTGCTCGAGGGTGAGCAAGAAGCCTCGTCCCCCGAGAATCGCGACCGCGTAGCGCTCACACCCGCCAACTACGACTTCCATCTCACCGGCAGCGAAGCCCTGCCCTCAGGGAGCGCTTACGTTTTGCAGGTTGAGCCCAAGACGCATAACAAGTTCCTGTATCGCGGAAAAATCTGGGTGGATGCACACGACTTCGCCGTCGTCCGCATCGTCGCCCAGCCCTCCAAGAACCCTTCTTTCTGGATCAAGCAGAGCGACATCGAGCACACTTACCGCAAGGTGGGTAACTTCTGGCTGCCCGAGAAAAATCACACCATCACGCAAGTGCGCCTCGGCGGCAAATCTGAGCTCACCATCCTCTACAACGATTACAAAATCACCGACCCCCATGCCCTCAACTCGAACCCCGCGAAGCTCGCCGCTGTTGCTACCATCGCCTTGCCCGCCGTTCGCTAGCCAAGGCGTCCCATCCGCATGGAGGCAGGTGCCCTCGACGGCCGAGTCAGAGCGAAACTCCGCAACTCTTCGGCCACCCGGCAACGCCTTGCGTGGAACCCGCGGATTGGGCTTTTCGTAGAAGATAATGGAAGAGTGTTTCTCGATTTCTCCGGAGGAGTTTTCTTTATGCAAAGTCGTATTCAGGGCACGACCATGCCCGTGCTGGAATTCATTCTGGAACCCAACGAATCCGTTATCTCAGAAGCTGGCGAGCTTTCCTGGATGTCCAGCAACGTGCAAATGACGACGCACACCCAGTTTGGCGGCGGCGGCGGCTTGTTCGGTGTCCTGCAGCGCGTGGCGGGCGGCGGTACGCTGTTCATGACCGAATACCGCGCTCAAGGCTCTCCCGGCGAAGTCGCGTTCGCCACCAAAGTGCCCGGCCACATCCTGCCCCTCGAAATCGGACCCGGACACGAATTCCTCATCCATCGTCACGGTTTTCTTTGCGCCACCCCGCAGATTCAGGTGGGCGTCGGCTTTCAGCAATCGCTCGGCGCGGGCATCTTCGGTGGCGACGGATTCCTGCTGCAACGCGTCACTGGCAGTGGCATGGCATGGATCGAGCTTTCCGGCGAAGTCATCCTAAAGGAGTTGCTGCCCGGCCAGACGATCTTTGTGCACCCCGGACACGTGGGTGCCTTTCAGTCGAGCGTCAACTTCCAGATCTCCACTGTGCCCGGCATCAAGAATATGATCTTTGGCGGCGATGGCATCTTTCTCGCCGCGCTCACCGGCCCCGGCAAAGTATGGCTGCAAACCCTGCCCATCTCGCGCCTCGCCCACAAATTGCTGGAGTACATGCCATCCCCCGGTGCGCAAGGTGCCGAGGCAGGCGGCGTGGCGGGGATTGTGGGATCGCTTTTAAAAGGCATGTAACCAGCCCGCGCCACCAAGACGCGCAGGGTGGCGACGACATGGTGCTGCATTTGCGGTGGTGCATATGCGGTGGTGCAGGCGTGGTGGTGCAGCCCGGCCAATGCCAAACCGCCGGGCCTGCCCGCAGCGCGGGCAGGCCCTTTTTTACTCGTACCTGAGCGCTTCAATCGGATCCAGCTTGGAGGCACGCAGCGCGGGGAACATGCCGCTGGCTACGCCTACCACCACCAGAATGGCAATGGCAATCAGCAAAATCTGTGGCGATACTTTCAGATAAATATCGCCTGCGTCCGCGTATTTCGCGGTCGCGCTGTACAGCGTAATGCGACCCACCGATAATGCGACCGCGTAGGACATGGCAATGCCCACGATTCCGCCTACGGCCGTAATCACCAAAGCCTCTGACAAGAACTGAAACAGAACATGCTTTCGCGTCGCGCCCAGCGCCTTTTGTACGCCAATTTCGCGCGTCCGCTGCGTCACTGAAACCAGCATGATGTTCATCAGGCCAACGCCGCCAATACCCAGCGTAATCGTCCCAACAAATGCCAGCAGCACCTTTAACCCCAGCGTAATGACGCTGAATTGCTCCAGTTGCTTCTGCGCGTCGAAGACATTCAACGCCCGCCGGTCGTCGGGCCGAAAATTGTGCTGCACCGCGATGGCGTCGCGGATGGATTGGGTCAGCTTGTCATGGTCCAACCCTTCGAAATCCAGGAAAATGCCATTTGGGTAATGAATATCCTGCAAGGCTTCCATCGAATTGTAGGGGATGTAGATCTGTTGATTGATGTTGTTATCCCCTTCCTGCATGCGTGGCTGCGCCTCCCCCACCACCTCGAAGCTCACACCATCCAGCCGTATGGATTGCCCCACCGCCGGGATGCCGGAAAACAGCTTGAACTTGGCTTGGGACCCGATCACCGCCACCCGTGCATGGCTTACGCTGTCACCATCATTAAAAAAGCGCCCAGAAGCAAGGCTGAGATTCCAGATTTGTTGAATGCCGGGATCCGCCCCCGTCACCTGAAACGTGTAGCTGCGGTCGCCTAACTTGACGGTAGAATCCCGGAAAGACATGCGTGAGACGTGGCGCACCAGCGGCGCGATGTTACGCATGATCTCCACATCTTCTTCCGTGAAGCGAATCTGCACGCCCGCCTTGTTGCCGCCTGCCTGTTGCGAGGTGCGCCCCGGAAACACACCCACAGCGTGTGCCCCGAAGCTTTCGAAAATGTGCGTCACCGCATCACCAAAACCTTGCCCGTACGAGAGCAGCAGCACCACGGTCGCAATGCCCCAAGCCATGCCCAGCACGGTGAGCAGCGTCCGGCGCAGATCATGCCGCATGGCGGTGTAGGCTTCGAGGAGCAGTTCATTCATCATGGTGTGCTGTGAGCTTTCCTGTCTGTGCTTTTATGTGTGCTTTTCTCTGTGCACTTTTCTGTGTGCTTTTCTGTGCACTTTTCTGTGCACTTTTATGTGTGCTTGTGGGCGCTGCCCAACCCGCAACGCTCGCCGCTATTCCTTGCGAAGTGCCTCCACAGGCTCCAGTCGCGCCGCCTGCCGTGCCGGGTACAGACCGGCCACCACCCCGGCGATGGAAAGCGCTACCAGAGCCAGTAGCGCCGTGGAGGGCACCAGCTTTGGAGTATCAAAACCCTGCGGCTGGGGTAGCGTTGCCAGCGCGGCCATCAAGCCTGCCGAGGCCGCAATGCCCACTGCCCCGCTCAAAATAGTAAGGAACGCGCCTTCAATAAAAAATTGCAGCATGATGCTGCGGTTGGTCGCGCCCAGCGCTTTGCGCAATCCAATTTCGCGAGTGCGGTCTGCCACCGCCACCAACATGATGTTGATTACGCCAATCGCACCCAGAGCCAGCGTAACCAAGCCGACGCTACCTAGGAATTCGTTCATAGCGTCGAAGATTGCGCCCACCGAATCTGCTGTCTTGATCGTGTCCCATTCTTCGAATGCGTCCGGCGCCAGCGGATCGAATCCGTGATTGCGAGCGATGATTTTGTGGACTTCCAGCTTGGCTTGTTCATGCAACGCCCGGCTCCGCGGCTGGTAATTCAAATTCGAAATGGCATCGGTCACGTCCGTGCCCTTGGGCGGAAACATGTCGTGCATGGTGTTGAACGGAATAAAGCTCTTGAGGTTGTTGTTGCTGTTGTCTCCGTGGCCAATCCGAATAATCGATCCGATCACCTCGAAACGGGTGCCGTTGAGCAGCACGGTCGCACCAAGGTACGGTCGTCCCGGAAACAAGGTCTTGCGCAACTCATCGCCGATCACAATCACGTGCCTCTTCTGTTGATCGTCCAGTTCATTCAGCCAGCGGCCTTCGGCTAAAGGCACGTAGCGGACGGTATTGAACTCCGGCGTAACTCCCAGAATTTGCCCACTTGCCGAAAAATACTCGCTCACCGCCCGCAGGTCCTGCCGGTTGATAATTGGCATCACCGCGCGCACGCTGGGGCACTCGGCTTTCACGTCCAGGTAGTCACGATAAGTCAACTGGTAAGGCCGCAGCGAGTTGAAACTGCCGTCAATGGCCGGTGCCCGCCCGGACCAGATGAACATCACGTTTTCCCCGAGTTCATCAAATTGCTTGCGGTTGCCCGAGCGAAACCCTTCCCCCACCCCCACCAGCAGCAGCAGCGAACCCACTCCCCAGGCGATGCCAAACATGGTGAGGAAAGAGCGCAGCTTATGCGCCCACAAGGTGCGGAGGGTTTGTCCGAAGATGTCTAAAAGCTCTCTCATGGCTGCTTCTCAAATCCTGCATCAGACCGCCGCCCACCAAACACACCCAAGCTTACCGGTTAGACGGCGGGGCGGGCGAGTGGTCAACCTTCGGTTACAGCCCTTGGGATGGCGCCCCCACTTAGGGTAACTTGGCTCCCGCCACGCCGCAAGCGGTATATACTCCGCCCTTAGTTGCAACATGAGTGCCCAGTTTGAAGCGTGACCCCCTGCTGCCGCACCCCTAAGGTAAAGTGGCGACATTGCGTGCCAAAATGGCGACTGCACTGCGAAATTGCGCTATACTCCTGCCCTATGCGAGCTCTTGTTTACACCGCGCCGGAACACGTAGAAATGCAGAATGCACCCCGCCCCCAGCCTGCGACGGGCGAAGTCGAAGTCACCGTGCAGCTCACCGGAATCTGCGGGTCAGACATCTCCGGCTTTCTTGGCCACAGCGCTCTGCGCAAGCCCGGCTTGATTCTGGGCCATGAACTGGTGGGTTGGTTGGACGATGGGCGCCGCGTCGTGGTAAATCCGCTGATCAGTTGCGGCCACTGCGAGTCGTGCCTCTCGGGCGCGCAGAATCAATGCGTTTCTTGGCGGCTGCTCGGGTTAGGCAACACACAAGGCTCCTTTGCCGAGTTCGTCTCCATTCCCGAATCGCAGATTCACGATTTGCCCCATTCTCTGCCCTCATCCAGCGCCGTGTTGGCGGAGCCGCTCGCCAATCTTGTGCACCTGTTTCGCATCGCCGCCCCCGCACCCATGTTCCGGCTAGCGATAGTTGGGGCAGGGACCATGGGTTCGCTGGCATTATCTGTAGCCCGGCTCAACGGGGCGCAAGACATTCTATTGACAGACGTGAATGACGCTCGGCTCGCCGTCGCAAAACAATTGGGTGCAGCCGCCACCATCAACACCAGCACCGCCGAAGGCCTCGCAGCAGCATTGCACGCTGCCGGGCGCGGCTTTGATTTAGTGATTGATGCCAGCGGCGGTGCCGCCGCCCGGCAAATGGCCTTCGACCTGACTCGTCCCGGCGGCATGGTGGCGTTGCTCGGCATGGGTGCACAAAAAAGCGAAGTCAACTTCGTCGCCAGCATTCGCAAGGAACACCGGGTAGTGATGTCGTTCGCCTACACTCCCGGCGACTTCCGCCGCGCCCTTGACCTGCTCATTACCGGCAAAGTGGATCTCGCGCCTTGGACAGAGCGCACGCCGCTTGAGCACGGCCAGCAGGCACTCGACCGCATGAGCCACGCACCCGGCGCTACGCTGAAGATGCTGCTGGAAGTTCGCTCAGCGCTGTAAACGCGGGGCACCGCACTACACGCAAACGCGCACGGCGTCACGAGACCGCAGAAGTATTGTGTGCAGCCTGCGTCGCAGGTGCCAACAGTTGCCGTCCGCACTGCGCGCGGCCGCCATCGTACCTCACGGGACGCTGTGGAACGATAATTCTATGCAAAGAATGAAGCTTAACGATTTTTGCGGGAGAGGGATTCATATCCACCCATAAGTGACTGATTGTAATGCAGATAGCAAAATACTAGCGACACATACCCGCAAATGTACCCGCATGGGCGCAGGTCTCGCTGTGCGTTTCAAGGTGCTGTACGAGCCGGACCCTGCAGAAAGTACCGGGGGCCGCCTGCCAGAAACACGGGCGGGGGGACTCTTCAGATTTATGTCGCGGAAGGGCTAAGCTCCAGCGAAGCAGTCGCCGGATTGTACCTGTACTTAACAATCTCATGCGAACGGATTTTTGCGATGGCGTCGTCTATCGCATATAGGGGCACGAGAAACCATTCCCGAGGGACTATGGAGTTGCCAAACCTGTCCGTAATCGTGAGATTGAGGCGAGCGGGTTCAAAAAAGGTATGGATAAGGTTTTCCAGCCGCGCTCGGTGGATGTTGGAGAGTTCATAGGTGGCGACGATTTCAACTTCAGCCATCAGAAACGTCGGGTCGAGCTTCGCGTTGACAAGCCGTTTCTTGATGTCACCGCCGGTTACGCCGATCTTGTGAATGACATTCCGGTGTTCTTTGATCGTCGGATGATCCGACTTGCTGCGCAAGACATAGATTCGACCTGTTCCGACGTCGCCATCCTCCGGCATATCGGAAAATAATGGGCGCGAGCCGTCCATATCTTAATGAACTCCAGCTTCCCCGCCCTCTTCCTCCGTATCGAAGAAAAGTGGGCCGAGCGACGGGTCGGTTATGCGGCGACCGGCTTCGTCCTTGTACAAAGCCCTTTGAAGCGACCGCATCAACAGGTCGCTTTCCGTGCCGTTGTCATAAATGACGCGAAGGCGGGCGTCGGGCTTGCCAACCGATGTTTTGATCGCCTCGCCGACTTCGGCAACAAAGGCAATCTGCCCACCCAGGATAAAAAGCTCGCCCTGCTCGATGCTAGCGTCTACTTTGAAGCGGCGTCCCTTTCTCCTGCCGGATTTCAAATCGTCCTGTACAGCGCGAAACAGGGGCTTGAACTTATCGAAGTCGGCGCACGGCGCTCGTTTTGCTACGTCCTCGGCTGCGCGAATCTCGGCGCGGGTCTTCACATGGGTAAGTTTTGTGACGTCATTTTCGCGAGATTCAGCAACCCCGAGTTCCGCAAGCAAAGCGTCGTCGCTGAGTTCATCTTCGCCTGCTTTCACAGGTGCTGGCTGTCCCTGGAGCAAGCCGTGCCTGTCGAGATTCGCCAGAACCTCGCGGCACTCGTCGGACGCGCGAATCCTATCCAGCCTGACAGCGTACATGCGCTCGAAAATGTCATTGGTCTCCGCGTTGACCGGAACACGGTCGTGTTGCTCGAAGAATCGCTCAATGTCCTCAAAGCCTGCGATTATACGTTCCTCGCGGGGCGAATGGGCGGACGTTGCCTGTGTTTCAACCTCTACGCCAAGTTCGGCAAGAAGCGCATCGTCATCATCCGTGAAACGGGGTTCAGCCATTGACGGCCTCCGCTTTCATGCGGGCTAAAAATGCAATCCCTTCTGCCATTTTCTTTTCCCACGGATCAGTAGATGTGAGCGATGGCAGCCTGCCGCGCTCGTGTTTGAATTTGAGGGCGCGCTTCGCTAACTGGCGAGCCTCTTCGAGGGTGAGACTGACCTTTTTACCCGCGATAACCGCCTCGACTTGCTTTAGACTCTCTTCCGTCATGGCCTTCGCCAAGATCGCGTAAGCTTCCCCGAATGGATTGATCCGGTCGATGAGGTCAATGTCCAGCTCGGTCACACTCAACGCAAATCGGCGGACACCGTCGATGAGGGCGGTGTTGCTGCCGGTTGTCGATTCTTGATTCAGAATCTTTTTTGCCTGCTGAGTCAGAGTCAACGCGGCAATCGCATGCTGACGCACTGCTTCCTGGTCCTCATCGGTCAGTTCCGGGTATTTATCCTTCACGATTTTTCCCATGCGGACCTGTGTCAGCTCCTCAGGTACTGCCTCTTTATCGAACATGCCTCGCTCAAGAGCAGTCTTGTCCTGTACAAAGGCGGCGATCACTTCATTGAGGTCTTCCTGGCAGATGCGGGTCGCTTCTTTGCTCTGTGGTTCAGTCAGGCCATTGATCTCTATCTGGAATTGGCCCGTCTGTTGGTTGAAGCCAACATTGGGCTTCTTTGGATCGTAGCCACCGTCACCATAGTCGAATCCATCCACGGGGCCGCTTGCAGAGGTTTTCGGGGTGAAATTGAACCTGGGCGCAAGCACTTGCTCCATGAGCAGACTGGCCGCAATGGCCTTTAGCGTGTCGTTGATCGCCTCCGTTACGGCTTCTTCGGAAGCATCCGGCTCGGCGATCAAGTTCGTAAACCGTGCATGCGTCTTGCCTTTTGCATCGCGGGTCGCCCGTCCGATGATCTGGATGATTTCCGTAAGGCTAGACCGATAACCTACGGTCAGAGCGTGTTCGCACCAAATCCAATCAAAGCCTTCCTTTGCCATTCCCAGCGCGATGATGATGTCAACGTAGTCACGGTCTGTCTTGATCGCCGGGTCTTTTAGCGCCGCCGATACAACACTCTGTTTGCTAGGATCAACCAGATCAGCGATCCTCAGCACCCTCCCCTCTTTCGTTTTCACCAGGTAGAAGCCGGTTTTGGGGTCCGTGTCCTGCCATTCGCCTAAGCCGTGGAGGATATTTTCGACCTCCTTGATCTTGTCTTTCGTGCTTTCGCGCGAGTTGACGTTCGGGATGTGGATAATGGTCTTTTCGTCGTCTTCCAAGACATCAAATATTGTCTGGTCTTCCGGCGTGTCCTTCTCCAGGTACGAACCGGTGTAAAAGTAATACCCTATGTTCAACTGCTTGAGGTACTGGTAGCCATTGAGCTGCTCGTAGTAGGTGTAGGTCACCGTCTCGAACCTGGATTCGTCATGGGGCGATAACACGGGATCTGCGTCGCCTCGAAAGTAGGAGCCGGTCATCGCCACGATGTGCGCCTTGTCACGTGCCATGAATTGGCCGAGATACATTCCGAGCTTATTGTCGGGGTTCGCGCTCACATGGTGAAACTCATCCACGGCGACAAGACAGCCGTCAAACATCTCGACGCCAAAGCGGTCAACGGCGAATCGGAACGTGGCGTGAGTGCACACCAATATGCGATCCGTACCTTCTAGGAAGGTTTTGACGGAGTTCACCTTTCCGCCATTGTCATCCCCTGGAGCATTGCAGAGATTCCACTGCGGTGCGACTTCCCAATCCGTGAAGAATCCGTATTTCGACAGCGGCTCGCTGTGAAAGCTCGCGCCGATGGCTTTCTCGGGAACTACGACGATGGCTTTCCTGACGCCCTGGTTATGCA
>JANXUR010000109.1 GCA_025356095.1 Acidobacteriaceae bacterium | reverse complement strand
CTACAAAGGCCATGCCCCCGGCTATAGTAGGAACCGTGAACTTTACTGCGCCAGGGCCAGGATTGACACCTGTTGGCCAAGTAATCTTGTCACTACGGAAATCGTTGGCCAAAATTGATGATGTTTCATAATCAGCAGTATATCCAAAAAGCGTAGCTGCGCCAGATGCACTTGTAGTATCAGTTGTGGGATTATATTGGCCGTAATGCCCACTATCGGTCGCCCAAACCACCGCAGAGCTGAGAGGCTGAGATCCCGATGGATTCCAGGACAAAGAAGGCGTTGAGCCTGGATAGGGATACGTATGTGGCACGGTCTCAGTTACGCCGTTCGCGGGAAACTGTCCGGATGCAGATAGCCTAAAACCTGTCAGCGGCAACCCGGTCCCAGCCAAAAACAAATAGTTGGCGGTTGCACTTGTGGTGCCCGCCCAAAAGACCGGCGTGCTCCGGCTTCCGGTTGGAGCGCCGGTTGCCTGCCCCCCCAAGTTCTGCACACCGTACCAGCACTGCGCGATGGCGTTCCCTCCACCGGGCGGAATATTGGCTTGGGTACAAGCCGTATTTGCTGCCACACCATTTAGCCCGGCGAGGCAGGCTGCCGATGGGCTGTACCCGCACGAATCCAGCCCGCCCATGCCCCGCTGCGTACTGGTAAAGCCGCTATTGGCGGGGTTGTAGCACAATCCATACAAGACGCCTTCCTTGCCGCCGGAGACTAGCTCACCGAAACCCGCCGTGCTCCCCGTATCGCAAAGCAACGCTCCGCCCGTGATCGTGGGCTGGACTAAAGTCACCCCCGCAGAACCGTAGTCATAGTCATTGCTGGTCAGTTGGAATGTGTCGGCCGTAGGACATGTGCCGCTACTGTTTACGGCGCACACGTTGTTGGTTCCGCTGCCATTATCTAGGAAGGCGTGATCGTTAGGTGTGTAGTAATCCACAGCGGCTAGGGAACTGCCCGACTGATGAAGCTGCACGACACTCTCGCCAAGCCCAGTGGGCACAGCAGATGCTCCAGCGGTGACATTCTGGGTGCCGTTCCCCACTGAGAGATACAGATTGCCGTTTGCATCCACCGCTGGGGCGGCACCGCCCATCCAAATGCCACCACGAGGCGTGAAACTTTGAGTAGCAGGGGGTTGCGTATTAAACACGCCAAGATTCACCCAAGAATGGGTTGCATAGGGGTACTGAAAGCCAGCTACGTAGCCGGAGAAGGGGGTGGTATCGCAGTGGGAACCGAAAGCAACATAGATGTTGGCAGCGTTCCCAGTTGTCGGGCGGAAATAGGCGAGGCCCGCCCGTTGATTCTCATTGATGGCCAAGAACCCACTGCCCCCTGACTGCCCTTGAATGGCGGCGCTCAGGTAAAGCGGACTTCCGCTAGCCTGAGCACCACTATCGATTTTCATCACGCCGAGTTTGAAGTCATAACCGCCGCCCGGGGTCGTAACCGCGCCCACGGCGTATACCGCCGCTGGCGTGACCGAGGTATCCACCACTGGAGTTCCCGTGATTCCCTGTTGCGGCACGATGTTGCTACATGACCCAGAAAGAGCGGTAAAGGGAATGGGATACTCATTGGTTCCCGTCAATGACGCTTTCCAGCAATTCCGCCATCGCGTCGAGCTTCCGGGTTTTACCTCGTAGGCATAGATTGAATTGTTGAGCGTCGCCACGATCACAATATCGGTGGGCAAAGAACAGCCTGTAGAGGTCGCCATCGAGACGTTTTGAATATAAAGCGGCTGGGCGTAGACTAGGCCGTCGAGGCTATCGTAATTCTTGAGTAACTTGAACGAGCCACCAGTCGTGATGCTGCTGGGCGTTAGCGCGGACTCTGCCCCATAAACGCCATCCCGTACGCCATCATTGTGAAAAGTCTGCACACATGGGTTGGTTCCCGGCAAAGTTGGTGTGCAACTCGTGCTCGGGCTGCTAACGAAGTCTTGCGAGCGGGCAGCTGGGGCTAGCATCAGACAGGCGAACAGAGAGAGAGAGAGAGAGAGAGACTGCGCACGGTCGTCACCTCGATACCGCCGAATACCCGCTGCCACAATAGTCCCACGTGCCGCGTACTGTGTCAAGCAATCACCTCGCGAATTAACCTCGCACTAAACTTCGCGAATCTACTCCGCGAATCTGCCTCGCAATAAACCTCGCGCGCCCGCAATCCACTGCACTTTGCTGGATAATAGTAACCAGATGGATAAACTACCCAGCCCCGCTACTCGCCGCAAGGTCGCCACCCGCCTGCTGCCCTATCTATTTTTCATCTACGTGATTGCATGGCTGGATCGCATGAACATATCCGCTGCCGCGCTGGAAATGCCGCACGACTTAGGCTTTTCTCCGGAAGTGATCGGTCTCGGCTCCGGTATATTCTTTCTCGGCTATCTTACGCTCGAAATCCCCGGTGCTTTGATCGTTGAACGCTGGAGTGCTCGTAAGTGGATCGCGCGCATCATGGTAAGTTGGGGTGCAGTTACTGTGTGGATGGCATTCATCCACACCGCGCATCAGTTTTATCTGGTTCGCTTTCTGCTTGGTGTCGCGGAGGCGGGCTTCTTCCCCGGTGTAATTGTTTATCTAACTCACTGGTTTCCGCGCGAACAGCGTGCCCGTTCCATCGCCCGCTTTATGGCAGCAGTGCCAGTATCTTATGTGGCTGGTTCCGCCATTGCAGGCGCTCTGCTACCGGTCCAGTGGCTCGGACTGCAAGGCTGGCGGTGGCTTTTCCTCCTCGAAGGGTGCCCGGCAATCTTGTTCGGCATCGTCACTTGGTTCTACCTTACCGACCGGCCAAGCCAAGCGAAGTGGCTTACTGCCGAGGAGCGCGCTGCAATTGAAGCGGAAGTAGCGGAAGAGCGCCGCCAGGTGCGCGCAGCGACAGTTGCCAGCGGTCGCTCACTGGATAACCCCCACTCGATTCTGCACGGGCTACGCACGGCACTCACGAATCGCAACATCCTCTTACTCGCAGCTACTTGGACCCTTACGAGCTTGGCGGGTTACGGTATCTCCACATGGCTGCCCACCATGCTCAAGCAGCTTTCAGGTTACTCCAGCGTTACAGTTACTCTACTTTCAGCCCTGCCTTACGCGGCATCGCTCGTCGCCATGTTGATGAACGGCAGGCACTCGGACTGGACGGGCGAGCGCCGATTACATGCCTCGCTGCCGTTACTCGTAGCCGGAGTCTCTGCCGTTCCGCTCATCTTTTATAGCCCCGGCATCGCCATCTCACTGGCCCTGGTGGTATTGATCATTTCGTTCCAAAATGCGTATCTGCCTGCGTTCTGGGCAATGCCGTCCGCAGTTCTCGGCGATACCGCCGCCGCCTCGGCCATCGGCTTTATCAATTCCATCGCTATGGTCGGCTCCGCTGCAGGGCCTGCGCTCATGGGCTACCTGCGGCAATCTAGTCATTCGTTTCAGTCAAGCTTTATTGTGGTGGCAGCAGGCTATGTGTTGGCAGGAATATTTGTGTTGCAGGTACGGCTGCCGGGCACCAGTCAGCCCGTTAGTCAGCGTACCAACATAGAATCAAAATAATGGAGGCCTCATGCAGCGATTCTATGCAGAGTCAGTGCTTCTGGCACAACTGGCGGCTAGCGACAAACCCTACTTGGAGTTCCTGCGGATTCCCGCCATGAGCGTGGGCCTTTACGTGCTGCCCGTCGGCGCGACCGACACCCAATCACCCCACGCGCAAGATGAAATTTACTATGTGCTGCGCGGCTGCGCGCGCTTTACTGTAACCACTCCGCAAGGCGAACAAGATCGCACCATCAGCCCCGGAGACATCTTTCTAGTGCGGGCTCACGAAGAGCATCACTTCCACAGCATCGCAGAAAACTTGACAGTCTTGGTGGTGTTCGCCCCGGCCGAGGTGTCGTAGTTCATTCGAGCTACCTATTCCGGATGCAGCGTAGTCTTCTCGGATTCCACTGTCCGGTAAATTACTTCAGGCGGGTCGCAGTTATTCGCCGCCTCTTTCTTGGCCTGCGGCACCTTGCGCTTCATAACTTCCTTCATCCACACCTGCAACGGCTTAAGCTCCACCTGATAAGGCTTGCGCTCTTTCGTCGTCCAGAATCCAAAAGACTGTAAGTTGTGCTCGCGCGGTACCATCACAAACAAGGAATCCACGTCCTGCACTACGCCCCTCCCGCCCTTCACCGCCGGAACTGCCTGAAACTTGGCATCCGCCAAGATGGCAAGCAAATCTTTCATCATCTCGTCAGGTAGTGTGTCCAGATACACTTTATCGTCCGGCTTACCTGTATCGCCCTGCAGCGAATGCTCGACTCTATATTTGCCATCCGCGTACACCAGAATGCAAGTATGCAACACGTCAGAGCTAGAGTCCGCCGTTGTGTTTTCAGCGCGCATCAAGTAAGTCTTACTTGCCAACGTTTGGCCCAGCGCGGGAACCGCGATGCCTGCAAGCAATAAGAGTAAGCCAATGTTGTTGCGGTTGCGAGTCATGCCAGCTATTGAATCACAAAGATAAGGTCCTGCCAAGGTGCGCGGCAACATTTTGCGACCCAGGTAGCGAAAGCGCTTACTCCTGGGCAGACGCTAGCACTTGCGCGAATAACTTACGATCTACATTCCCGCCGGACAACACCACCGCTACCTTCTTACCGCGCACTCGATCACGCTCCTGCATCGCCCCCGCGAAGGATGCGGCTCCCGCGCCCTCTGCCACATTGTGGGTGCACTCATAAAGCGTCCGCATCGCGCTAGCGACTTCACCTTCGCTGACTCGCACCATGCGTGCCACATGGCGGAACATGAGTTGCAGCGCTGTGGAATCTGGCACCCGGCACGCCATACCGTCGGCGAGCTGCGTGGTCGCTGCATGCTCTACATGCGTTCGCTGCTCAAATGACAGCGCATAGGCCGGCGCATCCGTACTCACCACACCTACGATCTCCGCCTTACTTCCAAGCGCCTCGCGCGCCGCAATGGCGCCGCATATGCCCGACCCCATCCCAATCGGCACATAGATCACATCAAGATCCGGCACCGCGCGCAATAGCTCCACTCCATAAGTCGCTACTCCGCGCACCAGCAGCGGATGGAACGATGGCACCATATGCGCCTCGCGCTCAGTCGCTAGCTGCGACGCATACTCTCGTGCTTCCTGAAAGTCCGCACCGTACTCAATCAACTCCGCGCCAAAGGCTCGCATCGCCGCATTCTTTTCCACGCTGTTGCCCACTGGCACCACAATCACCGGCTTCATCCCAGCCTTGGTTGCGGCGATGGCCACCGACTGCCCATGGTTGCCACGCGTCGCACTCACCACCACCGACGGCACATCGGCACCTCTCGCCAGCTCATCAAAGTACACCAAGCCACCGCGAATCTTAAACGCCCCGGCGGGTGTGTGGTTTTCATGTTTCACCCACAGTTCTGTGCCCAGACGCTCGGCCAGCAACGGCCACACATACTGGGGCGTCGGCGGCATATTCGCATACACCACGGCAGCCGCCCGCTCCAGCACCACCAACTCTGGCAAAAATTCCTTCATCGTGTCCTCTCCACGCATCCCGCGTCCATTCTCATCCGGCTCGCTCATGCGATACTACCCAAGTGCTTACCCCATGATTTTCGCAGATGGTCCGCGCATGATGCTTCGCAGATTCGGTCCCGCTAATTTCGTTGCACTGCTACCTCTACTGCTCGCTCTGGCTTGCACCACCACACCCGGCAGCAAGTCCGCCACCCGCGACTCTCAGTCCGCAGCCGCTGCTCCCGGCAATTGCGTCCGCCACAACCTGCAAGCCGATGAACAAGCCGGTGGCCACAGTCTGCGTAAGCACATTGGCCGCACCGATGACGAATTGCGCCAGCGCCTAGAGCGCGAGCGCAACATCTCCGGCTCTTCCACCTATACGGACCTCGCCGCCGCCGAATGCGCGGTTGGCGGCGCGCTTGCCGAAGATGCAGACAAAATCTTACGCTGGGCCAACCGCGAGGGCGGCCACTCCAACTTTGTCTCCGATTTTGACTCGCCCACGCCCATCGGCCGCACCCTCAATCGGGGCGAGGATGTGCCTCGCTCGTGCAACCACGCCAAAGTCGTCCTGCAGTGGGACGGGCCCGGCAGCTATCATGTGCTCACCACTTATCCAGAATGCCGCTAACCCAAAAGTTCCTGCGACCCCCTATGGCAAATGACCAGAAGGTTCACCATCACCAAGACGGCAGACCCTACGCGACCGATGCCGCTGCGCTGCGCCACTTTCTGCGCGGCTACTTCCATCAGGACCTCACTGATGAATACGGCACCCCAGCCAACGCTGCCGCCCGCTTCGCCGCCGAGGCCGCACAGGAAGAAGTCGCAGCGGTAAGGCGCGCATGGGAAGCTGCACTCGCCGCCCACGTCGGCGATTTACCCGGCCTCAATGCCCATCTCGCTGAACTCGGCAGCGCATGGCTTTTCTCCGATGAGTCTGAGCTTGCGCCGGTCTCTGCGGCTTTCGCGTTCGCCAAACCCTAACCAAACGGACATCGCTCCCCCTGAAAGCGCCTCCGACAGGCTAAAATCATTGTCGGGCCGCATTGCTACGGCGCTGCTATCGCTTGCGGTCGCCTCATCTAGGCCAAGGTTTTTTGTTCATCGTTTCATGGGGATTTCCGGTTTGACAGGTCAGCCAGAGCAACAGGGTCAGCAGGGTCAAGAATTTTCGCAGAGTGCGGCGCCGAGCACGGCGCCGAGCACGGCGTCAAGCACCGTGCCGCCCCCGCCACCTGCGGATGCCTCCAGGCCCAACCGTCTTCAGGTGTGGGAGCATCGCATCTTTGTCGCGTCGCTCGTGCTCTGTGCCAGCGTCTTTGGCGTTCTGTTGGTTGCACTCCCGTGGACTTCTCTCTGGTCAGCCAACGCTTTTTTCATGCGCCACCCTCAGTGGCTGGATGCCGTGAATCATCCATTTTTGCGCGGCGCAGTCAGCGGCCTCGGCTTGCTCGACCTCTGGATCGCTTTTTCCGAAGCCCTCGGCTATCGTGACCCCGTGCCCAGCAACGCAGCAACGGCATTGTAAGGACGCACCTATGGACGACAGCCAAAACCCGCCCCCGTTACTCTCGCCACCACTCGCCTACGAAAACAAGCCGTTCATGGATAGCCCCGACGGACGCATTCTCCGTATCCTTTCGGAATACGAAGAGCCGCTCGCGCGCTTTCGCCACCTCCAGATTCAAGATACCGTCGTATTTTTCGGTTCCGCCCGCTACCCCAGTCGTGACGCCGCCCTTGCGCGCACGGAGGCTGCGAAACTTGCTGTCGCAAGCGCCCAAGATGTCAACGAAGCCTTACGCACTGACTTGCAGGCAGCCGCCGCTGGCTTGGAAATGTCCGCTTACTATGAGGACGCTCGCCGACTCGCAAATATGCTCACCCAGTGGAGCGCCAGCATGAACGGCCGCCGCCGCCGCTTTGTGGTGACCACCGGCGGCGGTGGCGGCATTATGGAAGCCGCCAATCGCGGTGCGCATGAAGCAGGCGGCCCTACCATCGGGCTCAATATTCGCCTGCCCCATGAGCAGCACCCCAACCCTTACATCACGCCTGATTTGTGCTTCAACTTCCACTACTTTTTTATGCGGAAGTATTGGTTTGCCTACCTCGCCAAAGCGCTGGTGGTCTTCCCCGGAGGCTTTGGCACGTTTGACGAAATGTTTGAGATGCTGACGCTTGCCCAGACGCAGAAACTCGCCAAGAAGCTGCTGATTATTGTGTACGGCCGCAGCTATTGGAATGACGCGGTGAACTTTCGTAAGCTGGTGGAGTCTGGCTCCATCTCTGCCGCCGACCTCAATTTGTTTCGCTTCGCCGACACGCCCGAAGAGGCTTACGCCCACTTGCACGACGGTCTAACCAAGTATCACCTAAGCGGCAGGCTGCCAGAGTCTCTCGAAGCACTCCCGGAAATCGCCAAGACCTTACCATAACCCAACCAACCCAATGCGCCCGCAGCTTTACTACATCACCGACCGTCGCCACTTTGCAGACGACGAACCCACGCGCCGCCGCCTGCTGCTGGCCAGGATTACTGAAGCCGCTGCTGCCGGTGTGGATTGGATTCAGTTGCGAGAGAAAGATCTTACCGGGCACGATCTGGAGTCAATTGCCGAGCAAGCGGTTGCGATTGTTCGTGCCGCACAAGCGTCAGGCTCGCCTACACGCTTGCTCATCAGCGGGCGACTTGACATCGCCCTTGCTACCGGCGCGAACGGCGTTCACCTGCCGGGTAACGGCTTGTCCACTGCGCAAGCCCGTACTGTCGCTCAACAGGCAAACTCCATCCACCATGCTCACAATGCACAAGCGTTTCTGGTGGGTACGTCTTGCCACTCTGTCGCCGAGGTCGCGACCGCAGTTGCAGCGAGAGCCTCCCTGCTGGTCTTCGGGCCAGTCTTCGGCAAGGCCAACGCCCCCCGGGTTCTTCCCACAGGTCTGGACGAATTGCACCGTGCCGCCACAGCCGCCGCAGGTGTTCCCTTGCTCGCTCTCGGCAGCGTCACTTTACAGAATGCCTACGCTTGCCTGCACGCCGGTGCCAGCGGGATCGCGGCCATCCGGCTCTTTCAGCAAAACGCCATCGCCGAGGTCGTCAGCGCGCTGCGCAACCTCGCTGCGAGCGCTTAGCCTTTCGCTGGCTCGCCATCGCCTGCGCCGAACACCGCCCGCAGCACCGCGTTCACTACGCTCAATAGAATCGCACCAAGAAATGCCGCCAGAAATCCATTCACATGGAAGCCCGGCACAATCGCTGCCGCCAATTCCAGCATCAACGCGTTAATCACAAGCCAGAATATGCCCAGCGTCAACAGGGTTAAGGGGAAGGTAAGAATCTTTAACAGGACGCCTAGGGTTGAGTTCACCAAACCAATCACCACCGCGGCAATCAACGCTGCCGTCAGGCTGTCCACAGAAACGCCAAAGTGCAGTTGCGCCACAATCCACACCGCCAACGCACTTAGCAGCCAGTTCAACAGAATCCGCATTTGCTCCTCCGTTACGCCCGCTAACTCTAACGGTTAGAGCACGCTTTCAGCAAACCCTTATTCCAGCAAGCCGTGCTGCTCCATGCTGCGCAACAAATCGTACGCACGGTACAGACGGTAGATCATCAAGCAGTTGACTCCACCCACGAAGGCCGCGAGCAGCGACGAGCCACGCAAATTGTCAAGAATCAGCAACAGCGTTTGCAGTCCGTAGAATGCCGCCCCGATTAAGAACGCGGCTTTTACATTCTTGCGTGCCAGCCATCCTAAAATCAGAAACGCAGGCGCCGAAAGCATTAGGCGAGACGCGCCCGGATCGTTTATCGCAGAAAATAACGCCGCTTCCGCGCTGCTTAGGGCAGCCACTTGGAATAACCGCCATGCCGCTTTCTGGATTCGCTGGTGCGCATGCTTCAGCGCTGCTGCTGCCGGCGGCTGGGGAGTGCTGACCACCCGAGCCCTAAGCGGGGCTTTCGCAGCCGCGCTCCCCGCCGCCGCTGCAACTGGTTGGCCTGCAGCATCAAGCCGGATACGTTCTAGTTCACTCGCTAAACTTGCACTGACTGCAATCAGGGAAACCTCTCCGCCCTCTTTCCCGGGCTTCTCCGCAATCCTTGCCATTCTTGCGCCTGCAGCCATGATGACGTGATCCTCCCACAAGGTTATCGGCAGTTCTAGTCGGTTCTTTACCTGACGAAGGGCCAAGCCGACTGCCGGATGCCCTGCCTCCATCGCGCTCGGCTGGTAAACTCGTCCTTGCGCAACTTCATCGTTGCCAACTCCGCATAATGCGAGGATATTGACCCATGTTGCAGCCCGGCACTCCCTTCCCCGACTTCGCTCTTGCCAATCAGGACGGCAAACTCACCAAGCTCTCTGACTTCGCTGGCTCTTGGCTGGTGGTCTATTTTTATCCCAAGGACGATACCCCCGGCTGCACCATCCAAGGGCAGGCCTTTACCGCCACGAAGGCCGATTTTGACGCTGCCGGCGTGAAAGTTGTGGGAGTGAGCGCCGACGATGTCGCGTCACATCAGGCGTTCTGCAGCAAGTTCAGCTTTAACGTAGAGTTGCTCGCTGACCCCGAAGAAAAGCTCATCAAAGCTTGCGGGTTGGATCAGACCGAATGGAAGGGCATGTTCTTCTGGGCACGCACCACTTTCATCGTCGGCCCCGACGGCATCATCCGCAGAACCTACGAAAAGGCCGATCCCAAGGCCAGCGAGTCAGGCCTGCTACAGGAAATCAAGGAACTGCAAGCGCTACAGGGGTAGGTGGTCATTCGGCTCAATCGGCTTTGTCTAAAGTCTGCAGGGGGCCAAGCAACCTTACGATGCCGTCGCTTAAGGGCCACTGTGCGCTCTTATGTTGCAGATGCATGGTGTGGCTGATGCGCTCATGTAGTTTGCCGGAATCGGGATCTCGGCAGGAGTCCCGGCAGGGGGCCAGTCAGAAGTCCCGTCAGAAGTCCCGTCAGAAGTCCGCGCCTGAGTGCAGAAGTAATACAAAACAAAGAGCCACCGAGGTTTCTCCAAGGTGGCTCTTTGTTTGAAACCACAACCTTTAGTGCCCACTATCGGGTGCAAAGATTAGAGGGAGACCCGACGTGGACCCACAGTGCCCCCAGTGGCTCGCCAGGTTTACCACATGGCGCCCGCTGTCAAACGAAGAGAGTTCGCCGTCCTTGTCGCTCGTCCCCCAGTCTTGTTTGCTGCCATTACTCCAGCCGGTCGCTTCAAACTTCGACGCAGTACTTACATGAAAGCCCGTATTGGTGAGGTCAATGTTAGCGTGCGCCAATCGCGAGCGGTCATCGTAGTCATCACACTCTCCGGCGGAGCCGTAGGGGGCAACGGTAATGTTCCCTTCGTTTATGTGGCCCTGGGTCTTTAGCATCCCACCCGTGTCGAATTCGTTGACCTCCATGGTGCCCGGGTCAATGAGCACCGCTTTATATACAGTGCGCACGTTCATTCCTGAATATCCTGAATTGCCCGAGGTGTTTACGGCCAATTCCGCAAAATTATGGCCAATATCCCTGGACTTGGGATCAGGCAAACTCGCGAGTTGCAGCTTAAAGTATGTCTTGGGTCCTATGCTCATATTTTGGCAAAGCGCCTCGTAACGATAAGCCTGCCTTCCCTGGAAAAAGAGCGCATATTCATCGTCCGGGGGGTCGTTGGCAAGTCGGGCCACCTCAGCGCAGCTGCTGACGTAGCCCATATACTCCGGCAACTGCTGCTCGTATGCATTGGTCGTCTCACCAGCAGGCATCTCGTTTCGCAGGCGGGTACAGTCCTGGAGTCTGTTTTCACACCGCACGATCGCGTCCCCCACCCCGTCCAGAGTTCCGCGGACTTTGTCAGCTACATCCCTGAAGTAGTGCTTCTTTTCCTCCCCGGGCTTTGGGTTCGTGTACCAACGCACCCTACTGCCTCGCAGGTACGGGAAAAACTTTTCAGGCGTTACATCCACCGCGCCGGCTTGCAGCCAAAGCAGGTGGTATCGGTACCACAACTCAGAGTTGTCCTGCAAAATTCCCGCCTGTGTCCCGGTGATTTTCGGCTCCATATCAGGATACGGCGCCAGAATGTATTTAATGGGATTCGGCTCGACCGTGCCGTCGAATTCGCTGTAGTTGCGCTTTAAATCTGCAACGTCCACCGCGCTGTGAAGCACTTTTCCACCCCGGTACTTCTCCACAATCTCTGTGTTCTCTTTGTTTAGGTGCGTGCTCAGGGACGCCTTCAGAGTCGAATCGGTGCTTTCGCTGCCAAGCACTTCGTCAACCGCGTCTCGCACGGTAAGTTTGGTGCTCAGCTGGGTATCG
>JANXUR010000062.1 GCA_025356095.1 Acidobacteriaceae bacterium | reverse complement strand
CACAAAAGCGATGCTGCCGGAGGCAGCACCGCTTTTGTGCTTCTGTGCTCTTTTGTGTTCCTGTTTCCGGCGAAGACTCTCGCCAGAAAACTACTTGCCGAATACCGCCAGGCCCAACGGCACGGTGGTGGTGTGGTTGGTGCCGATGTCGAACGGCGACAGAGTTTCGGTGACGGACGAATCGGCGTTCACATTCAGGATGTGGACGTAGCCGTTGCGATCCAGGAAGTAGAGGAAGTTGCCGGTGACATCGTACCGCGGTGTGCTAGGAGCCGCACCGGTGATGCCGAGGCCCGACTGGCCGCCCGTGGTGGCCGTAAGGGTTGAGCGCTGTACCGACTTGGCGGTATTGGCGGCGCTGATGTCATACAGAGTGAAGGTGCTGGAGGGGGTTTCGCCCGTCACCAGACGCGTACCAGCGGCGTTGATGGTTTCCCAGCAGACGGCGCCGCCGAGATTGCCAACCTGACGCAGGTAGGTCATTACGCCGGTGTTCTTGTACTGAATGATGTTGACTTCATGCTCCACCGGCTCGGTGACGTAGAAGAAGTTCTTGCCGGTCAGCGGGTTCAGCGCGCCACCCAAAGCAGCCGGAACGCCAGACTTCGGAGCAGGCAGCGTCAGCGACGTGTTCTGCTTGAGGATGCCGCTCTTCAGGATGGTGTAGTTGCCCACGGTCGCGTTCATGAATTCAGCGGTGAACACCTGAATCACTTTGCCGGGGTACGGGTAAATACCGCCGAGTGAGTGACCGGCGGGGAAGTTGAGGGTGGAACCAGCGTTGAAGGTCAACACGCCCGCGGCAGACACGGTAAAGGTGGTGTAGCTGGGAATTCCGACGCCACCATTCTGCAGGGGGTCAGAGTTCTTGTTGGCAACCACCAGAGTGCCAACGCCGAGGCTGATGGTATTTTCTTTCAGCGCCAGGCTGCCGGGCTGTGCGCCCATGGAATTAAAGGGCGAGCCTCCGACCGGGGTCAGGCTGCCATCGGCATTGATATTGAAAACCGAAATGCTGTTGGAGCCACCGTTGACGGCAAACATCAGCGTGTGGGCCGCGTTGGTGATGATTTCGTTGTCCGAATCCCACTGCGCATCGGTTGCGTTGCCGTAGGCAACGCCGGTGCCGCCGGTCATGTAAGGCGAGCCGGGTAGTGCGGTCAGGTGGCCGGTGCCATCATTGGCGAAGCCATAAATCGCGCTCTGGCCAGTGACGGGAATGTTGCCGTTGGTGTAAATGAGATTGGTGAAGCCTTGGGCTGCCGCCGGAATTGCAGCCAGCAGACATACCAAGTAGGCCATCCCGAGAACGCGGAGAGACAGACGCGCTAAATTCATTTTGAGCTCCTAGTGAACTTTTGACTTAGAAAACTAAAGACTCAGTTGGCCAGCTTGGGGGGCGGGCAAACCCGCTGGGACGCTATACCGGCTGAGCTCTCAAAACCATCGTATGCGGAACCCGGCCTGCAAAGAATGGCACTTCCGGGGAGGTAGTAGGAAGAAGGTGGGGGTTCGCTGGCAGATTCCTCCTCTTGCAAATCCAGCACGTTTCGTCTTAACCCATGCTTTCAGTAAGATAGCAGGGAAATACTCCGGGAGGCTACCAAATGAAGTTCAAAAAGCGGTTGGCGATGCTTGTTCTGCTCGGGGTCGGCGTGGTCACCGCCCTCCCAGCGCAGCAAACCGCCTCCATTTCAGCCAGCGATTTGACCAAGACCGCCACCAAACTGCCGGGGTACTTCCCGCTCTATTGGGATGCCAAGAGTGGCAAGCTGTGGCTGGAAGTGACTCGAGAAAAGTGGGATAAGGAGTTTTTGTTCCTCGATTCGCTGCCTGCGGGGGTGGGCTCCAACGACATTGGTCTGGATCGCGGACAGCTCGGCGAAGGTCGGGTGGTGAAGTTCGAGCGGATCGGTCCCAAAGTATTTTTGGTGCAGGTGAATTATGGCTTCCGCGCAAGCAGTGCGAATGCGGCGGAGCGGCGCTCGGTGCAGGATGCTTTTGCTCAGTCTGTGCTGGCAGGTTTTACTGTCGCTGCCGAAGAGGGCGACACGGTGCTGGTGGATGCGACCGAATTCTTCACTGCCGACGCGCATGGCGTTGCTGAAGCACTGCATCGCGCTGGGCAGGGCAAATACAGACTTGATTTGTCGCGTTCGGCGATTTATCTGCCTGCCACCAAAAATTTTCCCCAAAATACAGAAGTGGAGAGCACCCTGACCTTTGCGGCAGAGGACCCGGAGAGGGCGGGAGACTATGTGCGGGCGGTGGTACCGAGTTCCGCATCCATTACCGTGCGAGAGCACTACTCGCTCATTCAGTTGCCGGAGGCTGGCTTCCAGCCGCGGAAGTCTGATCCGCGTGGTGGGTTCTTTGGCGTCTCCTACCTGGACTTCGCCTCTCCGATTGGTGATCCCCTGACCAAGCAGTTTATTGCGCGGCACCGCTTGCAGAAGAAAGATCCCACAGCGGCGGTAAGCGAGGTGGTGAAGCCGATTGTGTATTACGTAGACCCGGGTGCGCCCGAGCCGATTCGCTCGGCTTTGAAGGAAGGCGCGAGTTGGTGGGCGCAGGCATTTGAGGCGGCGGGCTTCAAAAACGCCTTTATTGTGAAGGACCTCCCAGTGGATGCCGACCCCATGGACGTTCGCTACAACGTGATTCAGTGGGTACATCGCCAGACACGCGGTTGGTCGTATGGAGTCGCCATCACCGATCCGCGCACGGGCGAGATCATCAAGGGCCACGTAACCCTGGGCTCACAACGGGTGCGGCAGGACTACATGATCTTTGAGGCGCTGCTATCTCCCCATAGCAAGGGCAAGCCGGTGGACCCCCGGATGCTGGAAGCTGCGTTGGCCCGGCTGCGGCAACTGGCTGCGCACGAGGTGGGCCACACTCTGGGCTTGCAGCACAACTATTTGGCCAGCAGTTTTAATCGGGGATCGGTGATGGACTACCCGCATCCTTTGGTGAAGATTGCGGCGGATGGCTCACTCGATTTGAGCGATGCCTATGCGGTGGGCATAGGTTCATGGGACAAGGTGACGATTGATTGGGGATACTCGGAGGTTTTGGCGGGCAAGGATGAACACGCGGTACTGAATGCGATTCTGCAAGAGGCTCAAGCGAAGGGCATTTCGTTCTTGACCGATCAGGATGGGCGCCCGACCAGTAGCTCGCATCCGCAGACCCATTTGTGGGACAACGGCGCCAATGCGGTGGATGAACTGGATCGAGTGATGCAGGTGCGCAAAGTGGCGCTTGATCATTTTAGCGAGCAGGCGATTCGCGAGGGTGATCCGATGGCGTGGTTGGAAGACCGGCTAGTGCCGGTGTATCTGTTCCATCGCTATCAGGTGGAAGCGGCGGTGAAAACGATTGGCGGGCAAAGCTACAGTTACGCTTTGCGCAACGACGGCCAAACCCCAACCGGGCCAGTTCCGGCCACCGAACAGCGGCGGGCACTGAACTCGGTGCTACGAACCATTGCGCCTGAAGCGCTGGCGATTCCCGATCGTATTGTGGCGCTGATTCCGCCGCACCCAACGGGTTGGGAGCGCACGCGGGAGAGCTTTCCTTCCCATGCCGGGTTGAATTTTGATCCGCTGGCCGCTGCCGAAGTAGCGGCAAGGCACACGGTGCGGCTCCTTTTGAATCCCGAACGCTGCGAACGGCTGATGGAGCACAATAGCCGCGACGCTTCGGCGTTGCAGCTGGGCGAGATGCTGGACGCATTGGTGCGAGCAACGTGGGGCGAGACGGTGAAGCCGGCGACCAGTGCTGGCGGACCGCCGACTCCGGGGCCGCTGGATGCGGTGGGGCGCGTGGTGGATGGTGTCGTGATGCAGGAGATGATGGCGCTGGCGCAGAATCCCGACGCAACTGTACAGGTGCGGGCAGTGGCAAGCGCGAAGTTGAATGAGCTGCGCACTTCGTTGGAAGCGGTGCAGACGCTGCCGGGTATCGGGTCGCTCAGCAACCCCGACCGTGCGCTGGTGCAATATGCTGCGAACGAGATTCACCGGGCAGAAAATGCTCCAGCGGGCACACCCAAGGCCACTGAGCCAGCCGCCATTCCACCCGGAATGCCGATTGGGGCACCGCTGGGTGCCACCGAAGAGGATGACTGGGGCGAAGCTGAAATCCAGTAGAAGTTCACAGCCGCAACTTGCCGCAAAAAGCACGGGCGAACCATTCGGTTCGCCCGTGCTTTTGTTCACTTCACTGCAATCCGTACTACTTGCGTAGCACGGCGATTCCGACTGGAACCGTACCGGCGGGCAGGCCCAGTTTGAATGGGGTCGCACTTTCGGTTAAGGTGCCAGTGGCATCTGCATTCACGATGTGCAGATAGGCGTTGCGATCCACCACATACAAGAAAGCAGCGGTGGGATCCCAAACCTGATGTGCCGGACGAGGCAGCAGAGCCAACGTGTTCTTCAAGGTTAGGTGCTGCGACAGAACCGGGCTCACCGGGTTCGTGATGTCGTAGCTGGTGATGCTGGCGCTGGCGGTTTCCGAATCCACCAAGCGTGTGCCAGCAGGGTTGATGGAAAGCCAGCAGATCGCCTTGCCCGAGTTGGAGACACTCTTCAGGTAGGTGAGCGCACCTGCCGTGGTGTAAGACGATACGATGAACCGGCGGTCATCGGGCTGACCGGTGTAGTAATACTGCTGGGCCGGGTTGGGGTGGAAGATGGAACCGTTCAAAACCCCGGAGACGGTGAAGGGCGGTGCGATGGAGCCGATCTGGGTCATGCTGCCACCATCCGCATCCAGCTGATAGCTGGCCAGAGTTTTGTTGATGAACTCGTTGGCCACGAAAATGGATGGGCCACCGGGAATGAAGTTGACCTGAGCCAAAGAAACGCCTGCTGGCCGGGTCAGCGTGGAATTGTTATTGATGCTCAGCGTGCCGTTGGCTACCGAGTAACGCAATGCAGTGTAATTTGGTGCGGTCGGAGTCTGTAGCGGGTCGCTGTCTTTGTTTGCCACTACCACTAACCCGTCGCCGCCGGTGTAGTAGTTCTCCGTCAACGCCAAGCTGGCGGGCTGAGGGCCGCCGGAAGAGAACGGCGACCCGGCAACTGCCGAAAGCGTGCCGTCCGCTGCAATGTTGAACACTGCAATGTTGTTGGTGTGGCCGTTGACGGCAAACAGGCGGGTGCCAGCGGCGTTGATGATGATTTCGCCGTCCGCATCCCACTGTTTGTCAGTTTTGTTGCCGGGGCCCACGCCTACCCCACCCGTGGAGTAAGGCGACCCTGCAAGGGCGGTGAGTTTGCCGGTGCCGTCATTGGAAAAGGCACGGATGGTGCTGCCACTAAGCGATTCGTTTCCGTTGACGTAGATGTAAGTTTTTTGCGCAAAAGCGGTGGGCAGCAGAGCGAGCGCAACCGCCGCTACCGCAAGCCCTAGGGTGGGACGCAAGGGTAGTTTCATTCTGGGTACTCTCCTGACAGGGTGCTGTCCGACTGGAGGGAGGCCGACAGCTTACAAGATAGTACGGTACCTGTCTGTGCGGGTGGTATGGCACTTTCATGGGGGGCAAATGTGGTCTTCCCCAATTTTTAAGCATTTCGGGCGGAATTTATGTGCAAACGCCTGCACACCCACTGCTAAGCAGTGGCATCCTAGGCTTGGGAAGGTTGCTGTGTAGAGCCTGCGCTCTGTTCGCCGCCATGTTGCTGCTGTGCGTCCTGGGCATGACCCAGACCGCTACTCCCATGGAAGATTATGGCCAAATGTGAACAACGCGTTTTCGTTTGCGGATGCCACGGCGGTGGCCGAGGCGCGCTAAGGCCGGGGCAGCGCCTATGGTTTCGCTGCGATGCGCTCGGGCCGGGAGTAGAGGACGAAGCGGCCTCCGCGCAAAAAGCCGATTAGCGTGGCACCGAACTCGCGGGCCAACTGCACGGCAAGGGTGGAGGGCGCAGAGATCGAGGCGATGATGGGGATGCCCGCCGTTACCGCCTTCTGCACAATCTCAAAGCCGCCGCGCCCGCTGACGACTAGGATGTGATCGCGCAGCGGCACCTCGTCTTGCTGCAGCGCCCAGCCGATGATTTTATCTACCGCGTTGTGACGGCCAATGTCTTCGCGGAGCACGAGCAGTTCGCCCTGTGCGTTGAACACCGCCGCGGCGTGCAGGCCTCCAGTGTGGCTGAAGACGGTCTGGGCTGTGCGCATACGGTCGGGCAAAAGGCAGAGTAGCGCTGGCGAAATGGCAAACTCGTCCTTCAGCTTGCGGATGCCGCGGCGGCGAATGGAGTCAATTGAGCTTTTGCCGCAGACACCGCAACTGGAAGAAGCTGCGAAGTAGCGGCGCGGGGTCGAAGCGCCGCTGGCAGCGGACTTCGCCAGCCGCACGCGCACGGTATTTCGCCGTTGCGAGGCTGGCCCGGTGGTGGTGTGGGCGAGACTCGCGATTTCCCCGAAGCTGGCGATCACGCCTTCTGTAAACAAGAAGCCTGCCGCAAGTTCGAGATCATGGCCGGGAGTTCGCATGGTGACGGCCAGCGGGCGCCGACCGAGCATAATCTGCAGCGGCTCTTCCACGGCAAGCTCGTCGCTGCGGTGGGTGAGCGTGCCGTCGCGGAACTCATCCACGGAGGTTAGCCCAATGGAAGTGAGTCCCCCGCCGGGGCGTTCTGGCTTGGTGGCGCGCGCAGGCGGCAATGCCGTGCTCGATTTGCGCTTAGGGGGCACGCCGCCATGATAATGGTTGCGATGGCAGTCGTGCAGGGCGCATACGTGTTGCGTCCGCATTCGTGCACATTCGTCCGCATTTGTGCACATTCGTTCGAAGGAGGTTTCTATGTCCACCGAAGAAGCAGTGTTACTTGCCATTGAAAATGGCATCGCGCGCATCACGCTGAACCGTCCGCAGGCCAGCAATACCATGGACACCACGCTGGGACACGCGCTGTTCCACGCTACGCTCAAGGTGGAAGCTGACCCCACGGTGCGCGTTGTGCTGTTGAGCGGTGCGGGCAACGGCTTTAGTGCGGGCGGAGACCTGCGGTCGTTTCAAGAGCTGGGCGACACGCTGCCCACTCACACCCGGGAGCTGACTACCTATCTGCATGGCGCGGTGCAGCGGCTGGCTGGGCTGCCTGCCGTGGTGATCGCCGTGGTCCACGGCGCGGCGGCCGGTGGAGGCTTCAGCCTCGCCATGGGATGCGATCTGGTGCTGGCGGCGGAGTCGGCGAGGTTTGTGATGGCCTACACCAAGATCGGCCTCGCGCCAGATTTGGGTGGGACGTATTACCTGCCGAGGCTGGTCGGCCTGCGGCGCGCCCTGGAACTGGCGCTGCTGAATCCCGTGCTGACCGCGCGGCAGGCCAAGGAGTATGGCCTGATCACAGAGGTGCTGCCCGACGACGATTTGGTGAAGTGGGCCGACGCCTTGGCCACCACCCTGGCGCAGGGGCCAGCGCAGTCATACGCCATTACCAAGAAGCTGCTGCGGGCAAGCGGGGGCGCGTCTCTGGAGTCGCAACTGGAAGCCGAAAGCCGCGCGATTTCTGAGTGCAGCGGCACAGCCGATGGCCGCGAAGGCGTGGCTGCGTTTCTGGAGAAGAGAAAACCGAAATTTGCTAGCGAATAATGGGGGGGCAATAATGGGGTCGTGGAGCAACCCGCAAAGGAAAAAGGGCCGCGAATCGCTCCCCGGCCCTTCTACCTTCCCATTCATATTCTGGCACCCGGCAGGCTTAGTGCTGCTTCGCCATCTCCCGCAGGCCGCCGGTTAGTTGGGGTACGGACGGCGCGGCTTCATCGCGCAAAGTGTAGGCGTTGGCCACATACTGCAGCACCATACGCTGCGTGTTAAAAAATGATCCGTTCAGCGCAATGGAAAAGCGCATGATCTCGTCATAGGCATCGGGCGTCTGGTAATAGGTGGGGACAATCTTCTTTTCCAGCGTCTGGTAGAGTGACTCGATTTCCGAGCGAGGGTCTTCTTCGACCGCCGAGTTACCGATAATCCATCCGCTGACGCCTTCAATGTGGCCTTCGACCCACCAGCCATCGAGCACGCTAAAGCTGGGCACACCGTTGATGGCGGCCTTCATGCCGCTGGTGCCCGAAGCTTCTTGTGGGCGCATGGGATTGTTGACCCACACGTCTACGCCAGCGGTGATGAGCGCGCCCCAATCCATATCGTAGTTTTCCACGTAAACCACCTTGATGCAGTCGGCCACGGCTTTCGCGCCGCCAAACACCTGTCGGATCAGGTTCTTGCCGCCATCGTCATGGGGATGTGCCTTGCCACCGTAAACGATCTGGATAGGGCCGACTTCGCTGGCAATGCGGCGCAGGCGATCTACATCACTAAACAGCATTGCGGCGCGTTTGTAGGTGCTGGCGCGGCGGGCAAAGCCCAGCGTCAAAACATTGGGGTCGAGTGTGACGCCCATGGTGGCTTGAATCTTGCTGAAAAGTGCCTGCTTAGCCTTCAGGTGGGCTTTGCGAATCTCAGGCAGCGGAATGCTGATGGCGTATCGCAGGTAGTTATTGTCGGTGCGCCAAGCGGGGATAAGGCGGTCGAAGAGATCCCTGAAAGCGGGCGAGGTCCACGTGACGGCATGCACACCGTTGGTGATGGCGCTGATGGTGTTGTTGGGGAACATATCTCGCGAGACTTCGCCATGGCGCATGGCGACACCGTTCACGTAACCGGAAAAGCGCAGCGCGAGCAACGTCATATTCAGGCAATTGTTTTGGAAAACCCCAGCCTCTTGTAATAGTGCCGCGCGCTCGGGCCGCAACACCTGCTCCACCAATGCGCGAGGAAACACGTCATGCCCGGCGGGCACCGGGGTGTGGGTGGTGAACACACACATCTTGCGGACGCTATCCACATCCACCGCTTTTACCCGGGCCGCAAAACTCTGATCGAGCCGCTTCTGCAACAGGCCTAACGCCAGTAGCGCAGCGTGGCCTTCATTCATGTGGTAGCCCTCAATCTTCGTGTGCCCCGCCTTGTGCAGAATCTTCATGCCGCCGAGGCCGAGAATGACTTCTTGGCACAGGCGATAGCGCGTGTCGCCACCATAGAGCGAGTCGGTGAGGCGGCGGTCTTCGGGCGCATTCTCTGGCAAGTCGGTATCCAGCAGGTAAACGGGGACGATTTCGCCCGTCACCCCGAGCACCGTGTACTTCCAGGCGCGGACCGTCACCTGACGACGTTCGATTTCGACCGTCACCCGGCCTTCCACTTCCTCCAGCCGGTCTTCAGGACGCCATTCCTGCGGCTGCTCAGACTGACTGCCGTGGGAATCCAGATGCTGGCGGAAGTAACCCTTGCGATAAACCAGAGTTACAGCTACTACCGGGACCCCAACGTCGGCGAACGAGCGCAGCGTGTCACCAGCCAACATCCCCAAGCCACCACTGTAGGTGGGGACGTTTTGTTCCAGCGCAATTTCCATGGAAAAATAGGCGATCGTAGGCAAATTCAACAGCGTTTTCATCAAGGCTCCAGTATGGCTTGGGGGCCAAAGGCCACCCATTGCAATGTGAATAAAGACTGCGCCCAATCGTGGGCGGCGGAATCCGCATTCATGCTTATTTTCTCTATCGGCAAGCAGAAGTTGTAGAAGGCTGTTCCAAAAAAGGAACGCACAAGAGCCCAAATCAGTTTCTATAATTATCGCCCGAACGGTTGGTCGGTTAAAGCAAAAACAGCAGAGCGGACAAAAGCAGACAGTCCGCATTCGCAGCGATTCGGTGTGGCGAGCGCGAACTAGGGCTTACGCCAGCCGCGTCCGCCGCTCCATTTTGCGTGGTGCCAGTATGGGTAGGGCAGGGGTGAGTCGGAGACTTCGTCGAGCTTTTCGACTTCGGCGGGTGTCAGTTCCCATGTGGCGGTGGCGAGGTTATCTTTGAGCTGCGTAAGGTTTCTTGCGCCGATGATGATGGAGGCGACGCCCGTCTTGGCGCGCAGCCAATTCAGGGCGACTTGCGGGACTGACACCGCGCGCGTTTTTGCGATGTTGGCCATCTCATCCACGATTGAGTAGACGCGTTCCATGTCTATGGTGCCGGGGCCTTCCATGGTGGCCAGACGGCTGCCATCGGGTTTGGCTTCGCCTCGTCGGTACTTGCCACTCAGCAGGCCGAAAGCAAGCGGGCTCCACACCAGCATGCCGAGACCTTGGTCGAGACCGGCCGGGACGAGTTCCTGTTCGGCGTCGCGCGACAGCAACGAATAATAAATCTGCTGCGAGATGCAGCGCTCCCACCCATGCTGCTTGCTGATGGCCGTAGCTTTGCTCAGCGCCCAGCCAGGAAAGTTGGAGTGGCCGATGTAGCGCACCTTGCCGCTCCGGACGAGGTCGTCGAGCGCGCGCATGGTCTCTTCCATTGGGGTGTAGGCATCGTAGTTGTGCACTTGATAGAGGTCAATGTAATCGGTCTTCAGGCGGCGCAGGCTGTCTTCACAAGCGCGGATCAGGTGGTAGCGCGAGCTGCCAATATTGTTCACGCCCGCACTGCCGCGAGGCATGGTGCCGTAGCCCTTGGTGGCGATCAGCACATCTTTGCGGCGGTCGCCCAGCGCCGCGCCGAGAATCTCCTCGGACTGACCATCGTGGTAAATGTCCGCTGTGTCGAACAGGTTGACGCCCTGCGCCATGCACTCGCCAACCAGCGCGCTCGCTTCGTCAACCTGAGTATTGCCAAGGTTCGTCCACTCCGAATGGCCACCAAACGTCATGGTGCCGTAGCTCAGTACGCTGACTTTGAGGCCGCTACGGCCGAGAAAACGGTATTCCATGGAAAGCTCCTAGTTCGCGGTGATTTTTGGTTCATGCACCCGTTGCACCAGCAACGCCGCCACGGCCATGAACCCGCCACCCGCCACTACTGCCAACATGCGATTGTTGCCCAGCCAGTGGCTCATGATCCATCCAAAAAACAGCGATGCGAGTATCTCTGGAATGACGATAAAGAAATTGAAGATGCCCATGAATACGCCCGTTTTGTTTGCGGGAACCGACCCAGCCAGCAGGCAGTAGGGCATGGAAAGTGTGCTGGCCCACGCGATGCCGACTCCAGCCATCGAAAGCAGTAGCCAATATTTGTCGTGAATCACGGCAACCGACATCAGCCCCGCCGCGCCGCAGAGCAAGCACAGCGTGTGCGTGTTCTTCTGGCCCAGCTTTTTGGCGAGTCCCGGCAGCGCGAACGAGAAGAAGAAACAGACAGCCGAGTACATCCCGAAGCAGACGCCTCCCCACTCGACGCCCGCCGTGTAGAGCGGAGAAGTTTGGTCAGGCGCGCCGAATACGTTGTGCGCCACCGCCACGCCAAAATAGAGCCACATGCAGAACAGGCCAAGCCAGGTGAAAAGCTGCACCGGCGCCAATTTGCGCATATTCGACGGCATATCGCCGATGGAGCCAAGAATCTCACGGGCATTTTCCATCAGCCCGGCCTTGTTCTCCTTTTCCCTCTTAAATGCAGCCATGTCTTCCGGCGGATATTCCTTGGTGGTCAGGATCGTCCACATGACGGCGGTGAAAAAGGCAGCCGCGCCCAGATAGAACGAAATCTGGATGGAGGGTGGCACCGCGTGCCCGGCGGTGGATTGCGACGCCACGTGGAATACGTTGGTTAGGAGAAAGGGCAGCACCGAAGCCACCACCGCGCCAAATCCGATGAACAGGCTCTGCATGGCGAAGCCGCGGGTGCGCTGTTCCGGTGGCAGCATGTCCGCAACGAAGGCGCGGAACGGTTCCATGCTGATGTTGATGGACGCGTCGAGAATCCACAGCAGGCCAACCGCCATCCACAAGGCGGAGCTGCTAGGCATGAGGATGAGAGCAATCGAACTGAGAATCGCACCGGTAAGAAAGTAGGGGCGGCGGCGGCCCAGCGGCCCCCAGGTGCGGTCACTGGCATGGCCGATGATGGGTTGCACGATGAGTCCAGTGAGCGGCGCGGCCAGCCACAGCAACGAAAGCTGCTCTGGCTTGGCTCCCAGATATTCATAGATGGCGCTCATGTTAGCCATCTGCAATCCCCAGCCAAACTGAATGCCAAGAAAGCCAAAGCTCATGTTCCAAATTTGCCAGAAGTTGCGGGTTGGCTTAGTCATTGCTCGTTCATCCTCGTATTGCGTCGGCTTCGCTCACTACCACCAACTTACCGCTCGTATAAAGTTGTCATCTCTCGCAGTGTGGCGGCTAGTTCTGCCGTCATTGCACCCGGCTTGGCGCGCCACTTCCACCAACCGCTTGGACTGCCCGGCAGGTTCATGCGGGCTTCGCCGCCCAGCCCCAACACGTCTTGCAGCGGCAAAATGGCAGTCTCCGCCACCGAGGATAGCACTCCACGAATCAGTACCCAGTGGACGGGGTTGCTGGGGTCGCCGTCCGTGAAGTGCAAATAGGCCTGAGCGTAGTCATGCTCCTTGGCGATGTCAGCCCAAGTGCGGGTGCTGCCTTGGCCGGGCCCACTGCGCCACCAGCCCACGACGGTGTCATTATCATGCGTGCCGGTGTACGCCACAAGATTCCGCTCATAGCTGTGCGGACGGAACGTATGCGCCATGGGGTCTGTGCCATAAGCGAATTGCAGAATCGCCATGCCGGGCAAGTGGAATTCGTTGCGGATGGCTTCGACTTCGGGCGTGATGCAGCCGAGATTTTCGGCAATCACCGGTAACTCGCCGAGCGCGGCCTTCAGGGCGCGAAATAGCTCCGCACCCGGGCCTTTCACCCACTTGCCGTTGATGGCAGTGGTCTGGTTGCCGGGAACTTCCCAATACGCTTCGAAGCCGCGAAAGTGATCAATGCGGACGAGGTCATAGACCTGCAGCGCCGCACGGAAGCGGGCGATCCACCACTGGTAGCCATTTTTGTGGTGCAGCGGCCAGTCGTAGATGGGGTTGCCCCAGCACTGTCCGGTAGTGCTGAAGTAATCGGGCGGCACGCCAGCGATTACGGTAGGAAAGCCGTGCTCATCGAGTAGAAAAAAATCACGCTGCGCCCACACGTCCGCACTATCGTGGGCCACGTAAATGGGCACATCGCCGATAATTTGAATGCCGTTCTGATGGGCGTAGTCACGCAGCGCGCCCCACTGGCGGAAGAAGACGAACTGCCAGTATTGGTGCGCGTGAATTTGTGGTGCGAGGCGGGCGCGCCAGGTGGCCAGCACCTCCGGATCGCGCGCGGCCAGCGGCCCCGGCCAGCGCGTCCATCCGATAAGGTCGTGCGCATCTTTAATCGCCATGTAGAGCGCAAAATCTTCAAGCCACGCCGCGTTGGTTACGCAGAATTCTTCGTAGGCAGCCGCCTCGCCTTCCGGCAGGTTGGAAAAGAAGTGAGCAGCGGCGCGGCGCAGCAGCGGGAGTTTATAAGCAATGGCGGCAGCGTAATCCACGTGATCTGCGGGGAACAACGGCGCGGAGGCAAGGTCCGAAGCCGTGAGTACGCCGTCTTCCACCAGCCCTTGCAGGCTGATGAGCAGGTGGTTGCCGGCATACGCCGAGAAGCACTGAAAGGGCGAATCGCCATAGCCGGTGGGGTTCAAGGGCAACACTTGCCACAGTTTTTGCCCGGCAGCGGCAAGCCAATCCACGAAACGGTGGGCTTCGGGGCCGAGGTCACCCACGCCGTGCCGCGAAGGCAGAGACGTGGGGTGCAGCAGAATGCCAGACGCACGGGTGAATGCCATCGCCTACTTGCCCCCGGGGCTGACGCTGCCGTTGGGGTGCCCGTTCACTCGATAGATGCGGAATTCAAAGGCACCGAGCGTGAGCGCGGGCAGGGTAATGCGTTTGTGCTCAAAGCCCGCGTTCGGGGTTTCATCCACATAGTCTCCAGCGGGCGCGTCTACCGTGCCGCTGAACGGCTGGTTCGAAAAGTTGACCGCGACGAAATATTCTTCGCGCTCTTTTCCGGTGCCGCCGCGGCGAACATACGTCACTACGCGATCTTGCGCCGAGTTATGCAGCCACTCCGTTGCGCCTTGCTGCAATGCCGGATGCGCCTTGCGCAGAGCCACCATCTGCGGAAAAAACGTCGCCTGATACGGGCGGCGGTTGGCAATCTGCCAAACCACCTTGATGTTTTCAAATAAAGCCGGGTCGCCCGATTCGCTGGCGTCGCCCACTTCCATGCCGTTATAGATGACGGGCACGCCATCGAGCGTAAAGGCGAAAGCAGCAGCCGCCAACGCGCCACGCTCGCCGTAGCGCACTACCGCGCGCGTCTCATCGTGGTCGTCGGTGATGCGCATCTGCATCGCGCCTTGGGGATACCGCTGGTGCTCACGCTCAATGTTGTCAATCAGCGACGATGCCGGTTCGCCGCGCATGATGACGGAGTTCAGGTTGCCCAGCAGAGGCCAGGAATAATCCAGATCGAACCCCTTCACCAGCAGCTCAGGCTTGTTGCCTTCGGCCAGCATCATCATGCTGGGCTTGATCTTTTCCAGCTCGGCGCGGGCATTTTCCCAGAAGTCGGTGGGTACCTGCTCGGCTACGTCGCAACGATAGCCGTCGAGGTCGAAGTCTTTCATCCAGTACTTCAGCATATCCATCATGTAGACGCGTAACGCCGGGTTGTTATAGTTCAGTCCGGCTACATCGGTCCACTCGGCCACGGGAGGAATAATGTTGCCCTTGCCGTCCTGCTTGTACCACTCAGGGTGTTTCATCATCACGCTATCCCATGCCGTGTGGTTGGCGACGATGTCAATAATCACCTTGAAGCCCTTGGCATGCGCGGCGTTCACAAAGTGGCGGAAGTCATCCTTGGTGCCGAAGTCGGGGCTAACTGCGTAGTAGTCCTGCACCGCGTAGGGTGAGCCGTAGGTGCCCTTCGCCTTGAGTTTGCCAGCGGGGTGGATCGGCATGAGCCACAAGATCGTCGCCCCGAGATCGTGCAGCTTGTCCAGCCGCGCCTCCGCGCCCTTAAAGTCACCGCTGGCGGAAAAAGTGTGCAGGTTCAACTCATAAATCACGCCACTCTTCACCCAATCGGTGGAGGGGCGCGCGGTGGGGCGGGAGTCCTCGGCGAGCGCGGCGGGGGAGAAGCTCAGTGCAATCGCCAGCACCGCCAGCGCCGCCAGCGCGGCCAGACCGTCGCGGTGGGCGTTCCTTTTGGCACGACGTGACGTAGATTTATCGGACGGTGAATGGCTGCGCACGGGAGGGCTCCTCGCTGGACTTCTTGGTGGACTTCTTGGTGGACTGCTTGCTGGGCTCCTCGCTGGACACCTTGGTGGACTCCACCGAAATGAAATTTCACTTTGCGCCAGCGATTTTACGCCATCGCCAGCGAGGAAGTGCTGGGGCTAACCCTTGGTCCTCCCAAAAAACCGAACTCTCAACTCTTTTGCGCTGCTGCCCTACTGCTCTCCTACCCCTCCACCGCCCGCCACTTGCGTCCGTCGCGAGCCAGCAAGTCGTCGGCTTCTTTCGGGCCCCAGCTTCCGGCGGGATAGTTGGGAAAGTTTCTTGGCGGCAGGGCCTTCCACACGTCGAGCAGGGGAGTGACCACGCTCCATCCAGCTTCCACTTGGTCAGCGCGCTGGAATAGCGTGGCGTCGCCGATCATGCAGTCGTGCATCAAACGTTCATAGCCAGTGCTGGGAGTAACTCCAAAGTAGTCGGCATAGTTGAACTTCATATCCACTGTACCCAGCCGCATAATCGGCCCCGGCGTTTTCGCCGCGAAGCTGAGCTTGATACCTTCCTCAGGCTGTATCTGGATTACCAAGGTGTTCGGAGTAAGATGATCCACTGCAGTATCGCGGAAGATGCGCAGCGGCGGCCGGCGAAACTCAACTGCGATGTAAGTATGTCGCGCTGCCATACGCTTGCCGGTGCGTAGATAAAATGGCACTCCGGCCCAGCGCCAGTTATCTATTTGTAACTTCATTGCCACATAGGTTTCAGTGGCAGAATCTGCGAGCACCTGCGGCTCGGCGCGGTAGGCTGGCATGCGTGTGTCGGTACCTACGCTGTCGCCATATTGGCCACGCACGGTGTGGGTCAACACGTCTTCGGCAGTAAATGGTTGAATGGCATGGAGTATCTTCGCCTGCTCGTCGCGCACGGCATCGGCCTGGAATGAAATCGGCGGCTCCATTGCGGTCAAGCTGATAAGTTGGAAGATGTGGTTCGGTACCATGTCGCGCAGGGCACCGGCCGTGTCATAGTATCCGCCGCGCTGTTCCACACCCACAGTCTCGGCCACGGTTATCTGTACGTGGTCAATGTAGCGGCGGTTCCAGATCGGCTCAAAGATGCCGTTGGCAAAGCGGAAGGCCATGATGTTCTGCACGGTCTCCTTGCCAAGGTAGTGGTCAATGCGATAAATCTGGCTTTCGCCCATTACCTTGCGAAGCTGCTGGTTGAGCGCATGGGCAGAGTCGAGGTCGCGGCCAAAGGGCTTTTCTACAATTACGCGGCGCCACTTGCCATCTTCTTCCGCCAACATGCCCGCAGTCCCAAGTTGTGTGGCGATTTCGCCAAAGAAGGTAGGCGCCACAGCAAGGTAATAGAACAGATTGCCGTGCGTCATGTGTTCTTTTTCAGTGCGCTGTAACTCGCCTTGCAGGCGCGCATAGACTTGCGGGTCGTTAAACTCGCCTTGCAGGTAAGTGATGCGTTTCAGGAACCACTCCCACAAATCGTTATCCAGCGGGCAGCCCAAAAATCCGGGAATATCTTTGGTAAGACTCTCGCGGAACTGCTCAGTAGTCAATTCATTGCGGGCGACCCCAATGATGGCGAACTCGCGCGAAAGTAGATTTTCTTTTGCCAGATTATAAAGCGCAGGGATGAGCTTTCGGCGTGTAAGGTCGCCGGTGGCACCAAAGATAACCATGGTGCAGGGGTCGCCGGGGCGACCGGTTTGGCGCAAGTCTTGCGTCGCGGGAGTAGCCATGTGGAAGTAATCCTCGTTTTCAGAAGTTAGTAGCTGACTTAGTCGCAGTGACTAAATAGCAATTCGCACTAGTTATTCTTATTTTGGTACTCCGGCCCCATTGCCGCCGCCAAGTCACGCCAAGTTACCACCACAAAGTGATGGTCAGCGAGAAAGCGGCGAAACTCTTCACTGCGCACCACATGGAAGTCCGCCTGCCGCCAGGCCGAACCGTAGTCAGGATGGTCACGCGTGGTGCCGCGCATCTCGTCGTCATCATAGCCTAGATGTACGATGAGCTGATAGGTTCCGGGCGGCAGCGGTGCCAACATATCTTCATAGGCGTTGAGCCAGTTTTCGAGCTTTACGCCGGGTTCCATGGCCAGCAGTCTATCCAGCACAATGCCCCCGGGAGCCACTTCCACTGGGGTTTTCGGCTGGTCGGCTGTGGGCGTTCCTTTGGGCAGCAGAATCGGCACTCCGTATTCGCGGCCCAGTTTGCGGTAGAGGTTGAAGAGCGGTTGCGTCTGGAAGAGCGTACCCATGTGAGTATCAAAATGGCTGATGCGGATGCCCGCCTGCTGGGCTTGCTCGATTTGCGCGTGGAGTTCAATGTTCGCGTGGGTAGGGTCGGCGCTGGCCGCTGCGGCGGTTTCGGTCAACGGCATATAGCCCTCGTCATCCACCAAAGTTGGCACGATAGCCTTGCCCATCAACGGACGCCACCGCACGTCCAACCATTCGCTGGTGAGCGCCAGATGGATGCCAAGGTCGGCTTTGGGGTGCGACTTGGCCCAAATCGCGACTTCCGGAAACCACGGACACGGCACCAGAATGCTGGCGGAAGAAACCCAGCCATGGTCTAGAGCTTCAAATGTGGCGCGGTTCAGCGAGTGGTTCATCCCCAAATCGTCGGCATGAATAATGAGCAACTTGGCGTCCGGCGGAAAGCCGAGCTTGACGGCCAGCGGGTTGGCGGCGCCCGGGACGGGGGTGGCGGGCACCGCAGTTTGTGCCACCAGCACGGATGTAGCCAAAAGAACTGTAAACAACAAAACTGCCGTGGTCAGCAGCCCTTTGCGACGCAGCACAAACATGCAAGCCTCCGGAACGCGAAACTGAGCTTTCACAGTGTCCGCGTTCCGGGGCTGGAATTCAAGTTGCGCTTAGGCGATCTTCAATTTCTTCGGCATATCTTCCAGCGAAATGCCTTTGGTTTCTGGATAGAAGGCAAAGACCACAAAAAACTGCACCACCATCATTGCCGCAAAAAACGCGAAAGGATAACCGCCCGACCGGGCGGCCATCTGCGGGAAGATGAACGAGATGAGCGTGTTCATAAACCAGTGGGAGAAACTGCCCAGACTCTGGCCTTGCGCGCGCACCCGGTTGGGGAACACCTCGCCGATATAGACCCAGATGACGGCGCCTTGGGAGAGCGCGAAGAAGGCGATAAAGCCAACCAGGCACCATAGCAGCATCGCCTGATATTGATTGCTGAAGAAAATATACGCAACGCCCGCAAGGGAGAAGGCAGTACCCACCGAGCCTACCAGCAGCAAAGGCTTGCGGCCCACGCGGTCAATCACCGCCATGCCCACCATAGTGAAAAGCAGGTTCGTGGCACCTACTGCGACCGATTGCAGGTCGCCCGAGACTTTAGAAAAGCCGGCCTGCGTGAAGATGGTGTTGAGGTAATACAGAATCGCGTTGATGCCGGAAAGCTGGTTGAACATGCCGATGGTGATGGCGAGAAAAATTGGCAGTCGGTACTTCCACGAAAACCAATGCTCGCCCACGTGATGTTCCGAATCGAGCGAATCCACAATGTCTTTCAGTTCCCGGTCGGGGTCGGGTTCGCCGATCAGCGCCAGCGTGGCGCGGGCTTCCGTCAGGCGGTTCTGCTTGGCGAGCCAGCGCGGACTGCGCGGAATCCCGAACAGCATGGCGAAGAAAAACACTGCGGGCAGAGCCGCAATGCCGAGCTTCCACCGCCACTCGTTGTCGCCGAACTGCTGTAACCCAATCAGGTAATTCGAAAGGTAGGCGATCAAAATGCCGAAGACCACGTTGAACTGGAAAATGCCTACCAGTGTGCCGCGCCGTTTTGCAGGAGCGATTTCGGCGATGTACATCGGGCCCAGCACCGACGAACCGCCAATGGCCAGCCCGCCGATCACGCGGAAGATGATCAGCATCGTCCAATCGGTGGCGAAGGCGCAGCCGAGCGCTGAGATTACATACAGTACCGCCAGTCCCCGCAAGCTGTCGCGGCGGCCATAGCGGTCGCCGGGAATGCCAGCCACCATCGCGCCGATGGTGGTGCCAATCAGCGCGCTCATCACAGTAATGCCGAGCGTGTATGGCGTTAGGTGGAAGATCTGGGTGAGCTGCTGGTTGGTGCCAGCGATGACGACGGTATCGAAGCCAAATAGCAGGCCACCGAGCGCTCCGACGATCGTGCTTTTGAGTAGAGACGAGTTCATGGGTGCCTTTCCCGAGTGCAGATTCTTCCGCTTTGACAGTTACTCCACAACGCACTACCTCTTACTCAATAGCGCACGGCTGACTTCAACTTCCAAATTTTTACGCTGCGAAAGGTGGCTTGGCGACCATCGGAGAAAAATTCGATGCCAAGGCTTCCCGCTGAAGGAAAGATCAGGTCGGTGATGGCGGTTTCTTCGTTAAAGACCTCGACCGAAGCGCGGTCTACAAACACCCGAAGGTGCAGAGCACCGGGCTGCCGAATGAGCGGCGCACCCTGCAGCCCGGCGAATTTCTGGTTGAAACCGATTGCGCTAGAAAATGACCGATTCACCACCAGTTGGTAAGGATCCCCGTTGATTCCGACTACGGTTGCTTCGCCTTTGCCCACGCGAACCTTGAGCCCAGCCGACTTGCTCTTACCCAGTTCCACGTCCATTTCCACTTCAAAGGATTCCCCGAAAGACTGGTTCCTGATCGCGCTGTTCACTTGCTCCGCGGTCGCGGCCTGCATCGTGAACGCTGCTGCGCGCAGAGTCGCCAACTCCGCGACCGGCGCTTGCACGAGCCGCAGCCCGTCGCTAGTTTGCCCCAGCTTTAGCTCGCGCGGAATGGTCATGCCGCCGCGCCACGGGCTGGTCGGCACATCGCGCGCGTAGTCCCAGTTGGACATCCACGCGATCCAGATACGCCTGCCATTGGGCGCGTCAGAGAATGAGGTCGAGGCGTAAAAGTCCTTGCCGTAGTCAGCCCACAGCTTCGTCTCGGCGGGATTGTCGCTGGTGAAGGTTTTGCCGTCGAAGGTGCCGACGAAATATTGATTGCCCGAGCCGCCTGCGGGCGCACCGGGGTTGATGTTCACGCTCAGCACCCAACGCGTCTTGGCAGATGCGCCGGTTGCGTTGATGACTGGCAGCTCAAACAGGTCAGGGCACTCCCAAAAGCCGTCGGTGGCTCCCGCTGGCCCAAAGTCAGAGAGCGGTTCCCACTCGCGCAGGTTTTTCGAGCTGAAAAAGCGCACCTTGTGTTCGGCTGGCAGCGACACCACCATCACCCAACGCTGCGTACCCTGGTGCCAAAAGACTTTCGGATCGCGGAAGTCGCTCAGGTGCAAGTCAATTACAGGATTGCCTGAGAACTTAGTCCAACTGCGGCCGCGATCATTGCTGAATGCAAGATTCTGCGTCTGCAACGGTTTGCCATCGCGCTTGGCATCATGCTCGGTGTGCCCGGCGTAGATGGCGACGAGGCAGGGAACCGTCCAGCTCGCGAAATTCCCCGCCTTATCGTGGCCTTCCGCCTGGCTCGTGCAAAATCCGCTGCTGTTCTTCCAGTCCACGACAACGCTGCCGGAGAAAATCATGACGCCATCTTCTTCCGGAATCGCCGGAGGCAGTTGCTGCCAGTGAACCAGATCGGGGCTCACGGCATGGCCCCACGTCATATGGCCCCACTGGTCACCGAACGGGTTGAACTGGTAAAAGAGGTGGTATTCGCCTTGATAGTAAACCGCGCCGTTGGGGTCGTTCGTCCAGTTGATCGCCGGCGTAAAGTGATATTGCGGACGGTAAGGCTCATCGAAATGGGCTGGAGGCAGCTCAGAAGCACTCTTTGCTTGCGTCGCTTGCTTTGCTTGCGCTACTTGCGTCGCTTGGGTTTGCCCGGAAATTCTGACCGGGGCAAACCACAGCATCGCCACACCGGTGAGCGTTAGGATCGCATGTCGCATGGTGTGTGGCATCGCATGTCGCATCGCATGTCGCATCGTGTGCCTTTCTTCAGCAGTCGTGTTCATCCTAGCCATGTCGTGCATCCGCGTGCGTCCCGCAGGAGCGGCGGATAACCAGCTTACAATCCAGCAGAATATCGCGAGTGGGCATATCGGGTGCGGCGATTCGCTGCAACATGGCAGCTACCGCAACTTCGCCGAGCTCGCGGCAGGGCTGGTGCAGCGTGGTTAGTGGCACTGCGAGCAGGCCACCGTAGCGCACGTCGTCTATGCCGATGATGCGAATCTGCTGCGGCACTTTCACGTCCAGACGCTCCAGCGTCTGCATCAGGCGCGCGGCGGTAATGTCATTGGCACAGACGATGCCATCGGGCGTTAGCCGGCCCAGCATGGCTTTGATGCCGTCGGCATCATCGGCGCTGCCGATGTGGATGCGCTTGGCACCGCCAGCAATGGCAAAGGCGTCCACTGCGTCTTGAAAACCCTGAATACGGGAATCCACCGTCGCCGCTGAATTGGGCGCCGCCAGAAAAATCAAGCGCTGGCATCCGTGACGTAACAGGTGTTCGGTGACCAGAAATCCGGCGCGGCGGTTGTCAATGCCCACCAAATCGAAACGGCTGCGGCGCGGATACTGATACAGGCAGCGATCCAGCAGCACGATGGGAATATTGGCTTTCTCCAGCGCCTCTACCACGCGATGATTCACATCGTCCTTGGTGGGCGAAAGCTCGAGCGGAGCGAAGAAAATACCTGACACCTTTCTTGCCAAATAGTAGTCGCACAGTTCTTTGGTCTGCTGGTCCTTGTTGCTGGAGTTCTGGGTGGTGTCGCCCCAGAGCAAGGAGTGTCCGGCAGCGGCGGTGGCGCGAGCTACGCCTTGGCAGATGGGCTCGAAAATTTCTGTCTCGCCGAGGCCGGGAATCAGTAGACCGAAGACAAAACACTTGGTTTGATCCACGTGACGGACGTAGGTGCCCGATCCCGCACGGCGCTCAATCAAGCCCTCATGCTGCAGCTCTTTCAGCGCACGTTGCACGGTAAGGCGCGAAGTGGTGAAGCGGCCAACCAAGTCCGCTTCGCTGGGCAGGCGCTCGCCAGCAGCGTACTTGCCCTGCAGAATGGCCTCGCGGAGCTCGTTCAAAATCTGGCGGTAAATGGGTTGCGTAGATTCTCTCAATGAAAAATCCTGAGAATGAATTTGCTTCAGGCTGCGGATTCGGCGATTCTGAACCTGCGTGATCGAGAACCCGGCACCGCCAATTCCGACGTGCTGGAGTTCCATCAGGCAAGACAGCTACACCGAATCAGCCCCGATTGTGGACAATACAACTTTCTGCCCAACCGTGTCCACCACGCGATTCTGAACTCGTCCTTGGGGCGCCGAAACGTGGAGCCGCGCCTTGCTCACCGGACGCCCGGAGCTGCGTGGCTTGCGAAGTGGAAGGTGACGCTCTGACTCACGTAACCGCTGCCACCACCAAAGGAAACCAGTGCGGTGGCAGGAAGAAGTTCCGAGGTCTCCGAGGTAATCGTGGCACCCGTGACCGCCTCAAGGTCGTGGTTGTTGTCTAGGAGCGGCAAGTGGTAGCTCCTTCCCGCAAGGCCGCTAAGCGTCACTGTTAGCGTGTCATGCTTCGTGTTCCAGACCTCGCTGACGACGCGCAGGCCTTCACTTGTGCTGCCCAGAGCTGGCAGGGACGCGGGTATGTCGAAGGCAAAGTCATGCGCCAAGTCAATCTGCACGGAGGTTGTTCCCGGCGGGGCGCTGAACTGCATCGTTACGTGCTGATCGTTCAGGCTTGGTGCTAGGTCAAAGTGAGCGCGTGCCCGGTTCACTGTCGCGGAAGTCACCGCGGCCCTAAGGCTGACGGCAGGCGAAAATATGACTTGGACCGGTGAGGAACCTGCGTTCGTGACGTTCAGACTGAGCAGCGGGCCATTTCGCCGAATCGCTAGGTCAACGCTGCTTGCCCCCACCCTCACATGGCGGATTGTAGCGCTGTTCCATCTTGCCGGAAGATGCGGCGCGAAAGACAGCTCGCCTTTCAAGGCGTCAACCTGTAAACCCAACATACCCCGCAGCATGGGGCTTATGACCATGGCAGCAGACCAGATTTGGTGCGGCGAGCCGGTGGCGAGGGTCTGGTAGAAGTCGCCGGAAAGCACTTCGGTCACATGGCCCGCCGAGCCCTCCAGCGCCAGCAAAGCGTTGGCCCGCAGATTGGCGTACGCCGGCAGGGGACGGTGGTAGCGATACTCGCCCACCGATGCCCAGCCCGTGAACAACGGCCACACCGAACCAAAGTGGTAGCCGCTAGGTTCATATTCGGGATGCTTCTGCGAGATGATGCGCATCCCCCAATCCGCCTGATGGTCGGCACCAGCGAGGACGTTGATGGTGGCGTCGGTCTTGTCGCTATCGAGTACGCCAAACCACATAGGCACCGTGGTGAGTACGCTGGGGGTATCAATGCGCTTGCCGCTGGTATCGAGCGCATAGTCAAAGAACTTGCCTTCGGGTGACCAGAAGGCAGCGTTCACTTTGACCTTCTGAGTGGCGTATTCCTGATTCAACTCCTGGCTGATTTTTCGCTCGTTGACCGTGGCGGCTAAACCTGCCAGTGCGCGCAGCGCTTCTGCGCCTATTCCGCTCTGGTAGAGTTCGCTGCGAACGGGGAGCAGCGGTCCGCCCTCAATCCAGCCGTGGCCAACACCTTCGTTCTTCGGGAAGCCGTCTGGCCCGTAGGTGCTCTTCAGGAACTGGTAGGCACGCCAGCAATTGTCCCAATGCGCTTTAGCGAATTCCACGTCGCCGCTCTGGCGCACATAGTCTTCCACCGTCAGGATCAGCAGCGGCGTCGCGTCCGCGCTGGCCCAACCGTAGGGATAAGCCTTAAACCAATCTACGAGTCCGGCGGACTGTGCAATCTCATGCGGCACCCGGCCATCGGCCCGCTGAAACTTCATTACAAATTCCAGCGCTGTTTTGGCGCTGCTGTAGTCGCCTGCCGATTGCAGGGCAAAATCCGTCCACAGCGAGTCGCGGCCAAAAAACCACGCAAAGCCGGGACGGCCATCGCCCGCCGAGGTGCGGTAGCCCGCCACCAGACCCTTGCCAAGTTGCGGGTTGCTGACCATGCCTTGGATGGTACTGACCCGCGCCCAGTCGTAAGCCTGCTGCAACTGCTTATCGGGCAAATCGAGGCTCACGGTGCGATTGAGGTAGTCGCGGTAGTAGTCGGCGGAGGAGGCGAGCAACTCAGCCCAATGGTGGGCCATTTCTTTGGCGGCGTGGATGGCCTCATCCCGGCCTGCCATGGAGCCCGCGATGACGAGCAGTCTCTGGCAAGCTCCGGGAGGACACACGCCGAGGCGGATCGAGTTTTCGCTGGTGACGGCGGAGTTGCTGAAATTTTCCTGCATCCCAACTTCGCCGCTGGGGGAACCCACGATGCCGACGTTCTTGCCGGAAGTGTCCGACATCACAAACGAATGCAGTTCGGGTTGCCATCCGGAAAAACTCTGGCCGAGTCCGGCTGGCCACATGAACTGGAGGTCGCGTTCGAAAACCGCCTCAATTTCGACCGACTGGGTGCCTTGCACGTCGAAGATGAGGATGGCACCGGGCGACTCAATCGGCACCAGCAACGTCTCTTTCACCTGAACCGAGTTGGAGGCGTACACAATCGTCTGCGAGTCAGGCCGTGCGATGAGGGTACGAGCCAGAGTCGAGGCCTCCATTACTTGACCTTGCGAGTGGAAGCGCAGGTGGAAATTCTTGAGCACCTTGAGGGGGTACACCCACGCCTCAAAGTTGCCATCCTCTTTGCCGTACAGCCCGGCCCGCTGGCCGGTGGCAGAGAGGAACTCCCAAGGACGAACCGGGCGGATGATCTCTGGCAGCGCGGCGGGGGCTTGCTCGGCTGGCGGCGCGACCTGTGCAAGTGCGACGGGCACTGCAGAAAACACCGGCAAGAGCGCCAAAATAGCCACAAAAATCACGAATCGAAGGCAGCGGACGGTACGGCGAGCTAATCGCATGAATGATCCTGCGCTACTATGGAGTTTCGGCGCGAATTTTAGCACGTTGAGCCGGAGGAGTTGCGAAACTTGGCCTCATCCCGCCGCAGATTCTTGCAATCGCTGAGCCGCTCAGCCATGGTTTTGTCGCTGGATTCTCTGCTGGCGTCCGTTCTGCCCGGGCTGCGCACGGCTGGGGCGCAGGGTGCACCCGCCCCGGCAGCGGGAGCATCCCCCGCCGGGCTGGCGGTTGCTCCGGCGCCCAAGCCCGCCGCGGAACTCGACGTTAGTTTTCTGAACGTGGCTCGCGAAGCGGGGCTGAACCGCAAGACCACATTCGGGGGCGAAAAAAAGAACAAATATCTGCTGGAAACCACCGGTTGCGGAGTCGCTTTCTACGATTACGACAACGACGGCTGGCTCGATGTTTTTCTGGTGAACGGCACCCGGCTCGAGGGCTTCCCCCCGGGCCACGAGCCGACCTCGCGACTCTACAAGAACAATCGCGACGGTACTTTCACTGACGTAACGGTGAAGGCTGGGCTGGTGCATACGGGCTGGGGCCAGGGGTGCTGCATCGGCGACTACAACAACGACGGCTTCGAGGATCTGTTTATCAGCTACTTTGGCCGGAACGTGCTCTATCGCAATATGGGCGATGGCACCTTTGAAGACGTTAGTGTAAAAGCGGGCGTAGCAGGAACAAAGGATCGTTGGGGATCGGGCTGTGCCTTTGTGGACTACGATCGCGATGGCAAGCTCGACCTTTTTGTTGCCAACTATATTGACTTAGACCTGAAAACTGCGCCAGTGCCGGAGTCCGGCCCGTGCCTGTATAAGGGCGTGATGGTAGCGTGTGGGCCCCCGGGGTTGACGGGCGGGACTAACATCCTGTACCACAACAACGGCGACGGTACTTTTACCGACATAAGTGAGAAGGCAGGCATCACCAAGGTCAACGGAACCTTTGGCTTAGGAGTGCTGGTTGCGGACTTTGACAACGACGGCTGGCCAGATATCTATGTCGCCAACGATTCCACGCCCAGCCTGCTCTACCAAAACAACAAGAACGGAACCTTCACTGATATTGCAATTGACGCGGGTTGCGCGTTAAGTCCGGATGGCAAGCCGCAGGCAGGTATGGGGGTGGCAGCAGCCGACTATGACTTAGACGGCAACTTCGACATCATCAAGACAAACTTTGCGGGGGATGTACCCTCGCTTTACCGCAGCACTGGCGGTGCAAATTTCGAAGACGCGACATTTCAGGGCGGGTTGGGTGCGCATACCCAATATTTGGGATGGGGTTGTGGCTTCTTCGACTTCGACAATGACGGCTGGGCAGACATACTACTGTGTAACGGGCATGTGTATCCCGAAGTGCAGCAACTGGAAACGGAAGCTGGGTACGCGCAACGCAAGTTACTCTATCGCAATCTGCGCAATGGCAAGTTTCAAGACGTATCGCTGATCGCGGGCTCAGGCATTAGTGATCCCGCTGCCTCGCGTGGTTGCGCATTTGGCGACTTCGACAACGACGGCGATGTGGACGTAATCATCAACACGGTGAATGATCTGCCGCAGTTACTTCGCTGCGACTGGAAGACGCCTAACAAGAAGGCGGCAAACAATTGGATCAAGGTGCGGACAATTGGCGTGAAGTCCAACCGGAGCGGCATTGGCGCGCGCATTCGCTGCGTGACCTCCGTCGAAGGCGAAGCGAAACCCCACGCGCAGATGGATGAAGTGCGCAGCGGTGGCGGCTACTATTCGCAAAATGACCTGCGCATCCACTTCGGGCTAGGCAAGGCCATGAAGGTAGATTTGCTGGAAATTCGCTGGCCCAACGGATTGGTGCAGTCGCTGAAGGATGTTGCCGTGAATCAATTGATCTACGTGAAGGAAGGCGAGGGGATTATAAAGAGCCAGAAGTTTAGTTAGGCTAGACTTTACTTTGCGGGCGCAGCGGCTTGTGGCACCGCCATCCCGCTGCCTTCCTTCAGTTCCTGAATCCTATCCACTCCCATGCCGTCGAATTTCTCGGCCAATCCACTAAGCCAGCGCACTTGTACTGCATCCAGTTTATCCACCGCACCTAGGCCGAAGTGGATACGCTCGTCGTTGTTGGAGTCGTAGCTGGAGCCACTGCGGACTTCATCTACAAGCACGCGTTTGCCCTTGGGTGTGGTAATCGTCACTGTAAGCTTCGCACCAATCCCGCTGCGATTCGACTTTGTCCCTGTTAGCTTGAAGGCGACCCAATGGTTACTATTCTTCACGTCATTGACCAATAAGCTGGGCGGCGCGCTCATGTTAGTGATTACTGCGCTCAACTGCCCGTTATTCCACAAGTCGCCCACGGCAAGCCCGCGTGAGGATGCCGGTGTAGTAATGCCGGGGCCAGCATTGTCAGAGATATCGGCAAAGGTGCCATTGCCGTTGTTGTGGTAAAGAATGCGCGGCTCGCGGTAGTTGCTGCCTAAGTGATACTTTTCCACTTCAGGATAGACGTGTCCGTTCACCACGAGAATATCTGGCCACGAGTCGTTGTCGAAGTCGAAGAACATCGCACCCCAGCCCAAATACTTGGTATGCAAACCGAGTCCGGCAGGAAAGGTAGCGTCGGTAAAGGTGCCGTCGCCATTGTTGTGGTAGAGCGTGGAAGTGTCGTCAGAGAAATTTGTCTTGAAAATGTCCAGCCGCCCATCGCCGTCATAATCAGCAATGCTAGAACCCATGCCAGCTTGTTCTCGGCCATCTTCGTTGAAAGCAGCCCCGGCCAGCACTGCTACATCAGTAAAGGTGCCGTCGTGGTTATTGCGGTAGAGAATACTAGGAGTACTGTCGCAGGCTACATAAATGTCGGGCCACCCGTCATCGTCGTAGTCGAAGGTGGAGATACTAAGTGAGTAATGACCCTCGGTCTTGTCTATCCCAGCCTTCTTAGTTACATTTTCGAACGTACCGTCGCCGCGATTGTGATACAAGATGTTACTAGCACGAGGCAGACCAGCAGGCCCGCACATGACCGGCGCGCCCTTCCACATGCAATTGGCGCGTTCGCCGGGCTTGGGTGCGGTGGCTAAGTCAAAGTCCACATAGTTAGAGATCACCAGATCGAGCTTGCCGTCGCGGTCATAGTCTACCCACGCGCAGCCATTGCCCCACGACTTCCCGTCGCCTGCCACCCCAGACTGGTCGCCGACTTCCACAAAACGTCCGTGCGCATTGTGGTAGAGCCGATTTTTGCCGTAATAGGTGGCGTAAATATCTTCCCAGCCGTCGTTATCGTAGTCGCCGATGCAGACTCCTTGCCCCCAACCCGTGGTATTCAGGCCGACGGCTCCGGTCACGTCGGTGAAGGTTCCGTCATGGTTGTTGTGGTAAAGGTGAGAGGTCGGTTCCTTGCCCTTGGGGAAGCCCTCGAGGGTGGTGCCGTTTTGCAGAAAAATGTCGGGCCAACCGTCATTATCGTAGTCGAAGATGGCAGCGCCGGTTCCGGTCGTTTCAATGATGTAGCGTTTGCTCTCTTCCCCACCAAATGTGATTGGCGTGGTGAGGCCTGCCTTGGCAGCAACATCGGTGTAGTGGACGAGGGGGCCTGTGGTGCTGGCTGGCGCAACTGCTGGGGGAGCGGAACTTTGGGCCAAAGCACACAGGCCCCACCAAGCCCATGGGGTTGCGCAAATAAGCGTCCGCGCGAACAGCGAAAAAATGAGGCAAAGACGGTTAGGGGTCATTGGTCTTCAAGTAGCACTGTTTACATAGCACTGTTTTGACTTTAGGGCGGACGCGGGAAGCGGTCAAGCCCGGCCGTGCTAGTTCGCTGCGCTAGCGTCGGTGCGCTGGTATCGCTTCGCTGGTGCTGCCTAGACGCGCCTGAGCCTTTAGGTGCATTCGTATTAGGATGCAAATGGTGATGAATTTTCCCCTGACAACCCGATTCAGCTTTGCGGTTCGGCGCTGTGTGGCATTACTGACGGTTGTGCTGGTGCAGGTGCCAATCCTTTTGGCGGCAGGTCCAGCACCATCGCATAAACCAGCGGTCAGCGGCGAAGCTCAGTTGCGCTTAGGCCAGCAGGCGCTCGCCAAAGGCGATTTGCATGCCGCTCTCGTGGCTTTTCAGGCGATGGTCAAGGCTTTGCCCCGCAGCGCCGAGGCGCATCGCATGCTGGGCCGTACCCTGAGCGTCCGTGGCGACCAGACGAGTGCTCTGGGGGAGATGCGCAAGGCGGTGGACCTCGATCCCCAACGTGCTGATCTGCGCGATGATTTTGGCTCGGCGCTGGCACAAGGTGGCTTGATGGAAAATGCCGCCGAGCAGTTTGTTGAGGCGCTCAAGCTGCAACCCACTTTGGTTCCGGCGTTGGTTCACTTGGCCGTGGTTCGCTGGCAGCAAAAGCGGCTGGAGGAAGCGCGCACCTTGCTGGAAAATGCCGCAGGTCTGCCGCCGCCAAGTGGCCCTGCGCTTTACTATCTGGGGCGGGTGCTCGCCGAAAGTGGAGACAATGCTGGCGCAGCGCGCGCGCTGCGGCGTTCGGCAGAAGTGCAACCCGACAGCCCCGACGCTCAGTTGCAGCTCGGGCTTGTGTTGCAGCATTCCGGCGATGGCGTGGGTGCCGTGGTTGCCTTCCGCAAGGCGACGGAATTGCGGCCCAACGATCCTGACCTCCACAACAATTTGGGTTTGGCACTGATTCAGGCGGGCGATGCACCGGGTTCGATTCCGCAATTTCAAACCGCCATGCGCTTGCGGCCGGATGACGTGGACTACCGCGAGAATCTCGGCATCGCGCATATGCAGAAGGCCGATTTCGATGGGGCGATTGCTGAGTTTCGCAGAGCCCTGCTACTAGCTCCGCAAAAGGCTACCCTGCACTACAACTTGGGCCTTGCCCTCAAGTTGAAAGACGATCTACCCGGTGCGGTCACTGAACTCCGCAAGGCGGCCGAACTGGATCCCGCACAATCGGATATCCAGTACACGCTGGGCGTCACCTCGTGGCAACAGGGTCATTTTGATGCCGCGGTGACCGCGCTGCAGGCGGCGACTGCGATTCGACCCGACTACGCCGAGGCGTTCTACACCCTTGGCACGGTTCTTAAGCAGCAGTCGAAACTGGCAGAGTCGGCGGCCGCTTTGCGCGAAGCACTCCGCCTTCAGCCCGACTTCGCCGGAGCCCATACCACTTTGGCGGCGGTTCTACGGCAGATGGGGGACGTGGAGGGGGCCAAAGCGGAAAACCAGCTTGGCCAGGAGCTGAGCAAGAGCAAAACGGCAGAGCAAACGGCCGGGTTTTCCACCAACTCCGGCCGCCGGATGATGGCCGCGGGCGACCTTGACGGCGCCATTTCTCAGTTTCAGGCGGCGCTTAAAGCGTCTCCAGACTTCGCCCTCGCCCACTACAACCTGGGGTTGGCCCTTCGCCAGATGGGTGACGAAGAAGGTGCAAAGCGTGAACTCAAGAGGGCAAGTGAACTAAACCCTAGTCTTGATCCATCGAACCACTAATAGTCAATATAATCAGAGACTTAGATGAAGCGCCAGCTTCCCAAATGTCATATTATTCCATGATTGGTATACGTATTAACGAAAGATGTATATACAGCTTTTCGGGGCTTAATTTTTTAATTGACAACACATTTACGAGGGCGTAATTTACGCCTCGGATACGACTATCTAATTGATCCGATTTGGATTTTGAATAAGACCTGCCGAACGACCGGTTCGGTCTTTGCGACGCTTGAGGAATTGCCGTCTAGTTGTGTCCACGGCAAACTCCTCTTGGCAGTATTAAGTAGGGCCAGGGACAGAAGCCACCAGACAAAACTGTGGCTCTCAAAAACTTTGGCAGGGCAGTGCAAGCAAACTCGGAGGCGAAACCAATGAAGTGGAGAATTACCCTCACAGCATTCATGGTGCTGTGCTTAGCTCTCACCGTGATGCCGCAAATAGCATTGGGTCAGGCCATTTATGGCTCGATCAGCGGCACGATCACCGATTCGACCGGTGCGGCAGTAGCGGGCGCGAAAGTGGCCGTTACCAACGTACGCAAGGGCGTAACGGAGACCACCACCACCAACGCTGACGGAAACTATAACGTCACCCACCTTGTGCCCGATACCTATAACTTTAAGGCCGAGCAGCAGGGTTTCAAGAGCTTTGAAATCAAGGACGTAGTGGTTTCGGCGGATACCAGTTCGCATGTGAACGGACAGTTCACGGTGAGCGGCGCCTCCACGGAAGTTGTGGAAGTAACCGGCGAAGCACCGCAGTTGAAGACTGACCGTGCAGACGTCGCGACGACTTTTAACGAAAAGGCCGTCAGCGAACTGCCGATTCTGAACCGCAACTTCACCAGCTTCGAGCTGCTTTCGCCCGGCACCCAGAAGATTACCGGCTGGAGCCACGCTTCGACTGAAAATCCGCAGGGCGGCCAGCAGATCTTTGTGAACGGCCAGCACTTTAGCGGCACCGGCTTCCTGCTCGACGGAACCGACAATCAGGATCCGATTCTTGGCATCATCATCGTGAACCCGACTCTGGAGTCGGTCACCGAAGCCAAGTTCAGCCTGCAGGCTTATGACGCCGAAATCGGCAAAGCTGTTGCCGGTATCGTCTCTACCCAAACCAAGTCGGGCAGCAACCAGTATCACGGTAGCGGCTTTTGGTTCCATCGCGACAACGCGGGCCGTGCGACGGATCCGTTTGGCAGCAAGGTTTTTGCCAAGAACATCTGGAACCAGTTTGGTGGATCCATCGGCGGCGCGGTCATCAAAGACAAGTTATTCTTCTTTGGCGACTACCAAGGCACTCGTCGCATCACCGGCTCGAACCTGACCGTTACGGTTCCTACCGCGCTGGTTCGTTCGACCTGTCTGAATCCAGCCAGTGCAACCTGCGACTTGAGCGAGTACGTCAACTCCGGTCTCTCTGGGGGTGGTTTTGACAACCATGACGTTCGTCTCTACACCGACGGAACCCTCAAGGGCAATTTGGTTCCGGGTGGTCAGCTTTACAACCCGAATACAGGTGTGGGTTACTACACGGAAGTCCCAGGGGATCCGCAGCATTCCACAATTGCGAATAACGTAGCCATTCCCAAAGCAGACTTTGGAGCTGCGGGCTCGATCGCCGAAGGCATCCTGAACCTGCTGCCCGCTCCGAACACTGCGGGCAACTCCAACGGTGTGCTGGATAACTACAGCGCCGCTGGTTCGGGCAACTTTAATGACAACGCCTTCAACACCCGCTGGGATTACACTGCCACCCAGAAACTGACCGTTTTCGGCCGCTTCAGCTTGGCGAACTTCAAGATTGCTGGCGCTCCAATCTTCGGCAACAGCATTGGCGGTCCGGGCTTCGGTCAGGGCGGTCTAGCTGGGCAGTCGGAAATCAAAAACCGTAGCATTGCAACCGGTTTTGACTATGCCTTCAGCAACACTTGGCTCACCGATTTCCGGTTTGGCTGGTTCCAGTACAACCCGCATGCCACCAAGTTTGACCAAGGCGCTTCGGGGGCGAATTCCCTCGGTCTGCCCGGTCTGAACCTCGCAAACGACTCCTCAACCCTTGGGTTGCCGGGATTGTTCTTTGATGGCACGCTGGATCAGGCGAGCCAAGGCCCCAACGGCAACCTGGGCGAAAGCTTGGGCGTCGGCCGTTGCAACTGCCCGCTGACTGAGCGTGAACGTCAGGCTCAATTCGTGAACAACTGGACCAACATCCGCGGCAACCACCAGATTAAGTTCGGTGTGGATCTGCGGCATGCCACCAACCTGCGCACTCCGTCGGATGCAAACCGGACCGGCGAATTGCACTTCAGCCACACCTCGACCTCCGATGGCGGCAATGAGAACCACTCGTCCACGGTAGGCGGTTTAGATCTGGGCTCGTTCCTGTTCGGTACCGTCAACAGCTTCAACCGTTACGTAGGCAACGTGGCTGCGGGCGAATTGAGTGCCAGCGAACACCAGAACCGCATGTTCTTCTACGGACAAGACACTTGGCGCTATAACTCGAAGTTGACCATCAACTACGGGCTGCGCTACGAAATCTTCTCCCCTGAAGCGGTGAACGGACAGGGTCGCGGTGGTTTCGCCGTCCTGCCGGAAGGCGTGATTCGGGTTGCCGGCTACGGTGGCATCTCCAACAACGGCAGCACTGGCTATGCAACCAAGGCATTTGCTCCTCGCCTAGGTATCGCCTACCAGTTCAACTCCAAGACGGTCGTCCGCATGGGCTACGGCCGCAGCTTCGATCTCGGCGTGTTCGGTTCGTTGTTCGGACACACTGTGACCCAGAACCTGCCGGTTCTGGCAAACCAGAACCTGGCCACGACGAACGGCTACACCCCGGCATTCAACTTCGTGCAGGGTCCGGCACCGGAAATCTTCCCCACGGTTCCCGCGAATGGCATTCTGCCTTTCCGCGGCCCCTTGGGCGATGTCACTCCGCGCGTACGGCCTGATACGGTTCGCCTGCCCACGATTGACCAGTGGAACATCACGGTTCAGCGCCAGCTGAACAGCACCACCAGCGTGGAAATCGGTTACGTTGCCAACAAGGGTACGCACACCTTCCAGGGCAACGGCAACACTTACAACGCCAACCAGCCCAGCATCGTTGGGTTTGGTACCATCAGTCAGAGTAACCGTCGCCCGTTGAACGGCAAGTTCATCACGCCCTATACGGATGCGAATGGCGTCACCACCAACGTCGTCTGCTGCACGGGCGATGTCAGCTACAACGGTAACGATGCCGATAACCACTACAACTCACTGCAGACCAAGCTGGATCATCGGTTCAGCCACGGCTTGCAGTTCCTGGCTCACTACACCTATTCCCGCGCGACGGGTTCGGATGGATCTTATCCGCTGGATCGGGCCGTGGGTACCGGGCGTGATGACTATAATCGCGCCAACGTGTTTGTGGCGACAGTGCTCTATGAACTGCCGTTCGGTAAGGGCAAGCAGTTTATGGGCAGCTCCAGCAAAGCAGCGGACCTGATCATCGGCGGCTGGCAGGTGAACTCCACCTGGACAGTGGCCAGCGGCTTGCCGTACACACCGAGCTATGGTGAGTGCGGTCAGGACCAAGACACCGGTCCTTGCCGTCCGAGCATCAAGGGTTCATTCAGCTCCAGCACCGGCAGCTTCGACGCAGCCAACAAGCGTGTGCACTTCTTCACGCCAGTTGCTCCGTTGACGACCAATGGTGCCCAGAGCGGTGTGTTCATCCGGCCACAGGCTGGTACCTTTGGCAACGTAGCGCGCAACAGCTTCACCGGCCCCGGCGAGTTCCTGTCGGATGCCTCACTGTTCAAGAGCTTCGCGGTGACCGAGCGGATTAAGGCTCAGATTCGCATCGAGTTCTTCAACGTGTTCAACCATCAGGTGCTCAACTCGCCCAACAACTGTATTGATTGCGGAGGCAACTCCGGCTTCATTACCAGCTTGCAGGGTGATACGGCACCGCGTCAGATGCAGGTTGGAGTCCACCTCAACTTCTAATCTGATTAGAACAGCAACAAACCCAGGGGGAGCCGTTTCATCGGCTCCCCGCTTTTTTCGTCCACAAGTGTGATTGCAACCTGCGCCATTCTGGTTTGAGCCGTTCATGATTCAAAGTTCCCTTACTGGTCTGACACAAAGAAGCGCCATTCGTTTGCTGCTAGCAGCTATGCTCAGTGCCTCAGCCCACTCGCAGGGTCTTGTTACTGCGGCTCAGGTGGATGGGCCAACAGTCGCTGAGCCCGCTGCGCAGGCCCCCGGACAGGCGATTGCCACCCCGGAGGCGGTGTTCGCCAACGCGCGGTCGCTGGCTCAGCACGGGCACTATGATGAAGCGGTTGCCGCGCTTACGGCGATACAGTCGCAAGTGCCTTCGCCCAAAGGGCTATGGCGTGAACTGGGATCTACTTACTACACCAAAGGTGACTACGCCAGTGCGATTCCGGCGCTACTAAAGGCACAGCAAGAAGACCCCAGCGACAAGGAAGTTGTGCAGTTGACCGGGCTTTCCTACTACCTTGCGGGCAAGCCGCCAGAAGCGATTCCGTATTTGGAGAAGGTGCAATCTTGGTATCCGCGGGCCAACGTGGATGCAACTTATATCCTAGGAATCTGTTACATACAGGCCAAGCAATACGAGCAGGCGCGCGAGGCGTTTGCCAGGATGTTCGATGTGCCCAAGGATTCGGCGGCGAGTTATCTGTTTACCGCCCGAATGCTAAAGCGGCAAGAGTACGATCCGGTGGCTGAAGAGTACGCGTTGAAGGCAGTAGCAGCAGACCCGAAGCTGCCGCTGGCGCACTTTCTGCTGGGCGAATTGTACTTGTATAAGTCCAGAATTCCAGAGTCCATCGCGCAGTTTGAGGCAGAATTGGCACTCAATCCGGCGCATGCACCCACGTTGTATGAATTGGCAGATGCGTACTCGCGGGTGCAGAAGTACGACGATGCCGAGCGATTGCTGCAGCGCTCCATCTGGCTGGATGCCACTTCGACCGGGCCATTCATCTTACTTGGTAAGGTATTGCAGAAGAAGGGCGAGCCGGTACTGGCAATTCGGGCGCTCACGCGCGCGGTGACGATGGATCCGAACAATCCCATCACCCACCACCTGCTGGGCACGGCCTACCGGGACTTAGGCAAGACGGAAGAAGCAGAGCGCGAGTTGAAGCGCGCCCTGCAATTGCAATCTGGGCCAGACGCAGTTAAGCCGTAACCCGACCGAAGTCTGCGGGTTGTAGCAAGTAGATACCTTACGCACAACACAGAAGGCGGAACTGTGAAGCAAGTCTATAAAGTAGTGGGCATTGGCGAGCTGTTATGGGATGTTTTACCCGAAGGCAAGAAGCTAGGCGGAGCTCCAGCCAACTTTGCCTACATTACGCGTCTGTTGGGGGATGCGGGCGCAGTTGCCAGCCGGGTAGGGTCAGATACGCTGGGGGAGGAGGCGCTCGCCCAACTTGCCGCAGTGGGAGTCGAGACAAAGCATGTGCAGCAGGACGCAACGCACTCTACGGGCGTGGTGAAGGTGGAGTTTGCGGGCGGACAGCCGCACTACGAGATTTGCGAAGGGGTGGCGTGGGATTTTCTGGAATGGACGCCGCAGTGGCATGAGTTGGCCCAGACCGTGGATGCGGTATGTTTTGGGTCGTTGGCGCAGCGCTCGCCCTCGGCGCGGGATACAGTGCGAAAATTCGTGCAGGCAACTCGCGAAGAATCGGTCCGTATCTTCGACGTGAACTTGCGGCAGAAATTTTTCTCGGCACAGATACTGGCGGAGTCTATCCGGTTGGCGGATGTGGTGAAGTTGAACCATGAAGAACTGCCGCAGATTGTCGCATTGCTAGGTTTGCCGATGGGGAGTGAAGCCGAAAATGCACAGCGGCTGCGCCGCGCCATGGAACTGAAGCTGGTGTGTGTGACTCGCGGCAATGCGGGCAGTCTGATTGTAAGCGAGGACGAAGTATCAGCCCACCCGGGGCTTTGTGTCACCGTGGCCGATACGATAGGCGCAGGCGATGCTTTCACCGCCGGTCTAGTGCATCAATATCTTCGGGGCGCTTCGCTGGCCCAGATGAACGAGACGGCCAACCGCACCGGTTCGTGGGTGGCATCACGGGCGGGTGCCATGCCCAAGCCGGAGCCGGGCGAGATCGAAGCGATAAAGGCAGCCAAGGCTTAACAAACGGGGCAGGGGCTGCCCCGTTTGCCACTCAAGCCTACTGGCCCAGTTTGGCCGCCTCTTCCGGGGGCAGTCCATGCAGCAACTCCAAAAACGCTCCATTCGTCCAACCAAACCCAATCACATTCGCGTGGTAGCCGGTGGTGGCGTGTGCCTCAGATGAGCGCGTGATCACATCGTATTTTTCGCGGATGGTGCCATCGCGGCGGAAGTTTTCTTCAATGGTAGAAAGAAACGCGACCGAGACGCGATTCGCTTCTTTGTCAAAGGCGTAGCGCCTCATGCCGTCAATCGCCAGCAGGTTCGTAGGAGCCCAGCCAAAGGGCAAGTCCCACTGCAAGCCGGTGGTTTCAGTGCTCATGGCCAGCCCGCCGGGGTGCTCGAATACACCCAAGTTACGCACCACAGCGCGGGCTTGCTCGGTGGTAGCGAGTCCCGCGAAGAGCGGATAGAACGTGGTGATGTAGGCGTAGGTGGAGCGCTTGCCAGCGACATAGTCGTAGTCGAAGAACAAGCCGCGCTCAGCATCCCAAAGATATTTCGTGATGTTCCGCTTGCGGGCAGCGGCCTGTGCCTCCCACTTGGCGGCTTCGGTGGGCTTGCCCAACAGCCGAGCCATATGCACCAAGTCAAGTTCTTCTTTGTAGATAAGGCTATTCAGGCACACCGGGGCAAAATGGTGGGTACGGGCGCTAAAGGGGCCAAACCGAAAGGAGATATCGAATCCAGACTCGCGCATCGCCCGGTCGCCTTTGTAAAAGTCACGGCTCAATTTCAGCGCTACAGGCGGCTCGCAGTGCGGCTTCTCCATGGTGGTGGCCACGTCGCAAACCTGTGTGCTGTAGCTGGCACCAGAGCCGTCTGGCGACTTCGCATCCACCACCAGATCATCAAGCTGGCCGGGGTGGGCGATGCTCCATGCCAGCACTTGGCGGTAGTAGCCAGATTCATCCTGAAGACCCTCGGGCGGCGGGGTGGAGCCGAAGTCGTAGTAGCGGGCTAGGCCAGTCTTGCCCGCCTGATGCGGCGCGGCCAGCCAGGCGGCGTGATCTTTTTCTACATACGCGTAGCCCTTGGCGAGCCACGCATTGTCGGCGTGGCCAGCGTGCTTCTCAGCTTCAAACACACCCAATACCATGGAGCTGAGAAAGGGCGGCTGCGAGCGGGAGAGGTAGTAGGTACGGTTGGCGTTCAGGAAGCCGCCATAGTGCTCAATCTCGAAAAAATAATTCTCCACAATATCTCGAGCCAAATCGGCGCGGCCATCGCGCAGCAATCCACGCAGAATGAAGTAGGAATCCCAGCCGTACATCTCATTGAAGCGGCCGCCAGGCACAACATATCTGTTGGGCAGGTAAAGCAGGCCATGGGGTGAGAACTTGGCGGTATCCACTTGGCCGGGGCCGGTGATGACCGCAGGCAGGTGCTCCACTTTCACATTGCAATTCTGCTGAAGCTTTTTGACCGAGCCGGGTACGTCCATGCCAGCAGGCAGATAAAGAATGGAAGCCGCAGCCACCTTGGGGTCGTGGACGGTGGCGCAATCTTCCATGGTGCGGGTCAGGGTGTCCCAACCATGAGATATGTATTGCAGGATGGGGTCGAGCCGCGGATTGTGCAGTGCCGCGGGTGGTTGGTGGGCGGGCGCGGCCTGAGCGTCAGCCGAGGCCAGCAGTAAAGAAACAAACAGCAACAAGCAACCCAGCACAGAACGCTTCATGCAGAACCCCCAGCGACGACAAAATTGGTGAGAAAATTCGACAACCGATTGTTTCGCATTCCGCAATATTTCGCCATAGCAGATTGCTGATTCGGGCTTAGATAAACGTTCTTGCAAAAGCATCGCCCAATAGCGTAGAACTGTGAAGCCATTTCTGGAGCGTCTGGAGAAAGCTATGAACCGAAGAGTGTTTCTGGGAGCGATGACTGCTGCCCTGGCTACTGCCCGCACGGCGTCCGCCGCCGCTTCACACCAACTCGACCGCATCGGCTTGCAGTTGTACACCGTGCGCAACCAGATGAAGGCCGACATGGCAGGTACGCTCGCCCAAGTGGCCAAGGCTGGCTACAACGATGTGGAGTTCGCTGGCTACTTTGACCACACGCCCAAGCAGGTGCGGGAGATGCTCGACGCCAACAAGCTGACTGCACCGGCGGCGCATCTGGAACTCAGCATGCTAAGCGCAGAGCAGTGGCCCAAAACGCTGGAACTGGCCCATACCATTGGCCACAAGTTGCTGGTGTGTCCGTGGATTGCGGAGGAAGAGCGGAGCGCGCCCGGAAGCTGGGAAAAGACCGCCGAGGCTTTTAATCAGGCTGGAGAGCGGGTGCGGAAAGCGGGGCTTCAGTTTGCATACCACAATCACAATTTCGAGTTCGGGGGAGCAGAAGGCAAGCGCGGCTATGACGTCTTGTTACAGCACACGGACGCAGCGAACGTTAGCTTTGAGGCCGATTTGTTCTGGATGACGTTCGCAGGCGCTGACCCGCTGGCCTACATGGCAAAATACCCCAAGCGCTTCGTATCGTTGCACCTAAAGGATATGGCGAAAGGTATGACCACCCGCTCCACCAAGGACAACGAGATGGCCATTGGCGATGCAGCCCAAGTGGATGTTGGGCAGGGCGGCATTGACTTCGCCAAAATATTGGAAGTGGCACCGGCGCACGGCGTGAAGTACTACTTTGTGGAGCAGGATAACGCAAAGGACCCGATTGCGATGATCACCAACAGCCAGCGCTATTTGCGCGGATTGAAGTTCTAGGCGTACGCGGCAAGACGCGCAACTCGCGGCGATCCGCGGCGCGGCGAAAAATATTCAGGGCCACACAGAAAGGCTACCGACGAATGTTTCAAGTAGTGCGAACGCCAAAGACTTATGACGTGTGCATCATCGGCTCGGGCGCCTCGGGCGGAACCGCAGCCAAGATTCTCACCGAGGGTGGCCTGAATGTGGTGATGCTGGAGGCTGGCGGGCCGGTGAATCCTGACACCGACTACAAAGAGCACATGATGCCCTATGACCTGCCACATCGCGGGGCAGGAAAGGGTGCCAAGGGCGAAAATTTTGGTGAATTTCTTGCGCCCAACGGTTTTTGGGAGATTGAGGGCGAGCCTTACACTGCGGCGCCTGGCTCGAAGTTTCGCTGGTTCCGTTCGCGCATCGTTGGCGGGCGCACCAACCATTGGGGCCGCATTGCGCTGCGCTTCGCGCCGGTGGATTTTAAGTCGCGCTCCAGCGATGGCATGGGCGATGATTGGCCGATCACCTACGATGAGCTGGCGCCTTACTACAGCAAGGTGGAAAAATACATAGGCGTGTTCGGCACCAAAGAGAATATCTCCAGTGCGCCGGACGGTGACTTTCTGCCGCCGCCCGTGCCGCGCTGCAGTGAGACGGTCATCAAGAACGCGTGCGACAAGCTGGGGGTGCTGTGCGTGCCCTCGCGCCTGGCCATCCTCACCAAGCCGGTGAATGGGCGCGCTGCTTGCCACTACTGCGGCCAGTGCGGCCGGGGATGCCGTACTGCGTCCAATTTCAGCTCAAGTCAGGTGATGATTCCGCCTGCGAAGAAGACCGGCCGCCTCACCTTGATTACGCACGCGATGGTGCGCGAGTTGGTGGTGGGCAAAGATGGCAAAGTGCAGGCTGCCTCTTACATAGACAAGCAGACGCTGGAAGAGAAGCGCATTTACGCCAAGGCATTTGTGGTGGGAGCCAGCGCTTGCGAATCGGCACGCCTGCTGCTGAATTCCAAGTCGGCGCTCTTCCCCAACGGGCTGGCGAACTCCTCTGGAGTGGTGGGCCGCTACCTGACCGACTCGGTGGGCAGCGACGGCTATGGCTACTTTCCGCAGATGGCAAAGGTGCCCAAGCACAATCACGACGGCGTAGGCGGCATGCACATGTATATGCCGTGGTGGAAGTTCGACCGCAAGAATGACTTTTTGCGCGGCTATCACATTGAATTTGGCGGCGGACAAGATATGCCGGGGATTGGTATGTTTGGCGACGTGGCCGATGAGTTCGAAGGCTACGGCGCAGGCTTGAAGCAGAAGTGCCGCGAGAGCTACGGCACCACCATTGGCTTCGCCGGACGCGGCGAAATGATTCCCAATGAAAATAGTTTCTGCGAGATTGACCCCAACGTTACTGACCGTTTTGGCATTCCGGTCTTGCGCTTCCACTGGAAGTGGAGCGACAACGAAGTGAAAATGGCTAAAGACATGCAAGAGACGTTCAAGGGCATTGTGGAAGCAGCGGGCGGCGTTTACAAGACGAAGAAGGGGCCGGAGGGTGAGAACCCATATGGCATTGCCGATGGTGGTGTGATTATCCACGAACTTGGCGTAGTCCGCATGGGCAGCAACCCGCGCACCTCGGCGCTGAATTCTTTCTGCCAGGCGCACGAAGTTAAAAATTTGTTTGTGACCGATGCTGCAAGTTTTGTAACCAACCCTGATAAAAACCCAACCCTGACGATTATGGCACTGACTTGGCGCGCGTCTGAGTACCTGCTGGACCAAGCGCAAAAGGGGGATCTCTAAATGTCCTACGACGCGATGACGCGGCGCAACATTCTGAAGACTCTTGGCCTGGGCGTGGCCACCACCTCAGTGCTCAGCGTGATTCCAGCGGAAGCAGCGGAGCATACCCACCAGATGGTGGCGGCGGAGCAGGCGGCTTCGCCCGCCGGAGCCTACGCTCCAAAGTTCTTTAATCCGCGGCAGTGGACGATGCTGCAGCAACTTTGCCAGACGATTATTCCAGCGGATGACCGCAGCGGCGGCGCCATGGAAGCTGGCGCGCCCGAATGGATAGACTTGGTGACCAGCGAAAATGAACACCTGCAGCGGCAGTTAAGCGGTGGCATGGTGTGGCTGGACGCGCAATGCGGTGCCCGCTTTGATGCGGGCTATCTGGAATGCGCGCCCGAGCAGCAGAAGCAGGTGCTGGACGGGATTGCCTATCGCAAAAATGCCAAAGCTGACCCCAGCTTGCAAACCGGCGTAGAGTTTTTTGACCAGCTTCGTGAAATGACCATGGACGGATACTTCACCAGCGAAATTGGCGTGAAGGATCTGGACTATCGTGGCAATAAATTTTTGAAGACGTGGACGGGCTGCCCGCCAGTGCCGGATTTGGCACCTGTGGCTGCGCCTTCACCCACAAAACAAGGCTAAGAATTCCCAGAAACATAGGAGAAATGAATCATGGGTAACGACAATGTATTTTCATCGAGCCGTCGCGATTTTTTGGCAGTGACCGGCGGTTTGCTGGGTGCGGCTGCGGTTTCGGGTGCAGCGGCTACTCCGGCTGCGGCCGAAATGCAGGCCGCCATGCCAGAACACACCTTCAAGCCCTACAAGATTCAGATTGGCGTCTTCGACCCGGTGTACAGCGAACTTGGTCTGGACGCGATGCTGGACGTGGTCACTGCGCTCGGTCTCGAAGCGATGGAGATTGGCACGGGCGGCTATCCCGGCAACAAACATTGCGCGCTTGATGATCTGATTGCCGACCCGGCAAAGGCGAAGGCGTGGATGAAGAAATTCAGCGACCGCGGCATTGCCGTGCGCACGCTGAGCTGCCATGGCAATCCCGTGCATCCCAATCCTGAAATCGCCGAGCACGACAAGCAAACCTTCCGCAAGACGGTACGCCTTGCCGAGATGCTAGGTGTAAAGACGATTGTGGGTTTCTCTGGCTGCCCCGGCGGCGCCCCCGGCGACAAGACTCCCGCCTGGGTCACCTACGGATGGCCGCCCGAGCACTACGCGGCGCGCGAGTGGCAGTGGAAAGAAAACTTGATCCCCTACTGGAAGGATGCAGCGAAGTTTGCCCGCGAGCATGGCGTACATCAACTCGCGCTAGAGATGCATCCCAACTTCTCGGTTTACAATCCGCGCACTTTGCTGCGCCTGCGCGAGGCGGTGGGTGAAGAGATTGGCGCCAACTGCGATTTAAGCCACCTTTTCTGGCAGGGCTGCAACGCCGTGGAAGTCATCCGAATGTTGGGCAAGCAAAAGGCCATCTTCCATGCGCACATGAAAGACACTGTGATCTTCCCGGAGAACGCCGCCAAATATGGCGTACTCAACTTTGCCTTCGACACCGACGATCTACCCAACGCGTCTGCCACCTTCCGCGCCGTTGGCTACGGACACAGCGCCGCGCAGTGGAAAGACATTCTGATGGCCTACATGGAAGTCGGGTACAACGGCTTCTTCAGCATTGAGAATGAAGATCCGATTCTGCCGGGGCCGGTGGGTGTAGAGCGCGCTGCCTATGTGTTGAAAAATATTCGCGCAGAAATTCTAGGGGAGCACGCGTAACCAGTCACGCGTAACCAGTATGAAAGCAGCAGTCATTGGTGCCGGCTTTGTGGGCAAAGCGCACATTGAGGCTTTGCGGCGAATCGGCATTCCTATCGTCGGTTTGCTGGGCAGCACAGTGGAGCGTACACGCGAGGCTTGCGTTGGCTTGCGTCTGGCAGATGCGCGCGCTTACGCCTCGGTGGAGGAACTCGCCGCCGACTCCGAGGTGGATGTCGTCCACATCTGCACGCCAAACCATGTGCATCGTGCACAGGCGGAAGCCGTGCTGCGGGCTGGCAAGCACGTGCTTTGCGAAAAGCCGCTGGCGATGAATACCGAAGAAACTTCCGCGTTGGTGGCGCTCGCCGCTGAGAAGAATCTGGTGGGCGCCGTCGCGCACAATTTGCGCTACTATCCCCTGAATCAAGAAGCGCGTGCGCTGGTGCAAAGTGGTGCCATCGGCGAGCCCCGTCTGGTGCACGGACACTATCTGCAGGACTGGCTGTGGTCGCCGAACGATTGGAGTTGGCGCTTGGAGCCGGAAGTGGGCGGCTCGCTGCGCACCGTCGCCGACATCGGTACTCACTGGATGGACCTGACTACTTGGATTACCGGCCGGACAATCACCGAACTCTGCGCCGATGTGGCCACCGTAATTCCCGTGCGCCACCAGCCCAAAGGGCCGGTTCTTACCTTTCAAAAGCTTGATGGCTCCAACACTGTGGACGTCACCATCACTAGCGACGACTATGCTTCGGTGCTGCTGCACTATTCGGGCGCACTGCGTGGCGTGATGACTGTTTCGCAGATTAGCGCTGGACGCAAGAACCGCTTGTGGTGGGAAGTTGACGGCTCAGAAGGCTCGCTGGCGTGGGATCAAGAAAACCCCAACGTGCTGTGGCTGGGCCACCGCGACTCCGCCAACGGCTCCTTGATTAAAGATCCGGGCCTGATGAGCCCAGCCGCGCGTGGCTATGCGGCCTATCCGGGTGGCCACGCGGAGGGCTATCCTGATACCTTCGTGCAGTTGTTCCGCGACTTTTACGCGTATGTTGAAGCTGGCGACTTTGCCGCACCGCGCTCCTTCCCCACCTTTGCCACCGGCCACCGTGGGCTGGTGCTGTGTGAAGCAATTGCCCGTAGCTCGCAGCAACGTGGGTGGGTAACGCTGCGCGACTAACGTTTTGCTGCTGAACGCTGCGAAACAATTTGACGCTGAACGATTGACTGGATTGACTCGCTGCGCACCGCTCAGCTTACTGGCCGTGTTTTGCACCGGAAGCTCAGTAGCGTCAGGAGTCTCCGGGATGTTTCAAGCGCAAACCAAACGTGAACCAAACGCGAACCAAGCGCAAACCGAGCGTGAACCAGAAGCGAAGGGAAATCCCAATATGGTAGAGATTCTCAGTTCCGACCCGCGCGTGTATTTGGCGGCGGAGCGCACGTTTTTGGCCTGGATTCGCACTGGCCTGGCCATGATGGGCTTCGGGTTTGTAGTGGCGCGGTTTGGTCTGTTTTTAGAAGAGATGCATTCCGCCCAGCCCGGCTTGCCCTTCAAGTCCTACGGCATGTCATTTTGGTTTGGTACCGCCATGGTGCTGATGGGCGTGGCCATCAACGTGTTCAGCATGTGGGATCACTTTCGCATGGTGCATGAGATGAACTCCGGCACACTCGACCTCAATCGCCCCTCCAAACTAGGTGTTTCCGTGGCCACCATCATGGCGCTTTCAGGCATCGCCGTGGCGGTTTATTTGATTTCCATTAAGTAATTCCCACCAACTGGTTTCCATCAAGCAGTTTCCATCAAGTAAAGTCCAATCAAGCAGACGTCCATCAAGCAAGTGAGGCTTCAGCCGTTTTTGCTACAAATGTGTCGCCAAGCGCGCACGCCGCCCCTAGTCCGGCTTTTATGTGCCATGTTCATATGTAATTTCCAAATGTCATATTGAGCGAAGCGAAATACCCCTACCCTTATTGCCGCCCCCGCTCGCCCCAAACATCTGGCCCCAAGCAGACACCCAAGCACCGCCACCATGGGCAGATGCCCGCCGAATGGTATAATCTGGGAGTTGCATCCGCGTTCGGCCTTGCTCCTGCATGGAACCCCTTTCCTCGTTGGGCCGCACCAAACGCACACGTCGGGGAGTGGCTCAGCCTGGTAGAGCACCTGCTTCGGGAGCAGGGGGTCGGAGGTTCAAATCCTCTCTCCCCGACCATAAAATTGTGGTTCTTCCCCGCATTTCCAAGGACCTCTGGTGCATGGGCTTTCCTTCGCGCTCCTTGACTCCAAAAGGCGAAGGTGTTCTTCACCCACTCCAGCGCCGCTTAAGAGGTCAAGACGCTTTGGGCGATCCACGTAAGACGACTGCAGATGAAACACTCGACGGGCCCAGTAATCACGAAAACCTCTTGGCCCTCCTTCAGAGCTTTGTCGAACACGCTCCAACCATGCAAAGGCCTGCTCCCTATTCCACGCATCGGGCGCGGTTGAATATGCAGTCAGTATGTCCACAGATTCACTGGGGCAAAGGCCTCCGAAGAAAAGAGAGCGCTCGACGAAATGCTCGCCTAATTCTTGCCCATAAGAGAGGCTCGCCGCCATCAGCACACTGGGGTGCCCCACCTTTGCGGGGTTCAAAGGGTAGCCCTTGCCATTTTATGCGCGGGATGCAGTACGTTTGGCCGTTGCCGGATTCGCGTTTTATAGAGGCTAGGACATCCGAGGCACACTTCCGCTGTGGGCGATTTTGTAACTGTCAAAGCATCCAAGGTCAACAGAGTTCATCCGGCGCTGCCGGCGAGCCTACTACTTCCTACTTCGGCGGCGGAACCACACCATGCTCCAATAGCGAACGGCCGAAAGCCGGCATCTGCTTTTCCATAAGGTCTTTGTAGTCCGCCTTCACCGCTGCCAAATCGGTTTCCCACTCTTGTGCCAGCGCAACTTCATTGTCAGTGGGCGCGAAATCGCTTCCGCCCGCCACATCGCCCGCGCCAGGGCCCATCTCGGCATAGAGCCAGATCAAATCGTAGTAAATCTTGTACGGCTCCTGAAAGTACTTGTCGTCGGTCATACTTAGCGCGTTAGAGATGAGCTTTCGTTCCACTTGCAACAGCTTCGTTTGGAACTCTTCGGTAGCCTTGATCTGGTCCGCAGCCGCCTTGGTGCTGCGCTGCATGGCAACCGTAGTGTCGAGCTGCTTGCGCACCCATTCAATCTGGTTGATCATGTCTGCCGCTTCGCTGATGTCATCTCGCACCTTCACTTGCAGATCCAAAGAACGCTTCAGTTCGTCGTCTGGAGTTGTAGTTCGCGGATCGCGACGCACTTCCAGCGGTTGGGTAAACTTCTTGTCATCCGCGGTGATCTGCACGGTGTACTTACCGGGCAACACTTTGGGGCCGCTGATCTCATTCGCATCCATGCCCCAGTGGGTCACCGGCCGTGAATCTTTGCCCCAAAAGCGTGGTTCCAGCCAGATGTTAGGGTTCTCAACTGGTGTGGTGCGCAACGCCACCAGACGCGGCCCATCGTAGCGCAAGTTCCACGTCGTACGGTTCAGCCCCGCCTTGCCGGGCTGTTCCCATTCGTGGATCACCTTGCCGTCGGCATCCATGACGGCGAGTTTGACGGGCGCTTTGGATGCGTCCTTCAGACTGAAGGTGATGGTAGCTCCACCGAAGCTCGACCAGCGATAGGTGGGACGCGGTGTAAACAACTGCACGTCCGGCTCGGTGCTGCGGGCACGTTGTTCCAGCGGAGTAAGGTCGTCCAGAATGTAAATACCGCGGCCATAGGTGGAGACCACCAAATCATGCGCCTCCGGTTGCACCACCGCCCAAGAGACTGGAGCGTGCGGCAGACCCGCCGCTAGCGGCGTCCACTTGCCGCCATCGTCCAGCGAATAGTAAACACCGTTGCCAGTTCCGGCGAAGAGCAATCCCTGCCGATTGGGGTCTTCCGCAATCACCCGCACATACGCCAGCGGATGCTTGGGCAGCCCGTCGCCAATTCGCTTCCACGTTTTACCGCGATCCGCCGTCTTGTAAACGAAAGGGTCGCGGTTGTCCATCATATGGAAGTCCACCGAAATGTAAGCAGTCGCCGCGTCGAAAAATGAAGGCTGAATGCTGGTGATGGTGCCCCACTTGGGCAGATCAGCGATGTTCTTGGAAACATTGCTCCAATTGCCGCCGCCGTCTTCGGTAAGCCACACCTGTCCATCGTTGGTGCCTGCCCAGATCATGCCTTTCTGCATCTTCGAGGGAGCAATCGCAAAGACGATTTCCCCATAAAATTGGCCGAGGTTATCCCCAACAATGCCGCCTGAAGGAATAATGCGCGCCGGGTCGTTGGTGGAAAGGTCTGGACTGATTTCCGTCCAGCTTTGTCCGGCGTTGCTCGTCTTCAATATCTTTTGGCAACCGTAGTAAACCGTGTTGTGGTCGAAGGGGTCAATCGCCAGTGGTGGCGTCCAGTGGCAGCGATACTTCAGGCCATTGGGCGGCGAATCCAAGGTGTGCTTCCACGGACTTACCGAGCGCGCGCTCTTGCTACGGGCATCCCAGCGGGTCACTTCGTCGCCATAGCACGTAGCCCAAACGATATTGGTGTCAGTCGGGTCGGGGATGGTGAAGCCCGATTCGCAGCCGCCCATGTGGTGTTCCCAACTGTTGCCCCCCAAGTCATAGTCGCCAAAGTTAGACCCACGCATAGTGCCATCGTCCTGCATGTTGCCATAAACCAAGTACGGCACCTGATTGTCCACCGCTACGTGATACATCTGCGCGATGGGGAGCTTCACATTGTTAAAGCCACGGCCATGCACCGTGGTGATGTTCATGCCGCCATCGTCGGTCACCACAAAGCGGTCTGCGTTCAGCGGATCAATCCAGATATCATGCGTGTCGCCGCCCCACGACCATGGCGAGTTGCGGAAGACTTCTCCCCCATCCAGCGACTGGTGCACTTGACTGCTCGCCACCAGCACTTCATTCGCATTGGTGGGCGAGACCGCGAGGCGAATGTAATATCCTGCCCGACCGCTCAGGGTGCGATCCCAACTCACTACGCGCCAATTGTCGCCACCGTCGTCCGAACGCCAAAGCGAGCCTTGGTCGGCAGTTTGAATCAGCGCATATACGCGGTCAGAATCGTTGGGTGCAATCGCCACATCAATCTTGCCGACCGGCGACTTGGGCAGTCCGTTCCCTTCAATGCGCTTCCACTTGCTGCCGCCATCGTGCGACACATACACCCCGCTGCCAGCGCCGCCGCTCAACATCGCATACGTGTGCATCTCTGCCTGCCAGGTTCCAGCGACGAGGGTCCGCGGGTTTTGCGCGTCCAGTGAAAGGCCGGAGCAGCCGGTATTTTCATCGGGAAAGAGCACGAGATCCCAGTGCTGGCCGCCATCCAAGGTGCGGTAGACGCCACGCTCCTTTTGCGGCCCAGTCAGGCGACCAAGTGCGCAGACAAATGCAATATCAGGATTTTTGGGGTGCACGATGATGCGGCCAATGCGGCCGGTTTCGTCCAGACCCATGTGGGTCCAGGTGCGGCCTGCGTCGGTGGACTTATATACGCCGTTGCCGATGACGTCGGAGTCTCGAATAGCCCACGCTTCGCCCGTGCCCGCGTAGACAACGTTGGGGTCAGACGCGGCGACGGCGAGGGCGCCGATGGCGGCGACGGGTTGAGAGTCGAAGATGGGATCCCAGTTGCTCCCCCCGTCAGACGACTTCCAAATGCCGCCGGAAGCGGCACCAGCGTAGTAGGTGGAAGGGTCGCCCGGTACGCCAGCGATGGCCGAGACGCGGTTCCCAACGCGAGGTCCAACAAAGCGAAAGCGCAGGGCGGCTTCCGGGTTGGGTTTGTCAGCGGGATTGCCGGTGGCTTGGCCGAGGCTGAGTGACAGCAGGGCCGGAGTGAGCAGCAAAAGCCAGATTGTTTTATGCCAGCAAGCCGATGAACGCACGATGCACCTCGCGGAGATGGGAAAAATCCAGCCAGCAAAAGAAGATAGTTTGACTGGAAAATTCTGTGACTGTGTATTTTAACCTCAAGTAGCGGCGGAAGGGGTGAGGGGTAGCGGGAAAGTGAGGGGTAGCGGGAAAAGTGAGGGTGAGGAGAGTGAGAGTGTGCGGGTGTGGGTGTGAGGAAAGTGAAGGGTGAGGAAAGTGAGAGTGAGCGGGTGTGGGTGTGAGGAAAGAGAGGGGTGAGGAAAGTGAGGGTGAGTGTCTGAGGTGTGAGGTGTGAGTGTGTGAGCGCGGTGTGGGTGTGCGGCGTGAGGGTGTAAGGCGCGTGAGGGGTGAGTGTCTGAGGTGTGAGGTGTGAGTGTGTGAGGCGTGTGCGGCATGTGGGTGTGAGGCGTGTGGGTGTGCGGCATGAAGAAGAAATATGGCGTGGCCAGAATAAATACTATAGCCACATAATTACTATAGTAGGGTATATTTAAGATGGCGAATTCCGAGTCCGGGATTGTGGGCGCCCCTCCCTTGGCTTTCCATCGGTGCGATGTGCGTACCCTACATCTGCATTCAGCATTCTGCATCCCACTCAAGCCAAAAGCGGGCTTGAATGGGCCACCAGCGGTTGAATCACGCGGCCAAGGGTCGCGGCTCAATCAGGCAGCCAACGGTTGCGGGTCGATCAGGTGGTGGCGCTGGTACTGGCGGTCGGGACCGCTTTGCGGCGCCAACTCCGCCCCCACAGGCTTAGGCGGTCGAGGTAAACGTAAACCACAGGAGTAGTAAACAGCGTGAGCAACTGGCTCAGAATCAAGCCACCGACGATGGTTGTGCCGAGCGGTCGCCGCAACTCTGAACCTACGCCCGTCCCCAGCGCAAGCGGCAAGCCGCCCAGCAGCGCCGCCGCCGTCGTCATCATAATGGGCCGAAAGCGCATCACGCAAGCGTCGTAAATGGCTTCCGTGGAATTCTTGCCCTCGGTCCGTTCCACGTGCAAGGCGAAGTCAATCATCATGATGGCATTCTTCTTCACGATGCCAATCAGCAGCAAGATTCCTATGAGCGCAATCACGTTCAGGTCGCCCTTGGTCAGCAAAATCGCCAGCAGCGCACCGACGCCTGCTGAAGGCAACGTAGAAAGAATAGTGATGGGGTGAATTAAGCTTTCGTACAAAATGCCCAGCACAATATAAACGGTGAGCAACGCCGCGAGAATCAGCAGCCCCTGCGTAGAAGAAGAATCCTGAAACGCTGCGGCGGTACCCTGGAAGCTGGCCCGTACACTGGCTGGCACGCTGATGGCACGCATCGCATCGGTCACCAGCTTGGTGGCGTCGCCCAAGGCGACGTCGGGTGCCAGATTGAATGAAAGCGTCACCGCCGGCACTTGCCCCTGATGGTTTACCGCCAACGGAGTATTCGACGGCGCGAAGCGCACCATCGCTGCCAGCGGCACCATGCCGCCGTTCGAGGAGCGGACATAGGAATTGGTCAATGCGTCCACACTCTGCTGCTGTTCCGACGCCACCTCCATCACCACGTGATATTGGTTGAGCTGGCGGTACATGGTAGAGACCTGCCGCTGCCCAAACGCGTCGTAGAGTGCATCGTCAATCGCTTTGGGTGTCACGCCAAGCCGCGCGGCGGTGGGGCGGTCAATTTCTACATAGCTTTGCAGGCCGCGATTCTGCTGGTCAGTATTAACGTCCTTCAACTGTGTCAGACTGCGCAACCTCTGCAACACCAGAGGCGACCAGTAGTTCAAGTCTTTCAGGTCGTCGGCCTGCAGAGTGAATTGGAATTGCGAATTGCTCTGGCGACCACCGATTTGCAGGTCTTGCGCCGACTGCAAAAACAGCGTCGCGCCCGGCACCACTGCCAGCTTTCCGCGCAGCCGCCCAATCACTTGATCCGAGCTTATTTTCCGCTCCGCCAGTGGCTTGAGCGTCAGGAACATACGTCCGGTGTTCTGGGTGCCGCCGCCCGCAAATCCCACGACAGTTTGCACCGCAGGATCCTTGCCCACGATGTCAACAAACTGCTCCATCTTGGCGCGCAATGCGAGAAAAGAAATGTCCTGAGCCGCTTGGACCGAACCCCCAATTCGCCCAGTGTCTTGCTGCGGAAAGAATCCCTTGGGCACAATCACGTACAAGTAAACGCTCAAAACCGCAGTCGCCAGCGTCACTCCGAGCGTCAGTGGTTGATGCTTCAGTACCCACCGCAAGCAGCGCGCATAAAAGTTCAACAGCCCCTGGAAGGCGCGTTCCGTCACCAGATAAAGCTTGTTGTGCTTGTGGCCCGCTTGCGGACGAAGGAATTTGGCGCAGAGCATGGGAGTCGTGGTCAGCGAAACCAGAAGCGAAACTCCAATCGCCACACTTAGCGTGACCGCAAATTCGCGAAAAAGACGGCCTACAATTCCCGCCATCAGCAGAATTGGAATGAACACCGCAACCAGCGAGGTGCTCATGGATAGAACTGTAAAACTGATCTCCTTGGCACCACGGTACGCGGCTTGCACCGGGTCCATGCCCTGCTCAATATAGCGGGTGATATTTTCCAGCACGACAATGGCGTCGTCCACCACAAAGCCAGTGGAGATCGCCAACGCCATCAGCGAGAGGTTGTCGACGCTGTAGCCAAGCAGGTACATCACCGCGAAGGTGCCAATCAGCGAAAGCGGCACCGAGATGCTGGGGATCAGCGTAGCGCGCGGGCTGCGCAGAAACACAAACACCACCATCACAACCAACACAATGGAAAGCAGCAAAGTTCGTTCGGTGTCAGCAACCGAAGCGCGGATGGTCGTAGTGCGATCCATCACTACGCTGATGTCAATCGCGGGCGAAATGGAAGCGCGCATCTGCGGCAATATGCTCAGCACGCGGTCAGCCGTCTCAATAATGTTGGCACCCGGTTGCCGCGAAAGAATGATGAGCACGGCCGGCTTGCCATTTGCCAGACCCGTGTTCCGCACGTCCTCCACTGAATCCGTGACGGTGCCCACATCGCCAAGCCGCACCACTCCTTTAGGGCTTGACCCCACGATCACCTTGCGATAGTCATCGGCTTTGTAGATCTGGTCATTGGCTTGAATCGCCCAAGAGTTTGTCGCACCAGAAATTTGTCCTTTAGGGCGGTTAGCGTTGGCATTGCCCAACGCGATGCGCACACTATCGAGGCCCACCCCCAACTGGTTCAGCAGCGTGGGATTCAGCTCAGCCCGCACTGCTGGCCGCGCACCTCCGCCCACAAACACCTGCCCCACACCTTGCACCTGTGCCAACTTTTGGCCCAGAACCGTGTCGGCCACGTCATAAATATTGGGCAGAGAAATGGTGTCAGAGGTCAGTGCCAAAATAATGACCGGTGCATCGGCGGGGTTTACCTTACGGTAGGTGGGGTTGTTGGGCAGGTTGGTAGGCAGGTGCCCGCGTGCCGCGTTGATCGCCGCTTGTACGTCGCGGGCCGCTGCGTCAATATTGCGATTCAGGTCAAACTGCAGCGTCACGTTCGTCGAACCCAGTTGGCTGGAAGAAGTCATCTGGGTAATACCGGCAATCCGTCCAAACTCACGTTCCAGAGGGGTGGCGACCGCAGAAGCCATCGTCTCCGGACTGCCACCCGGCAGGCCCGCCTGCACCTGTATAACGGGGAACTCCACCTGCGGCAGTGGTGAAACTGGCAGATAGCGGAACGCGATGCCACCTGCCAACAGCAATGCCAGCGTGAGCAGCCAGGTTCCTACCGGTCGTTTGATGAAGGGAGCGGAAATGTTCATCAGCTACTCCGCCACCGCGTCGCCAATTTCGTTTCCGACGGAATAGCGGGAGAACCGTCGGGCAACGCTGTCGAACGCCAAATAGACGACCGGCGTAGTGAACAGCGTCAGCAACTGACTGAGCAGCAATCCGCCAACAATCGTTATTCCGAGCGGATGCCGCAATTCCGAACCGGTGCCGGTACCCAGCGCCAGTGGCAGGCCGCCCAACAGCGCTGCCATGGTCGTCATCAGGATGGGGCGCAGTCGCAGCAGGCATGCCTGATAGATTGCTTCTTCCGGCGACTTCTTTTCCACCCGCTCGGCTTCAATGGCAAAGTCAATCATCATGATGGCGTTTTTCTTCACAATACCTATCAGCAGAATAATGCCTATAAGCCCGACGATGCTCAGGTCGTTGCCGGTTAGCATCAAGGCCAGAATCGCTCCAATGCCCGCAGACGGCAAGGTGGAAAGAATTGTGATGGGATGGATGTAGCTTTCATACAAAACACCCAACACAATATAGACGGTGATGATCGCGGCAAGAATCAGCAGCGGCTCTGACGAGAGCGAGTTGCGGAAGGCGGCTGCCGTTCCCTGAAAGCTGGCGTGAATGCTGGCAGGCAATGTGATTTCGCGCTCGGCTTGCTCAATCACTTTCGTGGCGTCGCCGAGGGATACTCCGGGGGCAAGGTTGAAGGAAAGGGTTACCACCGGGAATTGCCCCTGATGGTTAATCGTAAGGGGCGTGTGATGTTGCTCAATCTGGGCGAACGACTCCAGCGGAACTTGCGTCCCCGTGCTGGAGCGCACATAGATGTCCTTCAACGCATCCGGACTCTGCTGGAAGCTGGGGTCAACCTCCAGCACTACGTGGTACTGATTCAGTTGCGTGAAGATGGTAGAAACCTGACGCTGGCCAAAAGCGTCGTAAAGCGTGTCGTCAATGGCCTGCGGCAGAATGCCCAGTTGCGATGCCGTGTCACGATTGATCACCACATCGGCGCGCAGTCCGCCGTTCTGCTGGTCACTGGCCACATCGCGCAGTTGCGGAAGCGCCTTGAGCTTCTCCACCAGCTTCGGCACCCAGATGCTGAGCTCATCGGCGCTGGCATCTTCGAGTGAGTATTGATACTGCGTCCGGCTGACGCGGTCTTCCACGGTCAAATCCTGCACCGGCTGCAAGTAGAGGGTGATGCCCTCGACCTTGGCGAGCTGCGTCTGCAAGCGCCGAATCACATCCGATGCCGTTTCGCTGCGTTGCTCTCGAGGCTTCAAGTTGATCTGGATGCGCCCGCTATTCGGCGTTACATTGGTGCCGTCTACTCCAATAAACGACGAGAGGCTGACCACGGCAGAGTCTTGCAAAATCACCTGCGCCAGCGCCTGTTGCCTCTCCGCCATGGCCGTGAAAGAGACTGAAGCCGGCGCTTCGGAAATGCCCAGAATTGCGCCCGTATCCTGCACCGGGAAGAAGCCCTTAGGAACATAAATGTAGAGCGCGAAAGTGAGGACTAGCGTGGCGACAGTCACTACCAAGGTTACGGTGCGATGCCGCAGCACCACGCGCAAACACTTTCCGTAGAGCTGCACAATCCGCCCGTAAAATCCGCTGTACATTTCCACCGAATGGGCCACCTTTTTCTTCTTCGGTGTCTTCAGCAGCTTGGCGCACATCATCGGCGTCAGCGTGAGCGAAACGAACGCCGAGACCAGAATGGTTACCGCAAGCGTTACCGCAAATTCGCGGAACAAGCGGCCCACAATGTCGCCCATAAATAGCAGCGGGATGAGTACAGCGATCAGCGAGACGGTCAACGAAACAATGGTGAAGCCAATTTGCTTGGAGCCCTTGAGTGCTGCTTCCAGCGGCGAGTCGCCCTCTTCCAGAAAACGATCAATGTTCTCGATCATCACAATGGCATCGTCCACCACAAATCCCGTGGAGATCGTCAGAGCCATGAGTGAGAGATTATTCAAGCTATACCCGAGCACGTACATCACGCCAAAGGTGCCAACCAGTGACAGCGGTACCGCCACGCTGGGAATGATAGTGGCGGCAATGCTCCGCAGGAACAGGAACATCACCATCACCACCAGTCCAACTGTGAGCATCAGTTCAAACTGTACGTCTTTCACCGATGCGCGAATCGTCTCGGTGCGATCGCTTAAAATCTGCACTTTCACAGACGAGGGTAGCGAGAATTGCAGTTGCGGCAATAACTTTTTAACGCTATCCGCCACCGCGATAATGTTCGCGCCCGGCTGGCGCTGCACGTTCACAATCACCGCGGGTGTCAGGTTCATCCAGGCGGCTTGCCGATTGTTCTCCGTGCCATCAATTACATTGGCAACGTCAGAGAGCCGCACCGCGGCACCCCTCCGGTAAGCGATCACAATCGAACTATAGCTGGCACTGGAATTGAGTTGGTCGTTGGCCCCGATCGTGAAGGACTGTCTCGGCCCATCAATCACACCTTTGGCTTGGTCAACATTCGCCAGGCCAAGGGCCGCACGCACATCCTCAAGACTCAATCCGTAAGAAGCCAGTGCAGTGGGATTGGCCTGAATGCGCACCGCTGGCTTCTGCCCGCCGCTGATGGATACCAGACCAACCCCCGGCAACTGCGAAATCTTCTGCGCCAGCGCAGTATCCGCCAAGTCTTCAATCTTTGAGAGTCCCAGAGACTCCGAAGTCAACGCGAGCGTAAGAATCGGCGAATCCGCAGGGTTGACCTTGCTGTAGATCGGCGGGTTCGGCAAGTCGCGAGGCAGGTAGGTTCCCGACGCGTTAATCGCCGCCTGCACCTGCTGCTCGGCTACATCAATATTCTGGTCCAGCCCAAACTGTAACGTGATGATCGAGCTGCCCAAAGAACTGGTGGAGGTCATCTGACTCAGTCCGGGAACCTGACCAAACTGCCGCTCCATCGGAGCAGTCACAGAGGACGCCATTACGTCCGGCGAAGCCCCAGGGTAAAAGGTGACCACCTGAATCGTCGGATAATCCACTTCAGGCAAGGCCGAGACGGGCAATTGCTTGTACGCCACCATGCCCACCAGCATGATGGCAATCATCAGCAGCGATGTCGCGACCGGTCGCTCAATAAAGATGCGCGACGGATTCATTGAGCCTTCCTGTGACGCCCTGCGGGTTGTTCGGCGGGTGTACGGGGAGGGGCAAGTGCACCTTGTGGAGCAGCGCTGCTAGCCGGTGCCGCGACGGCTGGCCGGGCGTCGTTCCCGCCTCGCCGTCCCCCAACGGAGGCTGGTTCCACCAGTGCCCCTGCACGCAGCTTGTCTTGGCCATCGGTCACCACGCTCTCGCCTTCGGTCAAGCCCTGGCTCAGCGCTGTCTGGTTGCCTTGCTGGAAGTCAATCGTCACCGCCCGCGCTTCCACTGTCTTATCCGCTTTCACCACATAGGCGAAAGTGCCCTGCGGACCCCGTTGCACTGCCGCCGATGGCACTACAATCGCATTCTTCCGCGTCTCCAACAGCAACCTCGCATTAACAAACTGGCTGGGCCACAGCGCATTGTCTTGATTGTTGAACAGGGCTTTCAGCCGCCCGGTGCCAGTGGTTTGGTCAATCTGGTTGTCTATCGTGCCCAATTGGCCGGTGGCTAGCTTGGTCTGGTCGTCTCGGCTGTACGCTTCCACACTCAGCGTTGCCGACTTCATGTGCTTGGCGACCGTCGGCAATTGATCCTCCGGCAACGAAAACAGCACAGCAATCGGCTGTAGTTGGGTGATGATAAGGAGCGGGTTCGCATCATTTGCATGAACAATATTGCCCACGTCTACCATGCGCAGGCCGATTCGCCCAGCGATAGGAGCCGTGATGTGGCAATAAGTGATTTGCAGCTTGGCGCTATCAATCAGCGCCTGATCGTTGCGCAGGGTACCCTCGATCTGATTCGACAGCGCGGTCTGGGTATCCACCTGCTGCTGCGACACCGCACCTGAATCCTTGAACAAGTCGGTAAAACGCTTCAAGTTCAGCTTGGCGTCGCGCAACTGGGCCTGATGGCTGAAAAGCATGGCCTGAGCCTGCGCCAACTGAACTTCAAACGGACGCGAATCAATCACCGCCAGCAACTGCCCCTTTTTTACCTCTTGCCCTTCTTGGAAGCCGATTTCCGTCAGTTGGCCATCCACCCGGCTCCGGATGGCTACCGAGTTTGACGGAGTCACCGTACCCAGCCCAGAGAGGTAAACGGCCAAATCCATGCGTTGCGCGGTGGCCACCGCTACGGGCACCGCCTGCGGCCCTGCCAAACGCGCCGTGGCCGCAGTATCAGCCTTTTTGCAGCCTGCCAGAAGCAGCACTAGGAGGAGGGCGAAAATGAGGGTGTGAATGAGCCGCGAGCTGGTGAAGGCGGCTCTGGGAGTGAGATCCATGATGCGGTGAATCCTTCCTTTAATTGAACAAACAGCGATTCGAACAGACAACGCTCTGACAGACAACGCTCTAACAGACAACGCTCTAACAGGCAACGCTCTAACAGACAACGCTCTAACGGACAACGCTCTAACGGACAACGCTCTGACGGATAGCGATGCGACCGACTGCGTCGCCTACCCTCCAAAGCATAAAGTGGCCGAGACTTGCCAACCTCACCATCATATCCGCGTTCAGCTAACTATTTGACGTTGCCAGAGGCGAACCGGATGATAGCCGCGCCCGCGAAACGCATTCTGCGCTCTTCTCCAAGAATTCAACAGGCCTGGTGGGCAAAGCAATCCCGCGAGTTCAACTTCAGCGTAAAAGACAAACTGGACACCAATCAATTCAATCGGATTCTGTGGGAAGGCCTGAACGGCAGCAAGTCGCCCTATCCCACGATTCGCAATGGTGCCTCGGGCGGCGACGCAGACAGCGACGCAGACGACAAGCCTGCCGGAAGCCGCTAGACCGAACCAACGCACTGCCTCACACGGCCTACCCCGCTCTACCGGGTAGGCCGTGTTTGTTGGTGGCTGACTGCTGCGGAATCTTTTAGCAATCGCTTCGGACAATCGCTTCGGACAATCCGGCTGCCCGCAATTCACACAGCATTCAGGGCTCCTTAACCCTGCATGAACAAGTCGTGCCTAGCCTTGGAATGCCTCGAGAATTGCCCAGCCCGACAAGGCACCTCGACATCCTGCTCTACACGAGAAGTACCCCGTGAAGAAATTCATCCTTACTACCCTAGTGGCTGCGCTGAGCTCGTTTGCGATGGCCGCGGACAACGCCCCCGCTGCCGTGAATACGCTCGACCACGTCTTCGCCATCGTGATGGAAAACCATGGCTACGGCCAGATCATCAACAACCCCAACGCTCCGTTCATCAATGCGGAAGCCACTTCGGCCAATCTGGCCACCAACTACTTTGCCATTGGCCACCCCAGCCTCACCAACTATCTGGAAATGGTCGGTGCCTCCAACTTCGGCGTGCAGAGCGACAACAGCCCCGACTGGCACAACGCTAGCTCCATCACCAACCTATCCACTGGCGTACCCAATACCGACAACCCGCCCAGCCCCGCCGCCCCAACACACGCCCCAGACGGAAGACTGTCACCAGAGCAAGTCCACCAAATGCTGCGCGAAATAGCGGAAAATTCGCAGGATTTACCAAAACTACCAACTTCTGCATTCAGCCGCGAGAGCTTTTACGAAGGGCGCTGAATAAATGCGCTACTCGGGATTTGAGGCGGTGAATCCGAGGAGTCTGATCGGCGGGGTACGATCGTGAAGAAATTCCGACTCTAGTAAGCCATGCATTCGCCAAGGCAGCAATCATAACCGGCGCTTTTGTCTGGGCCGTGGATCAGTCGAAGCGCGTATACCTCTTCCGGAAATCTGCGAAACAACACTCCACTGGATACCCGACGTAAGAACTGACTCGCTGCATACTGTGGAAAGTCGCCCCACGGTCGGCAATTCCCGCAAGCAAGAGTCCTACGGACCCCAAGCCCTCTGGTGAGGGCTCGGAATGGTCGCGTTCCTCGGAATTGTTAGGCTACTGTTTGGATGCACGCCCCCTACGCCACCACCTGCGCCTGATACTCCTCATACGTCCCCTTGAAGTCTTCGACTTCGTGGTTTTCCACGTGCCATATGCGCGTGGCCACTTCGTCAATCAGGTCATGGTCGTGAGTTACCAGCAGCACTGTGCCTTGATACTTTTGCAGCGCGATATTCAGCGCGTTAATGGATTCCAAGTCTAAGTGGTTGGTCGGTTCGTCGAAGATGAGTACATTCGGCTTTTGCAGCATCAACTTACAAAAAAGTAGCCTCGCCGCCTCACCGCCCGAAAGTACATTGGTTGATTTCAGCGCATCATCCTTCTGGAACAGCATCTGCCCCAGTAGTCCGCGAATCTCTTCATTCGACGACGCGGGGTCATACTGGAACAACCACTCGAAGACCGTCATGCCTTTTTGAATAGACGCTTTGTGATCCTGCGCAAAGTACCCAACCGAAGCTTCGTGCCCCCAAACTACTTTGCCGCCAGTTACAAAATCGCCAGTATAACCACTGGTGTCGCGCAACTCACTCAGCGGCACCGTCGGCGAGTTCGCCAGCAAGGCATTCAGTAGCGTCGTCTTACCCGCACCGTTACGCCCGATAATGCCAATCTTATCGCCACGCATCACACCAGCGGTAAATGGCTCTACTGCAGTTACATCATCTTCATAACTCTTGGTTAGGCCTTCTACTTCCAGCAAGTACTTACCCGAAGGCCGCTTCTGCTCAAATTTAATAAACGGACGCGCTATATTAGACCGCGCCAGATCGTTCACTTGCAGCCGCTCTACTTCCTTCTTGCGCGACTGCACCTGGCTCGACCGCGTACCAGCCGCGAACCGCGCGATGAACTCGTTCAGTTGCGAAATCTTCTTTTCGCGCTGCGCGTTTTGCGACTCAATTTGCGAGCGAATCTGCGTCTTCGCAATCACCATGTCGTCATAGCTGCCGGTGTAGGTGATGATGGTTTGGTAGTCAATATCGGCGATGTGCGTACACACACTGTTCAGAAAATGGCGATCATGCGAGATGACGATCAAGATCCCCTGATAGCGATTCAAAAACTCCTGCAGCCAGTGAATCGAATCAAGATCCAAGTGGTTCGTCGGTTCATCCAGCAACAGCGCCGGAGGATTGCCAAATAGCGCCTGCGCCAGCAGCACGCGCACTTTCTGTCCACCTTGCAGCTCGCCCATCTTGCGCGTGTGCAACTCATCGGCAATATCCAGCCCTTGCAGCAAGATCGCCGCATCGCTTTCGGCGGAGTAGCCATCTTCCTCGCCCACCACGCCTTCCAGTTCGCCTAGCCTCATGCCGTCTTCGTCGGTCATCTCGGCTTTGTCGTAAAGGTGGTTGCGCTCTTCCAGCGCCGCCCACAAGCGTTTATTCCCCATAATGACGGTGTCAATCACGTTAAACGCGTCAAAGGCGAACTGATCTTGGCTGAGGACTCCGAGCTTTTTAGGACGGACAACATTGCCCTTCTGGGGGTCGAGTTCGCCGGTCAGCAGCTTCATAAACGTGGATTTGCCCGCGCCATTCGGCCCGGTGAGACCATAGCGCTTGCCCGGCGAAAATCCGGTGGAAACTTCATCAAACAGAACTTTGGCGCCGTAGCGCATGGAAACATTGCTGACAGAAATCATGGGTTGCTCAATTTGCTGTTCTGCTGCGATTCGCTCTGCGGTTTTGTGGCCCCGCAGAAGCGACGGGGGTGGGTTGCAGAGATCGAAAAAGCCAAAAGACAGCGGGAAATAGTGCCGAAAGGCGGGTATTGCTACAAGCATAAGGATATCATGCCGGGGACGCGCCGGGGACGCGCCGGGGACGCGCCGGGGACGCGCCGGGGATGCGCCGGGGATGCGCCGGGGAAAATTGGCGGGAAGGGAGTATCTATGACGTGCGGCAAAATAAATGTATAGCCACATAATTACTATAGTAGGGTAAGATTTCCGGCTCGCGACTTGTGCAAGTTACGCCACGACTGCCGTTGGCGCCATCCGTGGCCGGGGAAGGGTCGGGGTGGCGGACGCGGAGGTTTCCTCGGTGCTTCCTCGGCGGCCGCAGCCGCTTCTCTGGCGACGCGCCTGACCGCGGGGCTGAACCCCCGCTGCTCTACCTCTACCCGGAGTGCCTCGGCGCCGGTGGTTGAGCGCTTCGGGCGGCTGAGCGCTTCAGTTCGGGGGGGGGCCGCTTGGGTCGGATGGGCCTCAGTTCGGGTGTGTGCAGGCAGAAAAAAAGCGGCCCGGAATCGCTCCCGGGCCGCTCGAGTTTGCTGCAACTACTGATTACTAGTTGCTGATGGTGTAAGGCGAGCCATCCAAACGAGTGATGGTGACGCTGAACTTCTCGTTGTAGAGGCTGGCCTTGTCGCGCAGGATGCTGAGAGCCAGCGCTTCGCCCAGCAACATGGAGTTCAGAGTGGACGACCGGAAGTGAATACCGGCGTGGATGCCGTGGCCGAAGGAGATGTTCGACGCCAGCTTGTTGAGTTCGCCGTTGATCGTCAGGTCGCCGCCGTCGGTGCCAGCGTACGGCTGGAGGCTGAGACCATCGGAACTGGGCTGCTGCACCGCACCGTAGGTGCTCCACTTCTGCGAGCAATCAAAGAAGAACTTCAGCACCGTGATGCCCGCACCCGTCACCGTACCGTGACCCGTCGGATAGCACGGGTGGGTGGGTGAACCTTCCGGGAAGTTCTGCGGCAGAAAGTAGTCGCCGAACTGGCTGTGGCACTGCGCCACGCCCTGCGAGTTCAACACATTGTTGTTGACCTTGGCCAGCGGCAGCTTGGTGTGCCCGTTCGGGTTCAGTTGCTGACGCAGCAACGCGCCGCCCGCTTCCGGACGATGACGCAGGTGAATCAACCACTTCTGGAACCACACGCGCTGCAACGCACGCGCGGCGACTTCACCGACGGTCTGGAAGATGTCTGGACCGCCAAAGGTGCAGAAGCCATTCTGGGTCAGGTTGCCGTTGTAGGGGTTGCCCGGGTTCGAAGGTACCTTCAGTCCAGCCAAAACCAGACCGGCGATGAACAGACCTTGATACAGCACATCGTCATGGGTCCAAGTCGCTAGACCGCGACCGTTTTGCATGAAGTAGTTGTTAGAGGTGTCAATTGCCGCGCCGGCTGGCTTGGAGCCGTTCTGCACAGCCTGATAAGCGGTCTCATTGGTCATGTATAACACGCCCGGCACGAAGCGGCTGAACTGCTGCGAGAGTGTCTGGTGACCGAAGTTGGTGGGGGTGATGAAGGCCTGGCTGATGTAAGGACCGGCCTGTTCACCCTGGAAGTTGCCACGGAACAGGTTGGCGGTGGTCACACGGCCAAAGGAATCACGCGGGCCATTGTAGCCGGGGAAGGTGTTCAGTTCGGCTGCGGCTGTAATCGCGGTGGTATTGGTCGAATAGTCCGTGAACGCAACGTCAGACAGCAAGGCTGCCCAGTAGTGCTCCAGCAACTCGGAGCCGTAGGTCTCGCTGGCAACGGCCGGGGCTGGCGGGCAGACTACAGGGGTGTGTCCGCTGGGGGGCCAGGGGGTGTTGCCGAACTGAGTGGAATCATCGCCTTCTACGTCATAAGCATAAGCGCCTTGAGGACCGTTCTGCGTGCGCGGGCCACCTGTGATTAGGGCATTCCAGTTCGCCATCGTCGGATTGGCCAATGCGGTCTGGAACGAAGCCCATGCTCCGGGGTTTACCACGCCGATGTCATCCTGCAGCAGGCCCTTGGAGTAGCTGCCCGACCAGTCAGCATAGCGCTGTTCGTCACCGTTGGTGTTGTGCGGCGCGGCGGGCACGGCCAAAGCGCGGTTCGCAATCGCGAGGCGCTTGTTGTAATCGGTTTGCACACGAGCCGCAACCGCGGGAGGAACGTGGGGAGCGGCGACTTGAGCATCCGCTTCCGTGGGGCTTACCAAGGCATTGGCGGCCAGAGCGGCAGCGGCAGCGCCGCCTACCTGACCAAGAAACTTACGACGGCTCGCCGTTCTGCGATCGGCGGGCGATTCGTTGACATTTAAAATTTCAACGTCTTGAGGGGCCTTGCTCATATTAGGTGGGTCTCCAGTCACTGAGTTCGCCGGATACGGGGTTACCACGGCTCAATTGATTATTGAGCGGCAATCCAATGCCGCCTATGGCACCCCCGCGCCGTGCCATAGCACGAAAGTGGGGGGTGACTACACAGATACGGTGGTTCCGCTAAGGGTTCGGCTCGGAACCTCGCCTCGCACACGCTCCGAGGGTGCTGGGAGACGCGGGGCCCTTATGCTTAACCCGCCGTAGGCGCCATTATGCGCCGCAAGGCATGGACCCGGCTGTGACCCGTCTCTCTCAGCCTTGTGACCCAAAAAAGTGACCCAAATAAGTGACCCAGAAAAGTGACGCAGAAAAGTGACCCAAAGCCGTGACGCAGAAAAGCCGTGCCCGGTTCGGCACGGCTTTTTTTATTCTGCTACGCAAGCATCTAGTGCCTGCCCAAGGCTCCGCTCGGCGGAATACCCCGGACAAACCGCTCCGCGTTTACGCGTAGCGGCGGTCGTTGTCGCGACGGTCGCGGCCCCGGCTTTCGCCGGGCAGCACCACCACCTTTTTGTCGCGGAAGCTGCCGCCACTGGCAGGGCGTCCGGCATTTTTGCCGTGAGCCGATTTGCCTTGGGCTGACTTGCCGTATTTACGCGGCTTGGTAGGGGTTTCAGCGCGCTGCGGCGGGTTAGCCGCGATGCGCCGTGCCCGGCTTTCGTCAATGCTCTCCATCGGCTTGTGGTCAGAGGCTGGTTTGCCTGCTACACGGGCCGATGCTGCGGTCTTGCGTTCCATCTTCACGCCCAGCGTGCGTTCCAGTTGCAGAATCTCCCGCGTCTGGCTGCGTTCGAAGAAGGTGGACGCGGTGCCCTTTTTGCCCGCGCGTCCGGTACGTCCGATGCGATGGATAAAGTCCTCGGCAATCTCCGGCAAGTCATAGTTGATGACATGCGCGATATCTTGCACGTGGATGCCGCGCGATGCTACGTCGGTTGCGACGAGCACCATGTAGCGGCCTTGCTGAAATCCAGCCAGCGCGGCGTTCCGCTGTGACTGCGAGCGGTCGCCATGAATCATGGTGGCCGCAAAGCCATCTTGACTCAGGCGCTTGGCCAACCGTTCGGTACCGCGTTTGGTTCTTGCAAAAACCAGAACGCGGCCATCATTCTTATCCAAAAGTTCCTGCAAGACGGCTGGTTTGTCGTCCGGGTGAACCTCGAAAGCATGAAGCGTGACCGTATCCGAAGGCTTGGTGACAGAACCGATCGCGACTCGCGCTGGTTTGCGCATAAAGTCTTTGACCAGTTGCGCAACCGAAGCTTCCAGCGTCGCCGAAAAGCACATGGTTTGGCGCTCCTTGGGCAACGCCTGCGCAATGCGGCGGACGGCGGGCTCAAAACCCATGTCCAACATGCGGTCGGCTTCGTCCAGTACCAGCATCTTCAGTCCCGGGAACTTGACCAGACGACGGCTAAGCAGATCTTCCAAGCGTCCGGGCGTGGCGACCACGAGCCGCGCACCCTGCCGGATGGCCTGAAGTTGGGTCTGTTCGCTCATCCCCCCAACCACAGCCGCAGCCGGAGCCAGTTTGGTGCCGCGCAGAACGTTAAACTGCGTTGCCACCTGAATGGCAAGTTCGCGAGTGGGTACCAGTACCAAAGCATGGATGCCGACCGCCTTGGCCTCCACCGGAGACATGGCCGCGCGATCCTTCAGCAACATTTCCAGCATGGGCAGCAGGAAGGCCAGCGTTTTGCCGGTACCCGCCTGTGCCGTAGCCAGAACGTCTGTGCCCTGCAGGGCGTGGGGAATCGCAACCGCCTGTACCGGGGTGGGTACAGAGAATTGAGCGGCTGCCAGCTTCTCCTGCAAAAAAGCGGAGAGAGGCAGCTCAGAAAAGTGATTCAAGTTGTAATCTTTCTGTCTGGCTAGGCAAAGGCTGCGAGTGTGGAAGTACAAGTACAGGTGTCCGGGCAGCCGGATGACTGGGTTACCAGTGCAATGCAATTTTTACGCTGAAGACGAAACGGCTTGGACCGAAGGCGGGAAGATCTGAATTGATCTTAAGAGGCCCGACAGACCGTTTATTTCTTGGTCACAAGCCCAGTAAACCGCACCACACACCACCGCACAATTAAGCGTGAACTTAGTATAGCACAACTGGGGATCTAGTCGGGCTCAGCCTCAACAGGCCCTCAATCCAGCCTGAGGCAAGCCCGGTAGAGCGGGGCTTCCAGCCCCGCGGCCACTCGCCCAAAAAAATCGGGCTTCAGCCCCCGAGGTACACCTTCCTGCGCGTGCTGGTGCCCGACTCGCTTGTGTAATGGATTCACCGCACCACTACCGCCAGTCCAGCTTCCGCAAACTCCGTACCCAAAGCCAGCACCGGCTCGCCGCTGGCCCGCGCCAGAGCGTACGTAAACGTATCGCCAAGGTTGAGGCCGGGCGCGGCCACGCCTTTGCCGAACCGCCGGTAGGCTCCCCGGGCCGCCTCGGCCTGTTGCGCGTCCACGGCAACTACTTCAGCCCGCAGGCGGTGCAACAGCAGGTCAAGCTCGCGGCCAGCCGCTTCGCCGCGCCGCGCCTCGATCACGATTCCGGCCTCCACCAGCGTCGCGGCGGAGATAAGCCGCTTGGGGTCGGCCACAATCGCCTGCATCAGGCGCTCGGCTTCCGGCTCGCCCTCCAGAATCGCCACCAAAGCGGACGCATCCAGCACCATGGCTAACCCTCGCGCGGCAGGCCGCGCTCGTTATACAGAATGTCATCGCCCGCGCGCCGATCGCGCAGGGGCAGCGCCGCGCAGCGCCGGGAGATGCTGCGCAGGTCGCCGAGCAGGTCCGGCGCGAATCCGACTCCCCGCACCCGCTCCAGCCGCTCGCGCAGTGCGGTCGCCACCGCCTGCGTGATCTTCTCGCCGGTGGCTCGGGCAAGCTCGCGGGCAAGTCGGTCGGTGTCGGGATCCTTGATGTTGATCGGCATAAATCTTCCTTATTCCTAACTAGGAAGATTCTACCATAACTCCACCGAAGTGAGCAGAGCCTGCTCCTCCCCCCCAATCCCCCTTGGCCGGAATCCAGTACACCTCTTCGAACATGGATTCTTTGGGGAAGCCCTTGTGCTTCAGGATGCCGAGTCAGGCGAGTCTTGCGGTTACTCGAAGGCGCACGCCTTCACGTTGTTGCAGGTAGCTGAGGATGTCAAACAGGTTGCCGGCGCGGGGGTTGCCCGCTGGGCCCAGCATACGCATCAGGCTCTTCGGCGGGATGCTTGTTGCCTGTGCCACGTCGGTGAACCCGACGGTCGCGTTGATGTAGTCGCGCAGGATGGCCTTCGCCGTCGCGGTGTCGCCAGCAATCATGCATTCGACGCCTTCGCGAAGCAACTCCTTGCGGAACTTGGCATCGCCGAGAGCGCGGGCGCGGATGGTCTCTTTGAAGTCGCGGGTCAGGGGCATGTCAGCCATCCTTATAGTAACGTATATGTTACCATTGTCGCCTCATTCCTCCGCGCCATCCCCCTTGGCCGGAATCCAGTACACCTCTTCGAACATGGATTCTTTGGGGAAGCCCTTGCGCTTCAGGATGCCCTTGCCGTTTTCGATCATGTCGGGATGGCCGCAGAGGTAGCCGGTGGTGTCCGCACCGGTCATCTCCCACAAATCCGTGTACTTGCGGATCAGTTCATCCACGCGACCGGTTTCGCCCTTCCACTCCGGCTCCAGCCAGGGGCGGCTCACGGTGAATACCGTGGTCAGCCACGGCACTTCGGCGGCAATCTTCTCCAACTCCTCGTGGTAGCCAAACTCGTGGCTGCGGCTGGCGCCATCGAGGATGTAGAGGTGGTGCCCGGCGGGAAAGTGTTCACCGCCTTCCTTGAAGTCCTTATACATGGTCCGCACATAGCTGACGTAGGGAGCGAGGCCGGTAACGGTACCGACGAGGAGGTGCTTTTTGTGGCCAGACTTAAGGTCGAGGGTAAAGCGACCCTTCGCACCCTTGCGCATCCAGACCGGGTCGCCAGTCTTCAACTCGTAAAGCCGAGGGGTCAGGGCGCCTTGCGGCACCAGCTCGAAGAAAAACTCGATTTCGCTCTCATACGGAGAAGAGACGATGGAATAGGCGCGCTGCAGCGGTTTGCCGTCCACCTCGACGGCCAGCGTGGCGTATTGGCCGGGCACGTGGGTAAATTCGCCATTGGGATTGACGCGGATGCGCCAAAGGTCTTCGGCGAATTCAGAACGGTCGGTGATGGTAGCACGGTAGAATTTGTCTTCGCTTTGCATCGGTATGAGTCCTCGCTGGCGCCGGGTCCCCGGATCGCCCGTGGTCTAGCGTTATCTAGCTGCTATCTCGGAGTAATCTAGCAGTGATCTAGCAAACGAATCAGTTTATACAGGCCCACCGTTTATACCAGTGACGCAGAGCACACGCAATTTGCTCGCGACTCAAATTCGTTGAATGCAGCCAACGCTGTGAAACCTTTTGCCCGGTAGTACGTATATACAAAAGGCATGGGTCAGTGGTTTGACTTCACCGCGGCCCGGCGCTATGGTCTCAAGCGGGATACTTCTGCTCGTTTCAGGCAAAATTAGGCAAATCTGGCGAGGCAGCCAAGGTAGCCAAGGCAGGCAAGACTGGCAAGACTGGCAAGACTGGCAAGACTGGCAAGACTGGCAAGATTGGCTCCTCCCGAGGCCACCCGAAACATGGCTTTCGTCTGATGCTGCATATCTTATTAAAGTGACAATACGTGGTGACTACACATTTTTTCAGGAGAAATCGCATGATTCGCAAGATCGTTCTAGCACTTTTCGCCCTCGCCTTGTTCGTTCCCGCCCTCACCGCACAGACCGAGTTGAGCGCGGATGACGTGATTGCCAAGCATCTGGAAGCGCGCGGCGGCGTGGCCAAGATCAAAGCCGTCAAGAGCATTAAAGCCACCGGAAAGATGAGCATGGGCCCCATGGAAGCACCATTCAGCTTGGCGCTCAAGCGCCCCATGATGGCACGCATGGAGTTTACGATTCAAGGCATGACGGGGATTCAGGCTTTTGACGGGGCCAACGGCTGGGCGCTGATGCCCTTTGGCGGCAAAAAAGATGCCGAGCCCATGACCGCCGACGACAAGAAGGAAATCGAAGAACAAGCCGACATGGATGGGCCGCTGGTGGACTATAAAGACAAGGGCCACAAAGTCGAACTGCTGGGCAAAGAAAAGGTCGAAGGCACCGACGCCTACAAACTGAAAGTGACGCTGAAGAACGGCGACGTGATGACGCAATACATTGATGCCGACAATTTTCTGGAGATCAAGGAAGAAGGCAAGCGCAACGTCCGCGGCACCGACCAGGAATTCGAAACGGCGATGGGCGATTACAAGGAAGTGGATGGCTTGATTCTTGCGCATTCGATGGATAGCGGCCTGAAGGGCTCCGACCAGCACCAGAAGATCACCATTGACAAGTTTGAGATTAACGCGCCACTGGATGACGCGTCGTTCAAGATGCCAGCGATGGCACCTAAGGTGGAAACGCCGAAAGACGCACCCAAAGAAATGCCGAAGAAGTAATGGCTGTCTCGATGCGGGGTCAGCGCAATCTGGCCCCGCTCGGCCTTAGCACGGGCAAGCTTCCCACAGTTTTATTTTTCCTAATTATCTGTTCAATCGAGTGTTCAATCGAGGGATCCATTATGAAGATGCGTCTGCGTGCGTGGTTGGCGGCAGCGGTAGTACTAGCAACTCTGTGCGGCACCGGCGCCATGCGTCTAACCGCGCAGGATTTCGATTCCGACGCGATCAGCGGTTTTGCCCCGCGCGCCATTGGCCCCGCAGTCTTGGGTGGCCGTATCGCCGATATGACTGCTGTGGATGGCAAGCGTCTGACCATCTGGATTGGTTCTGCGGGCGGTGGCGTGTGGCGCTCGCTCGATGGCGGCACTACATTTAAGCCCGTCTTCGACAAGTACACGCAATCCATCGGCTCTGTCGTGGTGGACCCTTCCGACAGCAAAACGGTTTGGGTAGGCACCGGCGAATCGTGGACGCGCAACAGCGTCTCCATTGGCACAGGCGTTTACGTTACGCATGACAATGGCGAAAACTGGACGCAGGTCGGCCTGAAAGACAGCGAACACATCAGCGCTATTGCGATTCATCCCAAAGACGGCAATACCGTTTATACCTGCGCCCTGGGTCATTTGTGGGACAGCAACGATGAGCGCGGCGTATTCAAGACGACCGATGGCGGCAAGACGTGGGCCAAAGTCTTCTATCGCGACGACAAGACTGGTTGCGCCGATCTCAAGATGGATCCCAAGAACCCCGACGTGCTTTACGCCGCAATGTGGCAGGTTAAGCGCGAGCCGCATACTTTCACTTCGGGTGGGCCGGGCAGCGGACTCTTCAAGACCACCGACGGCGGCAAAACCTGGAAAGAACTTCGCGAAGGGATGCCCAAAGGGGACCTCGGCCGCATCGGCATCGGGATTGCTCCGTCGCAGCCATCGCGTGTTTATGCCGTGGTAGAAGCGCTCAACCACACAGCCTTATTCCGTTCGGATGACTCGGGCGCAACCTGGGCCGAGACGAATAGCTCCTCTAATATTTCTGGACGGCCGTTTTACTTTGCGCGGCTGGTGGTGGATCCCAGCAACCCTGATCGCGTGTACAAGCCGGGTTTCAACAATACGGTGAGTGATGACGGTGGCAAGACGTTCAGCACCAGCGGTATTGGCGATGATGATTCGCAAGGAGTGCATGGTGACTTCCATGCCGTGTGGATTAACCCGAGCAACACCGAGCAGTTGCTCACCGTAAGCGACGGCGGCTTGTATCAATCCATGGACCGCGGAGCCAAGTGGCGCTTTTTGCAGGCGCTGCCACTCTCGCAGTTCTACCACGTGAGTTACGACATGCAGTTCCCCTACAACGTTTATGGCGGACTGCAAGACAACGGTACTTGGTTCGGTCCGTCGCGCCACGATGGTGGCATCGCCAATCGCCACTGGAACAACATTGGGTTTGGTGACGGCTTCTGGGCGCTGGTAGATGCCAAGGATCAGGACGTTGTGTACGTCGAATATCAGGGCGGCCACATTCTGCGGCATCGCAAATCCAATGGCGAGTTTAAGGATGTACAGCCTCTGCCACGTCCGGGCGAGCCGGACTTCCGCTTCAACTGGAATGCCGCGATGCACATTGGACCGAAGTCGGGCGCACTGTATATCGGCGCACAAATTCTCTTCCGTTCAACCAATGGGGGCGAATCGTGGGAGCGTATTTCAGGCGACCTGACGACCAACGACCCCGAACGCCAGCATCAGGAAAAATCCGGCGGCTTGACGACCGACAACTCCGACGCTGAAAAATTCGAGACCATTATTTCCATCTCTGAAAGCCCCAAAGATGCCAACGTAATTTGGGTCGGCACCGACGACGGCCGACTGCAGGTAACGCGTGATGGCGGTAAGAGCTGGACGGATGTTTCCACCAATGCAACCGGCGTACCGGCGGGTACTTGGGTTTCCACGGTAAACGCAGGAGCCTTTGATACCGGCACGGCGTTCGCCACCTTCGACGGCCACGCGAAGGGCGACAAGAAAACTTACATCTACAAAACGTCCGACTACGGCAAAACCTGGAAGGCGCTGGCCACCGCAGACGTCACCGGCTATGCCCACACCGTTCGTCAAGATACGGTCAACCCCAACCTGCTGTTTGCGGGAACCGAGTTCGGACTCTATCTAAGCCTCGATGGTGGCACACACTGGGCACAGATGAAGGGGTCGTTCCCGGTGAACGTTGCAGTGCGCGATATCGTGATTCATCCCCGCGAACAGGATTTGCTTATCGCAACGCATGGCCGCGGTATCTTCATTCTTGACGACCTGACCCCGCTGCGTGCTCTTACCCCAGAGATACTTGCTTCAGAAGCAGCGATTCTTCCGGCTCGGCCCGCGCTGCTGCCCTTGCCTTCAGGCGAACAGCGTATGGATGGCGACGCCGAGTTTGTTGGCCGCACCTTGTCCACGGATTCGCCCATTGTTTACTACCAGAAGAAGCGCCACGTCTTTGGCGACTTGAAGTTCGAGATCTTTGACAGCAAAGGCACCCTGCTCACGACCATCACAGGCGACAAACGTCGCGGACTGAATCGCATCTACTGGGCCCAGCGGCTGAAAGCACCCAAGGTGCCTCCCGCCGCCAGCTTGATTCAAAGCCAGTACGCCTTCCAGGGGCCGCAAGTCCCCGAGGGCACCTATACGGTCAAGATGACAAAGGGCAAGAATACCTACAACGGCGAAATCAAATTGGTTGCCGACCCGCGCTCCACCGATTCAGTGGACGATCGTGCCTTTTCCAATGACACGGCGTTCAAGCTCTACAACATGTTGGCCAAGCTAACCTATCTTGTGGACGCGGGCAACGACCTGCGCGATCAAGCCAAGGCGCGCGCAGAAAAGGTGACTGGTACGACCAAGGCCGATAAGGCCCTGAAAGCCAGCCTTACCAAGCTCGCCGATGACATGAACGAACTGCGCGGCTCGATTCTGGCAATCAAGGAAGGCGGTGCCATTACGGGCGAACGCAAACTCCGCGAAAAACTGGGCGAACTTTATGGCTCAGTAAACGGCTATCCCGGACGGCCCACGCAGTCGCAGCTAGACTACATGGGTACACTGAGCAAACAGCTCGACGACGCAGCCGCCAAGCTCCAAGCCAAGGGAACGGAAGCCGCGGCGTTATCTCCAACTTTGGCCAAATCGAAGCTGGACCCGATCAAGCTCATGGCTGAGGACGACTGGAAGGCCAAGAACAAGTAGGCGTGGCAGTTCACAATGCACCAGAGGCGCGGCCTTGTGGCCGCGCCTTTTCTTTTTGCCGAGACTTTGCCGAGACTCTGCCAGAACTCTGCCAGAACTTTGCCGGGGGCCTTGCGCTGTGGCTAGCAGATTGATAGCAAAGAGCTTGAACCGGGTTTGCGACCTTGCCACACCCTGCGCATCTAAACGAGTGGTACCATGAACATCTAGAGTTTTCGTGCCCGCTCAACAAAGGCTTCTTGTACCTCAGCATAGGAGACGAGTGCGACGCGCGATGCAAATCGCGACCGACGCCTCTTCAGGAGAAACAACATGGCAAGCGATGCAATTTTGGAAGTGACCGACGCAAACTTTGATGCAGAGGTGTTGAAGAGTGACCAGCCAGTGCTGGTAGATTTTTGGGCCACTTGGTGCGGCCCCTGCCGCGCCATTGCCCCCATCGTCGAGGAGCTTGCGTTGGCCTATAAGGGCCGCGCGGTTGTTGGCAAGTTGGATGTGGACAGCAACCCCGCCACCCCGCAGCGCTATGGCGTGCGCGGCATCCCAACTCTGTTGGTGTTTAAGGGCGGCCAAGTGTCCGATCAAATTGTGGGTTATGTGGGCAAAGATGTGATTGAAAAGGCTCTCGCCAAGGCTGGCGTCTAAGTCGAAGCAACAGAGGTAGCCCGCGCATTCAGTAGGTGCACGGCTGTGGTGGCTGTGAAAATCTGATGGTTAGGAAGATTTGACGGAATGGCTGAGACTCCCCAGAACTTTAGCAACCACGTGCGCTACGATCCAATTTTTCACTTCTTTCTGATGCCGGTATTTGTCACCACGTTCATTTCAACGGTGGTTTTCGCCATTCAGCACTCCAACCTCCTCACGTGGCTGCACGTTGTGCTGGCCTTGGCGGCGCTGTTCGCATTGTTCCGAATGCGTATTTACTCGATGAAGGTGCAAGACCGCGTCATTCGCCTGGAAGAGCGGATTCGCTTGTCGGCGATCTTGGCGGACCCGCTGCGCGGGCGCATCAGCGAACTCACCGTCAAGCAGTTGGTGGCCTTGCGCTTCGCCTCCGATGGCGATGTGGCCGGACTGGTGCAGAAGGCGCTGGACGGCATGGACCCCAAGGCAATCAAGCAGGCGATTGTCAACTGGCGTCGGGATGACATGCGGGTTTGACGTACTGAACTCCTACTCAGGAATAGAAAGCGGCTGCCCACGGGCAGCCGTTCTTGTTGTACACGCCTTGTCGTACACGCCTTGTCGTACACGTTTGAAGGCAGGTCGCTAGTACTTCCGCAACACCCCAATTACCCGGCCCTGCACCGCCACCATGGCAGCAGGAAAGATCATGGGCTGCATGGCCGAATTCGCCGGCTGCAAACGCACGCTATCCCCTTGCCTGAACCAGCGTTTTAGGGTGGCGTCCGCACCATCCACCAGTGCAACCACAATCTCGCCATCACGGGCGGTCTTGGTTTTTTCAATCAACACATAGTCCCCGTTCAGAATGTGGTCATCCTTCATGGATTCGCCGCTTACTTCCAGCACGTACACATCCTTAGAGCGGGTAAAGTCAGAGAGCGAAATCGTCTCAGGATTTTCCAGTGCCTCCACCGGGCGACCAGCGGCGATGCGGCCAATCAGGGGCAATTCCAAGCCGCGCGGTTCTGGCATCTTCCCCTTGCTGCGGTTGGGCAGCACGTCAATGGAGCGGCTGCGGTTTTCCTGACGTTTCAGCAGGCCCTTTTTCTCCAGATTCGTCACATGCTTGTGGACGGTGGCCAGCGAACTGAGGCCCAGACCGTTGCCGATTTCTTCGTAGGAGGGGCAGTAGCCGTGCTCACCGATGAAGCGAGCGATGAAGTCATGCACCTGATGTTGCCGCTTGGTTATAGCCATAGCCATAGTTTAGCGAATGAAAGGCGAATGTCAAGGGGGTAGCAGCAAAAATGTCGACACCCAGTACCGATTTGGTACTAAACCGGGCAGCGGTGTGGCTGCCGCGGTCTGAGTGCCGGGTTCGGGTTGTGGCCAGTAATTCGTTTCCCTAACGGGTTAGTGCAGTGAATTTAAGCGAGGTGCATCGGGCGGAATCCGTACCGCTGAAGACGGATGGTTGCGGCGTAGGGGGGCGGGTGGCCCATTCAAGCCATCTTTTGGCTTGAGTGGGGCAGTGTAGCCACGGTAACCGTGGCCACGATGTCTATCCGTCACAGCCTTCGCCGGGCCGCTCATGGCATAGTCTTCCCATGCCGAGCCATCTCAAGCGATTCCAGCAAACGGGGCAGGGTCATTTTGTGACCTTCTGTTGCTACCATCGGTACGGGCTGCTCGACGCCGAACCCAGCCGACGCGTGTTCGACGCACCCGCTCCAGCGCTGCCTCGA
>JANXUR010000033.1 GCA_025356095.1 Acidobacteriaceae bacterium | reverse complement strand
TCAGGATCTTGCGGCCAATGGCGGGCCCCTGCTCTAAGAGCAGTACGCGGCGGCCCCGCTGCCCGGCTTGCATGGCGCACATGAGGCCCGCCGCACCGCCGCCAACAATGATTGCGTCAAAACGTTGCACAGAACATCATCGCATTTGCGATGCGGTACGCACCGAGAACGTGCCGGGTCGTCACGACTCGCCGTCACGACTCGCCGTCACGACTCACCATCACGACTCACCATCACGACCAGCGGCGGCCCCACCAACAGCGCGACGAGCAACAGCGCGACGAGCCTTACCGGGATGAAAGCGATGATGCTACAGAGAAAGAGGCCAGTCCGGAAACCGGCTAGCCTTCTTTATGAATGACTTGTGCGGCAGCCTAGCTGCCGCGAGACACAAATACTGGGTTCGATGGAAAAATGGTAGGCCCGAATGGACTCGAACCATCGACCTCTTCCGTGTCAAGGAAGCGCTCTAACCAACTGAGCTACGGGCCTACAAAACGGGCAGCGTAGCCGCTGCCCACCAGAATGATTCTACCAGAAAGCCCAACGGCCGCCAGTTTGGCGGCCGTTCGAGTGATGCTGCGATATTCGAGGATATTGGCTCTATTCTTGTCTAGCAGTGAACCCGCTGTTTGGCGAATTCTGCACTGCCCGGCCGCCTCGCAAGACGATTTCTTCCTGCGACTTTGGCGGCGGCGACTAAGCCCGAGTACTTCCCCAATCCGTTGCTGGCGCTGGTTCTGCTACCGCAGGTTGAACGTTGGCCAGCCGTGCGGCGTTTGCCAGCGGCTGGCTCGTGACCTTCATCTGCGCCAGCGAGTAATCAAACTCGCGACCGCAGTCGTAGCAAACTTTGTAAGAACGCCGCTCCAGCGTAAACACGCGGCTTAAGGCGGCGTGCTGGCATCCGAAAAACCAAGCGTAGATTTTGCTCAATAAATTCACCATGCTTCCTCCTTATGCCTCGGCCATGGGCTGTAGCCAATCGCCGGCGTTGGAGAAGCTCATGGTGGATTCAGCGGCAGTCGGTGAAATGGCCAGCACCGCTTGCAGCGTAGAGAGTTCGCCCTCGAAGATGGCTTCCCCCATCAACTGCTTGGAGCGCGAACCGCCCGTCTCCAGCAACAGACGAGCACACATGCGCACGTCGGCATCAGAGGATTGCAGAGCCCGGATCAACTTACGTCCAGCATCCGCATCGGCTTGACAGGTCCACAACGCGCCACAGATCATTAAGTCGTTTACGTGCATGGTCCCCTCCTCGTGAGCGTTCGTGTTTATCATCTCGTCCTTACGCCTTCTTCTCTATAGCACTTACGTGCCGCAGGGCTGGAACGGATTGCCTAGCCCATATTGTCTGACCTATATTGCTTATTCCATCCGCATAAGTCTTGGATGCAGATACGGTGCAAAGTGTTTCACGGTTCCACTGAGAACCTGAGAAATGAGAACTTCTGGAATGAGAACTTCTGGAATGAGAACTCCTGGAATGAGAACTTCTGGAACATTCATTCCATACCTCTACTGAAACCCCATCAAACAAGAAAGTTGTTGTAAGGGATTCAACAGGGCAACAATATTTTGTGAATCGTCCTTCCTTTCCCGGATCGGCAGAATTGATATTTTCGATAGCACCATTTGCAATCTGCGCCGTTCGCCCGCAGAATCAATAGCAATCGCGTCAAATGGTAGCTCCTGACGCACGGAGAGCAAAGCTGTGAAGTTTCGAGAGATTCTGAGCGCGCCGAACCAGCTGACCCTGCTGCGCATGTTGTTTCTGCCGCTGCTGGTAGATGCCATTCTCGACGAGAACTACCGACTGGCATTAATCCTCCTGATGCTGGCGGCATGCACCGACTTTCTCGATGGTCGTTTGGCGCGCTGGCTAAAACAGCAAACCATGCTTGGGCAGTATCTCGATCCCATAGCCGATAAGCTACTCCTCAGCACGCTGTTTATTGTGCTCACAATTGACCACAAGATTCCTATTAAGTTCACCGTCTTTGTATTTACCCGCGACATTTCCATCCTCGTGGTCAGCGCCGTGCTGTACACCATCGCCGGTCTGCGTGACTTCCGTCCCAGCATCTTCGGCAAGCTGAATACCACGGCGCAGATCGCTGCGGTGTTTCTGGTGATTCTGTACGAAGTGAAGCCCCTGCCCGCGATCAACTACAGCAAACAGTTCTTTCTGTGGGCAACGGTCGTTTTCACTGTGCTGTCGGCGATTCACTATGCGCTGTTGGCAGGCCAGCGGCTAGGCGCGAACGCCGAACCTGGCGACAGCGGCGACAGGGGCGAAGTAGGCAACCTAGGCCTGGAGAAGCACGAAGAAAATTGACCCCGCTGCACCCCGCCCCCTAAAATCAAAGTTTCAGTAGTTGGCACCGATTGACCCCGCAATCAGCGATTTACCCATGTCCTTGCACCTTTACAACACGCTCTCTGGCAAGATCGAGCCCTTCCAGCCGATGGAGGGCAACCGAGTCCGCATGTACGCCTGCGGGCCGACGGTCTACGACTACGGCCACATTGGCAACTTCCGCACTTTCGTGGCAGTGGACGTGCTGCGCCGCTTCCTGCTGCAAAGCGGCTACGAGCTGCAACACGTCATGAACATCACTGACGTGGAAGATAAGATCATTCGCAATGCCGCACGGGACGGCGTCACGGTACAGCAGTACACCGCCAAATATGAGCGTGCGTTTTTGGAAGATTGCAGTCTGATTGCGATTCAGCAGCCGACGATTTTGCGGGCCACCGACTACATTCCCGCCATGGGCCACTTCATCCATCAACTGGAAAACAAAGGCTTTGCCTATCGGGCTGAAGACGGATCCTATTACTTCCGCATCGCCAAGTTTCCTGGCTACGGCAAGCTGAGCAAGAAGGATTTTGCCGGGATGGAAGATGGCGCGCGGGTGGACGTGGACGAATACGACAAGGACAGCGCCCGTGACTTCGCGCTGTGGAAGGCTCCTAAACCGGGCGAGGCGCAATGGGAGACGGAGATTGGGCCGGGTCGGCCGGGCTGGCACATCGAATGTTCGGTGATGGCGATGGATGCGCTAGGCGAGAGCTTCGACCTGCACGCCGGGGGCGAAGACCTGACGTTTCCGCATCACGAAAACGAGATTGCGCAGTCCGAAGCACTCACGGGCAAGCCATTCGCCCGTTTCTGGATGCACGTGCGTTTTTTACTGGTGGAAAACCAGAAGATGTCGAAGAGCTTAGGCAACTTCTTCACCTTGCGCGACTTGGTGTTGAAGGGCCACAAGCCGTCTTCGATCCGGTTCTTGTTGGCGGCAGCGCCCTACCGTACCCAGCTCAACTTTACGTTTGACGGATTGCGGCAAGCAGCGGTGTCAGTGGAGCGGCTGCGGAACTTTGCAGCACGGCTGAAGCAGGGAGCGTTTGCTGCAGGTGCCGCGGGCGATGCGGGTGAAGGCTCCGCGTTAGCGGCAGAAGCGGTCAAAGGCATGACCGCAGCACTCGACGACGACCTGAACACTGCCGCATTCCAGGGGGCGATCTTTGACATGGTGCGTAAGGCGAATGTGTTGGCCGATGCTGGCTCGCTGCGCAGCGCAGACGCGCCTGCTTTGCTCGAAGCGATGCAGCGCTTTGATGCCATATTCGCGGTGCTGCCCGATGACGATGCCCCCAGGATTCGCGCGATTTACGCTTGGGCGCAAGCCGAAGGGCGTATGGCCGAAGCTTCGCCAGAGTTTCTGGAACTAGCGAACGCCAGCGCGATGAGCCATGCCGACGTGGAAGCCCGCGTCGCCGAGCTTGACTCAGCCCGCAAGACTCGCGACTTCGTCACCAGCGACCGCCTGCGCGCGGAGCTGCTGGAAGCTGGGATTGTGGTGGAAAACACCAAGGACGGCGTGCGCTGGAAGCGGAAGTAGGATTCTGGCCCGCCTCTAACCGGGAACCCTAGTAGTTGTCCGGTCGGCTCACTCTTTCGTTAAGGGGCAGGATCAGCCCTATCGCCAGCCCGGTCAAAATGCCGCCAATGTGGGCGGAGTTGTCTGTGCGAGCGATAAAAAAGCCCAACACCAGATTGATACCCGCGAAGCGCAGAATGCTGTTCAGGTATTGCTTGACGACAAAGTCGGGCAGCGGAATTTTGCGCCAGTATAGCGCGGCAATCAACGCTCCTGCTACGCCAAAGATTGCGCCTGACGCACCCACGCTCAAGCCGTTGGGGTGCACCAGCAGGCTCATCACGCTCGCGCCGATGCCGGTAACAAGATAAAGGACGAGGAACTTCATCTCACCAAAAAGCTGCTCGGCGAACGGGCCCAGATTCCATAAACACCACATGTTCAGCGCAATGTGCATGATGCCTGCATGGACAAACATGCACGTGAACAAGCGCCACCACTGGCCATCCGCAGTGTAAGGGCCGAAGTTGGCACCAAAACGCACCAGCGTTTCGCCGTCGAAATTCACTGGCGACGATCCAGTGGCCACCATGGCGACGAACACCAGCAGGTTCAGAGTGATGAGCAATTTTGTGATCGTGATGGTCATTGTGTCTTGGCCTGTCTTGGTCTGTCCCCGCTAGTCGCCCGCACCTTCCGCCATTGAGGGTTCGAGATCATTCAAATCCGCAGCGGCAGGCGGTATCGTCTCCACTTTGGCGCTGGTCACGGTGGCTACCGCGCTGATGATAATGGCACTACCCGCCAGAATGTAGCCATCAATGCGCTCGTGCAGAATCAGCCAGCCCAAAAATACCGCCACCACGGGATTCACATAGCAATACGTTGTAACTTTAGAGACTGGCACATGCTTCAGCAGCCAAATATAGGCGGTGTAGCCGACCAGTGAGCCGAAGGTGACTAGATAGAGGATGGCACCCCATCCGCGGGGGGTCCACACCGCGCGCTGAAAATCGCCCAGAGGAATCGCAATCAGCAGGTTCAAGATACCGGCAAACAGCATCTGCCAGCCCGTCGCAGTGAACGGGTCGGCCTCGGTTTTAAAGCGCTTGCTGAGTACCGACCCCGCGGCCCAACTGGCCGAACCAAATAGAATCGCGATGCAAGCGACGAATTGCATACGGCCTAGCGTGCGAATCTGCATCAGTTCCGGCCACAGCAGTACCACGACGCCCACCAGCCCTAGCGCCAAGCCGATTTTGCCCCGGCCCGAGAGCTTGTGCTCGCCCAGAATCAGGTTATCGAGCGTTAGGAACCACAGTGGCGCGGCTGCCACAAGCAGGGACGCTAAGCCTGAAGGTACGTAGGTTTCTCCCCACGAAAGCGTCAGATTGCCGCCGACAAGCAGAAATCCGCCCACCATGGCGAAAATCGCCATGCTGCGCAGCGGAAAGACCATGCGCTTACCGGTGACCGCGCAGTAAATCAGTACCAGCGAACCAGAGATCAGGAAGCGAGTCGCACACATCAGCGCCGGAGGGATGTTTTCAACGGCGACTCGAATGCCAAGGTAGGTTGAGCCCCAGAAGACGTAAACCAGCCCAAAGCACAACAGAACCATCCAGCGATGTTGCTTTTGGGCTTGGGTCATAAGGGTTGGGACGCGAGTCAGAGCGTAAACAGCGTCGTTGTTTTGATGCTAGCAGGCTTGCCTGTGATTCAAAACTCCGCTTTGGAGTGGTCGCGTTTTGCCAAAATCAGGGGGTTACGCCGCTGACAGAAGCGGGATATACTAGAAGTGCTGGCTAAAGTATGTTTCGTAACCCTGCCAATTCGCATCTGCCGGAGTGCTGGCTGCATATGCTAGTGTGCCCACGCCGGTATCGCGCGGTGCTGCCTACCAGCATGCGCCCATCGCTGTTTGGCTGCGACTAACAATCTTTTTCTTAAGCCCTGCCATGCTCAGGATTTTTGCGCCTGAGCGCGTCGCTCCGCACGCTCCGGTGTGCTTTTAGCCAAGCCATACATGAAAATGCTTTTCGGAGGAATTTGCCATGTCCACTCTTACACCCACTCTTACGCCCACGCCCACAACTGCTCTTGCGCCGTCCAAAGTCGGCGCCGTCCGCCCTGTGATTAAGACTGCACTGCCTGGCCCCAATGCCATTCGTGTTCTTGCCGGTGACGATAAGTACGTTTCCCCCTCCTACACCCGTTCCTATCCGCTCGTGGCCAAGAGTGGCCGAGGCATTGTGGTCACCGATGTGGACGGAAACGAGTTCTTTGACTTCTCCTCCGGCATCGCCGTGACCTCCACCGGCCATTGCCATCCTGAGGTGGTAGCCGCCATCCAGAAGCAGGCTGGCGAACTGATTCACATGTCTGGCACCGACTTTTACTACGAGAGCATGATTACGCTTTCTGAGCGACTATCCGCCATTTTGCCCATGCCCGGTCCGCACAAGTTCTATTTTGGCAACAGCGGGGCTGAAGCCGTGGAGTGCGCACTGAAGCTCGCTCGCTACCACACCAAGCGGCCTAACATCATCGCCTTCCTCGGTGCCTTCCACGGTCGCACCATGGGTGCGGTTTCGCTCACCGCCAGCAAGCCGCAGCAGAAGCGACGCTTCGGCCCGCTCATGGGCGGAGTCACCCATGTCCGCTATCCCGACGTGTATCGCGGCTGCAGCGGCGGCGTGCAGAATGCTGAGGCTTTTGCCCTGGCCTGCGCCACCTATATTGAAGATAAACTCTTCCGCACCATTCTTCCCCCGGAAGAAGTGGCGGCAATCTTCATCGAGCCGGTGCAGGGCGAAGGTGGCTACGTGACCGCGCCGCCGGCGTTTATGCGCGAACTTCGCCGCATCTGCGACCGCCATGGCATTCTGCTGGTCGTGGATGAAGTGCAGTCCGGCGTAGGCCGCACCGGCAAATGGTGGGCGGTGGAGCACTCTGACGTGCAGCCCGACATCGTTTGCATGGCCAAAGGTATTGCTTCTGGCATGCCACTTGGCATCTGCGCCAGCCGTGCCGACATCATGGATTGGATTCCCGGTTCGCACGCCTCCACGTTCGGCGGCAATCCCGTCTGCATCGCCGCCGCACTCGCCACGCTCGATATTCTGGAGCGCGAAGGGGTGCAGAATGCAGCCGAGGTGGGCCAGCACATGCTTGACCGCATGAAGAGCTGGACCAGCACCCATCCCATGGTCGGCGACGTCCGCGGCATGGGCTTGATGCTGGGCGTGGAACTGGTGCAGGACAAGATCACCAAAGCTCGCGCCCATGATGAGCGCGATCGCGTGGTCGAGCTGGCCTTCGAGCGCGGCATCCTGTTCCTGGGCTGCGGCGAAAACACCGTCCGCATCTCGCCGTCGCTGCTCGTCACCAAAGACGAAGCCGATTGCGCCATGGACGTGCTGGAAGAGTGCATCACCTTGGTGGAAAAAGACGGCGTCAACGCGGGCAGGAAGTAGACGCACGCTTCATGGACAAGGGCAAAGTGGTCGCGATCCATATTGCACCGGTTCCGCATCAGCCAATGCAGGCTGCGGAATCGGTGCGTGCCATCGCTGGCGCTGGCTTGGAAGGTGATCACCATACCCGCAAGCCGCGCAAAGGCGCTGGGCGCGAGTTGACTCTGATTGAGACCGAAGCACTGGCTGCCTTCGAGCGCGAGTATAGCGTCGCCCTGAGCGCCAAAGAGTCTCGCCGCAACCTCCTAACCGAGGGCGTCGCTCTCAACCACTTGGTGGGGCGTCAGTTCCACATTGGGGAAGTTCGCGCCATCGGCATCGAACTCTGCGAACCCTGTAGCCACCTCGCCAAACTCACCGGTAAAAAGGTAAAGCCGGGCCTCACCCATCGCGGCGGCCTAAGAGCAGAAATTCTGCAAGGCGGCGTGATCCGCGTCGGAGATGAGATTCAGCAGACGCCACCCTCCGTTTCCGGAAGCTGATAGTCTCAAACCTCACCTGAAGTCTCCACCTGCCTGCTACGGCTCTAGCGAAACGATTGGAATCGGGTTCTGAGCCTGAGAAAGAGTTCCCGCACTAGAAGGCAGAGCACCCGTGGAAGAGTTGATCGCGTTGGCTCCCGTTCCGCTGTTCGCATAGTTGATATTGAAAAGTGCATACACTGCGTTTGGTTGCGAGATGGCTTGAACCGCGCACGTCGTATCGGTTCCGCCCCACGCAAAAAGATAGGTGCCGGGCTGCACCACAAACGGAGTTCCGAGCGTGTTGACCTGCGCGCCGCCAGTGCCACATGCGATTGGCCCAAAGTCCTTCACGACTGCAGTGCCGTCCGCCGACATCAAACCGACGCCGAACTTGCCACCAGAGGTTGCCGTCACGTTGACAGCGATGTGGCTAACCTTAATGGCCACGGGGATGACTACGCGGACATATTTGAGGGTATTCGCAGTTGTTTCGACGACCTGACTGGATCCTCCCGTCTGCGGCAACTGAATCCACGGCAGGAAAACGTAGCCACCTCCAGACCCCGATATCACAGGCGCGACCGATGTGGCTGGCACATTGGAATCAGTGAGGAAGCCATTGGTATCGAACTTTGGTAGAGTTCCACCGCCGGCAGTTAAGGCCCCGGAAACCCCCTCAACCATATACGTTGTGGAGTTGTTCGGATTCATCTTGAGCGTATGGGTGGTCGAGTCTGCCCAAAGGGCATCAATTCCCGTACCCAACGGCGGGCCGGCCGACTGTTCCTGCATGGCAACTGCGGCCTCGCTGAAGGTGAAGCTCACGCTAGGGGTACCGCTGATGTTCGGGTTCGGCACACTGACGGTTGACAGGGTATCGCGGTTCCCCCACCACCCCATATTGCCATTGAGGGCTGTGCCGGGCGGGGTGCTCCCGCCAAATGTCACGTTCAAGTTCTGAAACGATGCGCTTGAAGAGAACCACGCATTGTCGTGGACCACAATCCCGCTGTCCCTTCGAGTGGTTGTGTCGAGCATGGTTAGCTGGAGGCCTACCATGAAGTTGCCTGAGCCGATGTTGCCACTGACTACGCCGTTCGACATATCTGTGAAGCCATTGCCACCGTTCACAGTATTGCCGTTATGAATTTGCACAGCATAGCCGCCGGGGCCAGCCGCGATATTCACATTGCAGACGTTGTCG
>JANXUR010000106.1 GCA_025356095.1 Acidobacteriaceae bacterium | reverse complement strand
AGTCGCAATCGTGATGCCGCGTGCCCGCTCTTCCGGCGCGTTGTCAATCGAATCAAACGAGCGGAACGTGTTCTTCGGGTTGTGCTTCGACAACACCTTGGTGATCGCCGCCGTCAACGTCGTCTTGCCGTGGTCAATGTGTCCAATCGTACCCACATTTACGTGCGGCTTATTCCGGTCAAATTTTTCTTTCGCCATCGCTCTGCTCCGTTAAAACTGATGTTGCAAAACTTGTTTGAAACTTACTGCGGCGCAAAGCCGCAATCCTTTGCTACTTACCGCTTGTCGCCAGCCTTGCCCTGTACCCGGGCAATGATTTCTTCCTGCACCATGCGTGGCGCTTCTTCATACCGGGCAAAGTGCATGGAGTAAGTGGCACGTCCTTGTGTCGCTGACCGCATGTTGGTCGCATAACCAAACATTTCGCTCAGCGGCACGTGCGCTTTGATCACCTGCGAACCGGCGCGATGCTCCATACCTTCAATCCGCCCCCGACGCGAGTTCAAGTCGCCGATAATGACGCCCATGTAGTCTTCCGGTACAACCACTTCCACGCTCATCAGCGGCTCCAGCAACACGGGAGACGCCTTGCGTGCCGCTTCCTTAAATGCCATCGAGCCGGCGATCTTGAACGCCATTTCGTTCGAGTCCACATCGTGATAGCTGCCATCGTACAGCGTGATCTTTACATCTTCCATGGGGAAGCCAGCCAGGATGCCGCCTTCCATGGCTTCACGAATGCCCTGGTCAATGGGTTTGATATATTCCCGGGGAATCGAACCACCCATGGTGTCGTTGATGAATTCGTAACCCTTGCCCGCTTCATTGGGCTCAATCCGAATCTTGCAATGGCCGTAGTTACCCGAACCGCCAGTTTGGCGGATGTACTTACCCTCAGCTTCAGCCTTCTTGCGAATCGTCTCGCGGTACGCTACCTGCGGCTTGCCAACGTTGGCTTCCACCTTGTATTCGCGGAACATGCGGTCGCAGATGATTTCCAGATGTAACTCACCCATACCGCTAATGATGGTCTGCCCGCTGTCAGGATCGGTGTGAACCTTAAAGGTAGGATCTTCCTGGGCTAGCTTGGAAAGCGCCATGCCCATCTTTTCCTGGTCGCTCTTGGTCTTGGGCTCCACTGCCACCGAAATTACAGGTGCCGGGAAGTCAATGGACTCGAGGAGAATCGGGTTCCGCTCGTCGCAAATGGTGTCGCCCGTCGTAATGTTCTTAAGGCCGACGCAGGCACAGATATCGCCCGCCAGAATTTCGGTAATCTCTTCCCGCTTGTTGGCATGCATCTTCAACAAACGGCCAATGCGCTCACCACGTCGCTTGGAAACGTTGTAGACCGAATCGCCTTGCTTCAACGTACCCGAATACACGCGGATGAATACTAACTGACCCACGAACGGGTCTGTCATAATCTTGAACGCCAGCGCCGAGAAAGGCTCGTTGTCTTTGGCCGCGCGCTCAATCGCTACGTCTGCCTTATCAACGTCGTGGCCCTTTACCGCCGGAATATCAAGGGGGGAGGGCAAATAGGCCACCACGGCATCAAGCAAGGGCTGCACGCCTTTGTTCTTGAATGCTGTACCACACAACACCGGGAATACCTTCAGCGCAATCACACTCTTGCGCAGCGAAGCACGCAATTCGTCGGCGGAAATCGCAATCCCGTCCATATACTTTGGCAGTAGATCGTCATCGTTCTCCACGATGGTCTCTACCAATAAATTGCGAGCTGCTTGCGCCCGTACTTTCAGGGTTTCTGGAATTTCTTCTTCGTCATAGGCTGCGCCCAGGGATTCGTCGTTCCAGATGATCGCCTTCATCTCAAATAGATCAATGCAGCCTTTGAACGCAGCTTCTTGACCTACGGGAATTTGAATGGCAACCGGCTTGGCATTGAGCCGCTTGCGGATCGTATCCACCGCATGCTCAAAATCCGCGCCCGCCTTGTCCATCTTGTTGATGAAGCAGATACGGGGAACGCCATACTTATCAGCCTGCCGCCACACTGTTTCCGACTGGGGCTCCACGCCATGCACTGCGTCGAACACGGCGACCGCGCCATCCAGTACGCGCAGCGAGCGTTCTACTTCCGCAGTAAAATCCACGTGGCCGGGGGTGTCAATAATGTTGATGCTGATGTTCTTCCAGGTACAGGTGGTAGCCGCGCTGGTAATGGTGATGCCGCGCTCCTGCTCCTGCTCCATCCAGTCCATGGTCGCAGTGCCTTCGTGGACTTCGCCAATGCGGTGCAGTCGTCCCGTGTAGAACAGGACGCGCTCCGTCGTCGTCGTCTTTCCAGCGTCAATGTGCGCCATGATGCCGATGTTCCGGCAACGCTCTAATGGAACCTGTCTCGCCACGTTATCTCTTCTGCTTTCCCGGCTTCGTAAAACCTTACGTTGTACTGCAATCCTCGGACGACACTCCATCGCTTTTGCGGCAATACTCACCTACCCGCGAGTTACCAGCGATAGTGCGCAAATGCCTTGTTGGCTTCGGCCATGCGGTGCACGTCTTCGCGCTTTTTCACCGCGCCGCCTTTGCCACTGGAAGCATCCAGCAGCTCATTGGCCAGCTTTTCCGTCATACCCTTTTCGCCCCGGCCACGCGCTTGACCAATAATCCAGCGCAGCGCCAGCGCGGTGCGTCGGTCGGCATTCACTTCCACCGGCACCTGATAGTTCGCGCCACCCACACGGCGAGTCTTTACTTCCAGCAGCGGCTTGCAGTTCTCCACTGCCTTCACAAACAGCTTGAGCGCCTCTTCACCGCCGCCACGCTCTTGCAAGCGGGTCATCGCGCCGTAAAAAATCGTCTGCGCCGTGCTCTTCTTGCCTTGCCACATCATGGAGTTCACGAATTTGGTCACCAGATCACTCTGGTACACCGGATCCATGGGAACTTCACGCTTGGCGATATTTCCTTTTCTAGGCATCTGCTAACTCTCCGCGAAACTTTTGACTGAAACTCGCGCCCACCCAACGGTGGCACGGACTTGCAAATTTCTCGATTGCCAAACTGCACACCAGCTGTACAGTTGCAAAACCACCCGCCAGTCCGCTTAGGACTTCGGTCGCTTCGCCCCATACTTTGACCGGCTCTGCTTGCGATTGGCTACGCCCGTCGCATCCAGCGTGCCGCGCACTACGTGATAACGTACGCCCGGCAGATCCTTTACCCGACCCCCGCGAATCAACACAATCGAATGCTCCTGCAGATTGTGGCCCACGCCGGGGATGTAGGTCGTCACTTCAATCTTGTTGGTCAAACGCACCCGAGCAACCTTGCGAAGCGCCGAGTTCGGCTTTTTTGGCGTTTGTGTGTACACACGCGTGCATACGCCGCGCCGCTGCGGGCACGACTGCAACGCCGGACTCGCCGTCTTGTACTTCGGCTTGGTACGTCCACTCCGCACCAGCTGATTAAATGTAGGCACTCGTCACCACTCCTCAAAAATCAGGTCACTGCTTTGCTTTGCACTGCGCTTTAGTGCGCTTTTACTGCGCTTTTCTGCTCTTCACTGCGCTCACGGCTTGCACCGCGCAACATCAGCGCATTGGCGCAGGCTCAGTAGCGTTTTCCGCCTTCTGGCCGCACCTTTATGATTTTTCACCCCGCAAACGCAGAAGGCGGCAGCAAAATTCTGCCCATACCCCCGCTCTCGCGGATTTCAAACTTCCAGCTTTCGTCGTATTCGCATGCGACGGTGTCGCTTCGCCCTGAATCCTAACTAGCCACTCAGGGAAGTGATCCGTTTCGCCTGCCCAATCTGCATAGTCTTTCGAATTCCCCAATCCATCCGGGGCTGAAAGGGTTTCGCAGATTCTGTTTCAGCGAGGACGCCCGGAAGCCCGACGGTGCTGCTTCCGAACCACGTCTTTAATCTTACTGACTACTCGTCTAGCCGTCAACCCAGCCGATATTCTCACAAGAATTCACAGGGCGCACATCCATCGCGCCACTGCAAGGCTGAACCCAACTCGCGGAACCTTATAAATATATCAAGACCGCAAGGCTTAGGTCAAACTCGGGCGGAAATATGCGCCACCGGAGCCTTCGCGCCAAGATAGTCTGCTTGAGACAGGCCTTGCCTTGCCCGCAGGCGAAAGCCCAATGGAACTTGCCCCGCTCCGGCAGGTGGCCCACTCAAGCGCGGTTTTCGCTTGAGTGGGGTGCAGGCTGCGCGCGCCCTGCCTGCCGCAGGACGAAACTACGGGTTTACAGTGAACGGCCTGTTGCTGGTGAGCGCGCCGGTCGGCGTCGTGACGACCACGTTGCCCGTGGTCGCGCCACTGGGGACGACTGCCGTCATGTACGAGTCCGAAGAGACAGCGAAGCTCAGCGCCACCACGCCGTTGAACGACACGCTCTTCGTCCTGGTAAAACCCTGGCCGAGGATTTGCACCGTGTTGCCCACCTTGCCTTGATACTTCTGCAAGGCAATGAACGGAGCTAGCCCCAAGTCGAGACTGTAGACGACGCCTAAGTTGGTTGACCCGCCGGCGCTTGTCGTGCCGTAGAAGACGCCGCTTGTGTCCTGTAAAGGCGCTGCCAACGGCTGCGTACCAACCGCACTGGGAAAGCTGTATAGCAAGGCGTAGTTACTGCCCGTTGTGGCAATCCTAAAGAGTGTCCCATTGCCGTATGTCCCTCCGGTTTGTGTCG
>JANXUR010000096.1 GCA_025356095.1 Acidobacteriaceae bacterium | reverse complement strand
TGGGCAGCAACACCCCGCTTTGCGTGACATTATAGTAATTTGAAGACGCCTTTATCAAAAGCAGAGAAAAAGATATTTGAAGAATGGGAGAGTCTTAAAGCGCAGGGTGCGGCGTTAGCAGGTAAACAAGGCCCTTTAACTACTGAAGAACAACAATTTCAGACTAAGTATAAAACTTTTATGGGGAGGCACGTTGATTTTTTAACATCTATACGCCTTAACAGAAAAGTAAAAGTCATCACCCTTCGCCAACTCCACCTACCAGATCCAGACACCTTACAAATGTTCAAGGAGCAAAAATGACACAACAAAAGACACAAGAGAAAGAGATAGATATTTGGCATATTTTAGCAAATCCTGATTACTTTCCTCCTGAAATGAAAGCTCGTTGGGAAAAAGCCACCGCCGCCGCCGCCGAAGCTGAGGCTAAGAAAAATGCCAAGTCCTGAAGAAGTAGTAGGTAAAGCAATTGTTGAAGGTGCGGAGAAATTCGCACCTCAGGCGGAGCATTGGCTTACGAACCTTGTTAAGAACAACACCTCATGAAGTGACAATAGTCACATTTTGAAGTGACTCGCATCATAAGTCTTACGGGCTCAACCATATTCCAATAGTCCCGTAATGAAAAACAGAGAGTCACGAACGGTTTGCCGAGCGAAGAGGGCGCATCAGGCACCAAAGGGGACTCCTTTCGCCGCGCCAGTTCTTCGGTTCGACTCCTGCTTTTCCGCTCTAGTGCTCTCTTTGATTTTGTTGTGCGGCTCGAAAGTCGCGCTGGCTGCCACCCATCCCACGCAGCTGGATGCGAATACTCCTACCGCAAAATGCCTCGAGTGCCACGAAGACCATTCCAAAGGAAACTTCGTCCACTCGGCCATTGCGCTAGGTTGCAACAGTTGCCATGAGATTCGAAACAACAAAGACGTCACCCGGATCAAGCTGATTACTGCCACTCCGGCGGCGCTCTGCGGCACCTGCCACTCCGATAAGAAGGATGCGAGCCAAAAAGGGTTGGTACACGCACCCGCGCAGCGCAACTGCCTGGTTTGCCACAGTGCGCACACCGCAGACAACAAGAACCTGCTGCGTAAGCCGACTGCTGGTGAGAGCAAAGAGAATCTTTGCCTGAACTGCCATACCAATGGCCAGAACATTCCGGCAAAAGGCAGCCGCCATGCCGCGCTAGATGCGGGCTGCGATACCTGCCATACCACTCACAAAGTGGGCGAACCTGGCAAGCAAGAGTTTGACTATCACCTGACCAAGGCGACCCCGGCGCTCTGTCTCGATTGTCACGATGCCAAGGATGCCAATCTTCAGAAGGCGCACCAAGGCCAGCCCTTTGCCACCGCCAACTGCGTTACCTGCCACAATCCCCATCAGTCGGATACGCCGAAGTTGATGCAGGCGGTCTTGCACGCTCCGTTTGCGGATAAGAGCTGTGATACCTGCCACGCCGCCGCCAAAGATGGCAAGGTGGTGCTGACGCAGCCCGAGGCCAAGACGCTGTGCGTCACCTGCCACGACGAGAAGGTGAAGCAGATTGAAACGGCAAAGGTGCCGCACCCCGGAGCCGCTGGCGACTGCACCGATTGCCACAATCCACATGCCAGCAAGACGCCCGGCCTGCCCAAAAGTACGCCGGTAAAAATCTGCCTCGATTGCCATAGCGATCAGGCCAAGCAGGGTAACAAGGCGCATCTGCACCAGCCAGCGTTTGGCCAGGCATGCTCCATCTGCCACGAAGCGCATGGCGGCGATCGGCCCAAGTTGCTTCGGGCAAAGGGCAACGACTTGTGCCTAGAATGCCACGGTCCGGACGCCAGACCGCAGAAACTGGAAGCCGCCCACGCAGTCACCATCTTTGGGGGCAAAGTCAAATTACCCGAAGACTATTACAAGAAAAATCGCGTGGTGTTGCTGCCGTTGCGGTATGGCGTTGGCCATCCTACTTCCGCACATCCAGTGCAAGACATTTTAGATGCCACTAACGCCAGTGTAGTCAAAACACCATTGAGCTGCCTCAGTTGCCATCAGCCGCACGCATCTGCGGAGCAGGACCTATTGCTGAAAGACCAGGCCAACAACATGGCCTTCTGCGATAACTGCCATAAGAACCGATTAGCACTTACCAAAACGAAGTAGGAGACTAACAATGGCATCAGTTACCAACAACGGAATCCGAAGTATCAAGTGGCTGATGGTGTGCGGGTTGCTGAGCGCAGTCGTCCTGGCCCCTGTGGTGAGCTATGCCGGCAGCAAAGACAAGAAGAAGGCTGCTGCGCCCGCTGCACCCCAATCTGGACCGAAGAAGATCGTGATTGACCCCGCCACATTAGTGTGGCCCGCACCGCCGAACGTAGCTCGAATCAAGTATGTGACTTACTTTGCAGGCCAGAAGTTTGACTCCTGCGCGCCTGCGCCCAAAGGTAAACAGAAGTGGATGGATCGGCTTGCCGGAGTCAGGCCCGAAGATGACCCCAAATCCAAGCAACGGCTCATGCCGTTTCAACTGCTAGGTCCCGTGGGCATGGCGGTAGATTCCAAAGGAACGTTATACGTCGCCGATCAGCGAGTGGGTGCTGTATTTATGTTCAACACCGAGAACCATGAAGCAGACATGATCCACAATGGCGCGCCTGCCCCCTTCAAGCTGGTGAATGGCGTTGCAGTGGATGATGACGACCGCGTCTTTATTTCGGACGGCAAGCTGCATCACGTTCTGGTCTACAACGCCAAACACGAGGTAGTAGATCAAATCAGCGAAGGCATGATAGATCCGAACGGGCTAGCGATTGACCGCGAAAACCGACTGCTCTACGTGACCGATACTCAACTTGATCAGGTTTTGGTGTACGACGCCGACAGCCTGAAGCTAGTTCGCGCGATAGGCACCACGGGCAAGAAACACGAACTAACTACCCCCGGCGATTTTTCTGGCCCCACCAGCGTGGCAGTGGACAAGGATGGCTACGTATATGTGACTGACACCATGAACTACCGGGTGGAAATATTCGACGCAGACGGAAAGTTTGTAAGTCAGTTTGGCCGCCACTGTGATGGGCCGGGCTGCTTCGCGCATCCCAAGGGCGTTGCAATAGATGGCGATGGCAACATCTGGGTTGCCGACGCCATGCTCGACTTACTGCAAGTATTCAACAAAGATGGCGAGTTACTGGCGTTTTTAGGAGGTCACGGCAATGGCCCGGGACAGTTCTTTGCGCTCGCCAGCGTGTTTGTGGACAAACAAAATCGCGTGTTCACCAGCGAGCAATATCCCGGCCGTGTGCAGATGTTCCGCTATGTTAGCAATGCCGAAGCGGCGGATATAAAAAAGCAAAAAGAAGATCAGCGTGGTAAGGACAAGGCTGCGCGGACGCAGGCGTCCACCGGAACGCCCGCACTCGAAGAGCACCCCCGTCAAAAGTCTGCGGTGAAGCAATGAAGATTTTTGGTTGCCAGTTCGGGCCGAAGCGGGTATTTGGCAATGCCGGCATCGCCGGTCTCTGGCAATAAGTAGTAAGCAGTAGCTTTCAAAAGCAGTAGATGTATGGTGTTGCAACACAAATCAGGAGGTTCTACCCAATGAAAAAACTAGCATTAGTGCTCATGGTACTAGGCCTTACAGGTTTAGCGATGGCGCAGATTGGTACGGTATCCACGGACGTTCTAGGTGCCCACCTGAACTATGGCCGCGGCTGCGCGGGTTGCCATGCACCGCATAGCGGCGCTCGTGGCAATGGCATCGCGTCCACTGATACAGTCAGTGGCGATGTTGCCCTGTGGGGTCAAGATGTTGCTCCTCTAGTAGGCAAAACCATCGTGACCGGACAGTTTGATTTCGGGCTGTCTTTCTCTGAAACGCTTCCCGCTCTTGGCGTCCGCGCCGCCCCCGATGCTCTGGGCGTCACGGCTTGCCTTAGCTGTCATGATGGTAACTATGCAGTCGGTGCCATGATGAAGAACACGGTGTTTGAGACGGTCCCTAGCACTTATGCCTCGAACAATATTCCTACCGAGCTTGGCAACGACGGAAACGCCGCCAAAGGCGATTACCTGAATGATCACCCGGTAGGCTCCGCCGCCATCATCGGCTGCGGCGGCCCCTACAACTGGGACTGCACGGTCTCCGCGACGGGCAAGATCATCTATGGCCCGAACATGCAGAAGTTCGTGAATAACTATGGCTTCTTCGTAGCTCCGGCCGCGATCAATAACCAGCCTGCCGTGTTGTGCACTACGTGCCACAACCAGCATGTCATGAACATCGTCAACGTCGTAAATGACGGCGGCGTAACTACCGGCTTGGGCAGCGGCACCTACCTGAGCGCGTTCTTTGTTCGCGCTCCTTACAACATCAACGACCAGAACCCCGGTGGCAACCAGACGGCTCAGTTCTGCCGGCAGTGCCATGGTGGCGAAGCCAACGAAAACAACGGCAGCACGGCTGGAACCATCTTCTAGTCTGCTGCTTCACTACTCTGGGGGAGGAGAAGTTCCTCCTTCCCCAGAATTTATAGTAAAGAGCTCAGTAAGGAATGCAACTATGAAAAACCCAATGATGCTCGGACTTGCGGTTCTCGGCATGCTTATGCCGGCCGCGACGCAACTTGCTCCGTCGCATGGCACGACGCACGCCACCCCCCAGCCGGTTTCTGTGACCGCTCGGCCCGTTGGCCGCCCAGTGGCGCGGGTAAATGGAGCGGTACTGACCGATTTAGATTTGGCCCGGGAAGAGTACACCATCTTCCCCTATGCGCGGCAGCACAACGGCGATATTCCTGCGCAAATGGAGCCCGGCATCCGCAAGGGCGCGATGCAGATGATCGTCTTTGAGGAGTTGGTTTATCAAGAGGCTCTACGCCGCAATATTGTAGTGCCATCCGCGTTGTTACAACGCGCGGAAGCCGACTTCAAGAAACAGTTTGCGAGTCCAGCAGTTTACAGGTCTGCGCTGCAAGTTGAGTTCCAAGGTTCCGAGGCTAAGTTGTGGCAAAAGATACGCCGCTCGATCCTGATTGACCGATACTTGGAGGTCGAAGTGAATCATAAATCCGTCGCTACTCCTGTGGAACTCAAAAGCTTCTATAGCAAGAACGCGAATAAGTATCAGTATCCTGAGTCCTTCTCGTTGCAGACAATCTCATTTCTGCCGCCGCCGAAGGCAACTCCAGCCCAGTTAGCGGAAGCTCGCAAGCGCGCCGAGACTGCGTTGCCAAAGGCCAGGGCGGCCAAGACTGCGGAAGAGTTTGGGCTACTCGCGGAGAAGGTATCCGAAGATGACTACCGGGTGATGATGGGGTCGCATCCGCTCACAGACCGGGCGCAGTTAGCCCCCAATCTCGTGGAGAAGCTACTGAAGATGCAACCTGGACAGGTAACCGACATCGTGCAGGTAGAGCAGATCTTCACGATTGTTCGTTTGGATAAGCATGTCCCGGCGGCCAAGCGGCCATTCCGTGCGGTGCAGGCGGAGATCAAGAAAGAAGTCGAACTGGCAAAGACCAACCAAATTCGCGCCGCACTCGATAAGAAGTTGCGCCAAACCGCGAAGATTGAAGTGCTGTAGTCTTGAGGGGCGTCGTCGTGGCAAAGTTACGCGTAATTCGTAGTCTGGTGGTGAGCGTAGCGATGCTGTGCAGCGCCGCAACTGCCCAGATTCAGGTACTGCCCGGCCTTGATGTGGCTGCGAGCGGCACCATCTCTGGCGGATATTCTGGGGCGTACGGTGACGCGGTGCAATCAAGCCATGGATTATCGTATGGCGGGACCGGCGCAATCACCGGTAGCTTTTACAACCCGAATTTCCTCTCGTTCCACATCAATCCCTACGTCAACCAGTCGAGGTCGAACTCAGATAGCCAATCCATAACGGATGCCTCCGGCGTAGATGCAGGCGCGAGCATCTTTTCGGGCAGTCCATTTCCGGGTTATGTCTCCTATACCAAGACGATCAACAGCACGGGCAACTACCATCTGCCAGGATTGCCTGACTATATCACCCACGGCACCGGTCAGGCGTTCAGCGTGGCATGGAGCGAAGTCTTGCGAGGTGTGCCTAGCGTAACTGTGGGTTACACCAAAGGTTCTTCTGATTATTCGCTGTTTGGTAGCCAGCAGAACGGCAACTCTGCCTATAATAATTTTTACCTGAACTCGCAGTATCGTGTAAGCGGATTCAACTTGAACGCGGGCGCGGGCTTCCTTTCGAATGCTTCAAAGGTTCCGCAGTTGTTCAGCGGGCAACAAAGTTCTACATCAACCGCGCATGATAAGAATTTCTACGCTTCAGCGTCTCATTTACTGCCCCTCAAGGGCAGCGTTGCAGCCACTTACTCGCGCAACGACCTTAATAGTAGCTATTTGGGGTACTCTTTCAACGGAACGATAGACACAGTGAGTTCGACGGTAGGGTTTTATCCCAAGCAGAACTGGAATGTTTCTATCAATACAAGTTTTAATGACAACTTGAACGGTCAGCTTTATCAGGCGAGTGTACCCGGCGCTGTCGCCTCCGCGAGCGGAGCAACCCAAGTGGGTGGGCCCGGTCAGATGGTGGGTGTGATTGCGCCTGTAGTGGTGAGCTCGCAGTCGTCGCGGGCGTGGGATTTGAACGGCACCACCACCTACGCTTTTCCTCGAAATTGGACGGTAACCGGGCAGGTGCTGCACCGCCAGCAAATCTATCGGGGCTCGGATTATGCGTCGAATTCTTTTGGTGGCGGGGGGCAGTACACGCGGCCCCTGGGCGGAGGTTTCTTCAACAGCAATGTCTTTGTAACCGACACCCGCCTCAGCTATGCGGGTGAGAATGTAGTGGGTTTAAACGTGAACGGAAACTACGCACGACAGATTGGCAATTGGACCTGGTCGGTTGCAGGCGGGTACTCGCAAAGTGTGCAGACTCTGCTCATCACCTACACCAGTTCCAGTTATAACTTCACCGGGAACGTGGGCCGTCGCTTCGGGCGCTTTATCTGGAGCGGCGGAGCCAGCTTCGGCCACAGCGGCATCACCAATCAACCTCATACCGGCTATGCTAGCCAGAGTTACTCGATGGGCGTGGGCTACCGCGGATTTTCATTGCAAAGCAACTATGCGAAGTCCAGTGGCGATGGTTTGGCGGCAGGCAACACTCCGCTTCCCCCGGTGATTCCGCCCGAGTTGCTGATTGCCTACGGAGGCACTTCGTATTCCACCACACTCTCGGGCGCGTTGCGGCGAGGGTTGACATTCTCTACTACCTACCTGAAGGCTGACTCCAGCACTACCACCCATCTGGTGTTCTCTTCGAATAAACTAGAGGAAGAACTGGTGCAGGTGCGGTATCAGGTCCGTAAGTTAGGCATCAGCGGCGGCTATAGCCGGCTGGTGCAGGGGTTTAGTGCGAGCAGCATTGCACCCACCACAAATTCGACATTTAGTATTAGTATCTACCGATGGTTCAATTGTTTCTAGGCCGAGCGAGCGGGCAACAGGCATTAGGGTACCGGGCAGGCTGGTGGAGGATACTGGCTTGCGTCGGGCTTCTCTGCGCCTGTCCCTCCCCGACTTTTGCCAAGGCCCCCTCCAAGTCCAAGACGGTCGAGGCTGTGGTGCCGGAAGTGATGTTGTTGGGTGGTCGCAAGCTGGTGTACGAGCGTAGCTTCACCACCGAACGGGAAGTAAAGCTGAAGCGTGGCTTTTGGACGCGTGTGCTCGATGTGGTGGCTGGCGAACCAACGTTCCATTCGCTGAGTCGGCCTTACAGTGTGGCAACTGATTCGCGCGGTCGCATCATTGTCGCAGATCCCGGCGCTGGTGGTGCCCACATCTTTGACTTCGTTGGGGAAAAGTATAAGTTCTTAAGCCGTTCCACGAAGGATAAGGATGCAATGATCGCTCCGCAGTGTGTCGCGGTGGACGCCGACGACAACATCTACCTTACAGACTCGGAGACGGGGAAGATCTTTGTTTACAACGCCGAAGGCAAATTTGCCCGCGTGATCGGCAGCATCGGTGGAGAAGGCCGCTTTAAGCGCCCCACGGGGATCGCGGTGGATTCTACGGCCCAGCGCATTTACGTCACCGATACTCTGCGCCACAAAATCTATCTGCTCGATATGAACGGAGATGTGCTGCAAACTTTCGGCAAGCGCGGTTCCGGCCAAGGCGAGTTCAACTATCCCACCGAATTGCGGCTCAACGGCGAAAACCTCGTCGTGGTGGATGCCATGAACTTCCGGGTGCAAGTCCTCGGCCGAGATGGCAGCTTCAAGTACGCCATTGGCCGCTTGGGCGATGGCAATGGTGCGATGTTCCGCCCCAAAGGGGTTGCCGTGGATTCGGAAGGGGACCTCTATGTGGTGGATGGCCTTTGGGGTGTGGTGCAGGTATTCAATCCCCAAGGTCAACTCTTGTATCACTTTGGAGGAAGAGGCAGCGCGGCGGGTCAGTTCGAGCTTCCGGCTGGCGTGTATATTGACCGCAACGACCGTATTTTCGTTGCCGATTCACAAAACCGCCGGGTGCAGGTGTTTCAATATTTCGCGCGGCCGGGTCATCTAGTTGGGGGCACACCATGAAGCTACAGGTGTTACTTGGGTGCCTAGCAGTTTGCTTCAGCGCAGGCCCAGCCGCTGCGCAAATTTCCACGGACGTGATTGGGCAACATGCTTTAGGCCCGGGCAGTTCCTCGCCGGTAAAAGGCACCGCTCCGGGATCGTGCCAGTATTGCCACGCCCCGCACTCGGGGCTGGATAATGACTTGTGGAATCAGAAGCTTACAGTACAGAGCTATACCCCGTACTCTAGTTCCACCTACGCGGAAAAAGGGAACTCTACGGTGCCGCCTCAGACCCAGACCAATCTATGCCTTAGCTGCCACGATGGCACGATAGCCGCCGGCACCACCGTGGTTTACGGACAGATTGCGACGGGCAAGCTCACGGCGCAAGACACCATTGCCAACTTGCAACCGTCGCACCCAGTCAGTCTGGTGTTGCCCCTGAACGACGCACCGGACTTGGTAGCTAGCCTTTATTCCAGCGGAACCACAGCCGACGCAGCCAACGTCAAGCTGGTTCGCGGCAACCTTGAGTGCACCACTTGTCACAACCCGCACGTAGAGTCAAAAGATACCGTTGCCCGCAATTTTCTGGTGAAAGACAGCTCGAGCGGGGCATTGTGTTTGGCGTGCCATGACCCCAACCGTGTGCTGAATGGTGCGCCGAGTGGGTTGGCAGGATGGGCCCAGAGCATTCACGCGACTTCCACCACCGCAGTGCAGAATCTTCCTTATGGGACTCTCGCCCTTAATGCATGCCTCAACTGCCATGCCGACCACAACGCTGCTGGCCCCGACTGGTTGTTGCGCGGAGCAGGTGATCAGGTCTGCCTCAACTGCCATTCCGGCACCAGTCCGGTGAACGTCATCACTCCTGCGGCGCGTGGAGGCACAGTCATACCGCCTCGCGTGGCACCTACCCCCACAGCGAAATCAGCCCGGTGGAATGTGGCTGCCGAATACGCGAAGATTGGCCACCCGCTTGCTTCCGGCACCAATCAGGCCCAAACACCGCCTATCATAAGCCCATCGCAGGCAGCCCGGAGTGGTCGTGTCATCATGCCCAACAACCCCACGTTGACTGGCTGCATTGATTGTCACAACCCGCACTCCGTGCAAGCCACCACCAGTTACACGGCGGCACCGCAGGTACGGGCGTCGCAAGTGGGCGCGGTTGGCGTGAGTGCCACCAACTCCGTAGCCGCTGTAAAGACTGCGCTCGCCGAGTATGAGGTCTGCTTCCGGTGCCACGGCGCCAGCCGAGGTAAGGACGTCAGCGCCAAGTTTGGATATGCTCCGCTGCGTTCCAGTTTAGATGGGGATCCACTCAACCTGATTCCTCAATTTGGCAATCTATCGCGCTCCAGCCATCCGGTAGCCCAAAACCGTACCAGTTCGCTGCCTCAGCCCAGCCTGCGGCAGAATATGCTGAATCTCGACGGAAGTACCCTTGGGCGCGAGATGGGTCAGCGAATTTATTGTTCCGATTGCCACAACAGCGACGACAATCGCGAATTTGGCGGCTCTGGCCCGAATGGCCCGCACGGTTCCAAGTGGTCACATATTCTGGAGCGCCGCTATGAGTTCAGCAAGGCTGTGCTGCCCGGCAATTTGATTTCTAACCTGTACCCCAGCCCTGATACCAGCAGTCAGGGGCCGTATGCCCTGTGTGGGAAATGCCACAATCTCACGACCATCTTGCAAGATAGCAGCTTTAAAGGTCACTCCTCGCATTTGAACGCGGGCTTCAGTTGTTCCACTTGCCACACCGCGCATGGCACGCAGATCTCTGCGGCTAATAGTACCGGTGAGCGTTTGGTGAGTTTCGACCTGAAAGTAGTTGCACCGGTAAGTGGTGCACCCATTTCTTACAATCGCAGCCGCAACACCTGCTCGCTCACCTGCCATCAGGTCGAACACAGTCCCGACGGCTCGGTCAGACGAGTGGGCACACCCAGCGTGATTCGGAAGTAGGGAATGCGTCACCGCACCACCTCAGTTGTTACCGCGTCCGGTGCGTGTTTGCGGCTAACTCAAGTCCCGCTTTGCCTCGCCGATAGATGCAACATTACGAACTGCCCGTGAAGAGTGAGGGTGAAACAGTGTCCACGCAGAAAGAAACCAGCAATTCGCTGCTGCCCAAACTGGTAGCAATGCTCTCTATCGCGTTCATCGGCTACGGCATCTTTGCCGTCGTAACCATCAACAAGATCAAGGTAGGCGGTGCGCTCTACACCATGATTGACAACGCCAAGGGAGTGGCCGTGGACTACGCCCCGCCGCCGGGCTACATTGGCGAAGCGCATGGCGTGGTGAATCAGCTACGCTACGAAAAAGATCCTGCGCGCTTCGACGCAGAGCTCAAGAAGATTGCCGGATTCCACAAGGACCTCGACGACGCCTACAACAAATGGATGCCGCTCACGGATGGGGATATCCATCAGTACATTGAGAACTCTCACAAGGCCGGTACCGAATATTTTCAGACCGTGGATAGCGAACTGATCCCGCTGGTAAAGGCCGGTAAGGCGGCAGAAGCGGAAGCGGTTTGGCAGAATAAACTTGTCCCCGAATTTACAGAACACTCCGCGCAGGTGGATCACCTTCTGGACGCCACCACACATTCCGAAGAAGGCGTCGAAAAGGAAGCCCACTCCATTGTGCGCAATCGGCAAGCGGAACTTATCATTCTCAGCATTCTGGTGGCGGGGTTAATCGTGGGTCTAGGCGTCTTTTTATCCCGCTCTGTCCGCAAGCCGGTCGGTGCGATTATGCGGTCCATCGCGGCGATGGAAGGCGGCGACCTATCGCAGCGTCTCGACATTACCACCAAAGATGACATGGGTGCGATGGCGCGATCGCTCAACAGGGCCATGGACAACGTGCATGGCGTAGTGCAGTCCATCGCAGAGTGCTCCGAGCGCATGGCATCGGCCAGTGAGGAGTTGTCGGCGACTGCCAACCAGCAAGCCGAAGGCGCCGAGCACCAGAAGCATCAAGCGGCGCAGGTAGCTGTGGCGATGCAGCAGATGTCATCCACCGTGATGCAGGTTTCTGAACACTCTTCCCGGGCGGCGCAGGCGGCACATCAGGCCGCTGAAAAGGCCAAGCACGGCGGCAAGGTGGTAGAAGATACTCTCGGCAAAATGCAACTCATTGCCGATTCCGTTGGCACTACAGCGAACCGCGTGCAAGAACTGGGCAAACGTTCTGAAGAGATTGGTCAGATCGTCGGCGTCATCAACGACATCGCTGAACAAACCAACCTGCTGGCCTTGAATGCAGCGATTGAAGCTGCACGCGCTGGCGAACAGGGGCGCGGCTTCGCGGTTGTGGCTGACGAAGTCCGTAAGCTCGCCGAGCGCACCACCGAAGCTACCAAAGAAATCGGCGAGATGATCAAGAGCATCCAGTCAGAAACGCGCACCGCCGTGAGTGCCATGGAAACCGGCACCCGTCAGGTGGAAGAAGGCGTGCACGCCACCAGCCAAGCTGGCGATGCTCTGCAAGAGATCATTCGCATGGCCGAGCAGGTGGGTGACATGATTAACCAGATCGCCACGGCAGCCACGCAGCAGTCTTCGGCCACCGAAGAGGTGAACCAGAGCGTGGATCGGATTGCCAATCTGGTGAAGGAGTCGGCATCCGGGGCGCAGCAGTCAGCCGAGGCGTGTCAGGAAGTCTCCGGTCTGGCCTTCGACTTGCGCAGCCTGGTCGGCCGCTTCCAGTTGCAAGGGTCGTCCTCAGTGGGCCAGCCTGCACCCAAAAACAAGAAGACGGTGGGCACGGCGAAGCCACAAGCCAAATCCGCAGCCGCGGGGCGCTAGGCACCGGTCACAAAATGCCGGGAGCTGGACGCTATCAGATCCGCCATCCCGTACCACACCCAACAGATACGGCCTGCCACGATGGCAGGCCGTACCCACTGCGCCGGAGGCAACTTGCAGCACAATCCTGCGCTGCTATTGCGGCGGCGTCACCAAACCGTGCTAAAGGAACACGGCGCTGATAATCACCATCAGCGCACCCGAAACTGCGGCCAGACCCGTGATCCACGGCGTAAGGCAGCGGATGCGAGCCACCAGCGCAGTCTGCTCCCCCTGCAATCTGCGACTCACCTTCGCCCAGAAAAATTTGGTCGTCTTCATGCAGCGTGATGATGCTGCGGTAGATCAGCAGCACTACCAGCGCGCTGTTACCGAACTCCATACCAAGCCTAAGTTGCGGAGAGTTAACATCTTTCGTCCCTCTTTAGGTTCGTTAGTGCCGCCACGTGCGAGCCACATTAAGCTTCATATTTAGCTTCATTAAGGTGAGAAGAGGCTCTGGAAGGTGAAAATAGGCTCTTGGCCGTTCGCTGGCTGTGCTCCCGGTCACGTGACCCTGCTTCATGAAACTCCGGCACGGCCATCTGCATCCAACGTGCAGATCAAAAGGAAAGCGACTACCAAGGCGTTTTCGCTGCCGCAAATTCCGATTTTTGTTATACTCAGGTTAGGTTTTAAGGAGACTGCCCATGGCCACCACAACCGCACCCGAAGTGACTGCCGTTCCTGAAGTGAAAGCCCTTCCTGAAGTGAAAGCCCTTCCGGTTAACTTTTCCGAGAATGCAATCGCCAAGGTCAAGGAGATCATGGCGCAGCAGACCCCGGTGCCAGCTGGTTTGCGCGTCGGCGTCGTCGGCGGAGGCTGCTCCGGTTTCTCCTACTCCATGCAGTTTGAAATTGCCCCCGGCATGATGGATAAAACCTTCACCTTCGACGGTCTCAAGGTTTTCGTGGATGCCACTTCGGTGATGTACCTGAACGGCTGCAACGTGGACTATTTGGAGACGCTGGAAGGCGCAGGCTTCAAGTTCGATAACCCCAACGTCAAGAGCACCTGCGGCTGCGGCTCGTCGTTTAGCGTATAAGCGGCGCAGCGTTCGGCTCACAGTTTTGTTGCACGAAAAAGCCCCATCTTGCGATGGGGCTTTTCAGCATCCTGCAATGAAGTCGGCTTTCATGTTTGCTACGGCACAATCTTCCATACGGCGCCGCAACCGGCGACACACTGAGTCATATCACCGCCTCTTTCGGAAGCTCCGTAGAGGTTTCCCGTCGGGTCGCTTGTTAAACCTTGGTAATAGCTGCCAAGAGCGGTGTTTTGCGTGTCCAACTCATCGTTAACCGCCCACTGCTTGCTGGTCGCGGACGGATAAGCCTGAAATGCCTCGCCGTTATTTGAAAGTAGTATTCCATAATACTTCTTTTTAACCTGTAGCAGCGAAAACGCAGGCTGGAATCCCTCGGTGTTAGGGTTAAAAGACTTCAGTACCTTTGTGTTCCAGTTCCCGCTAGAATCCTGCGAGACCTTGTAAATAGTACCGCCACCATGTACGCCCCCAGCCGAGCTGTTACCGTAAAAGGCCCCCGTCGAGTCCATAAGCACGCCGCCAACTTCGGCCTCCGGCCCACCTGACAGCGACGCAATCGGAGCGATCAGGGCGCCCGTCCACGTTCCATCCCCATTGGGCGAATAGCGAAAGATGCTCAGCGCCCCGTCCATGATGATTGCGTACAAATTGCCTTTTGTATCGAACGTGGGTACAGGTTGCTGTGCGCCAGCAAAGCAGCAGGCGACCACGGCTGACTTGTAATTCCCGTTTGAATCCGGGTTGAGGGTGAATATACTGGAATCAGTGACCCCGTAAATAGATCCGCCCCAAAACACAACGCCGGATCTTGGCGGGCCGCCCGCCCCTTGGCCAAAATCTAACAACTTTATGAACGTCCAATTGTCGGCGAGACTTGCCGGCCGAACGAGTTCCCAAGCAGTACCAGCACCAACCGCACCGCCCGACTGGCAGGTTCCAAACAAATTACCGTTAGCATCTGTCGCAATCAGACCGGTTGGTGCAGAACCATCGACACCATTGAACTCATGCAAGTTGACAAACGCATAAGAACCATCCTTCTTTGGGTAGAGCCGATATATATTCCCGAAGCCACTCACCCCAGCACCAGTAGTACCGTAGAAATTTCCCTCCGAAAGAATTGGGGGACCTGCTGGCGACATGCCTTCGGACTGCAGGAAGGAATGAATAAGCGTGGTGGTCGCAGCATACATCTGGGCCGACACCAGCGACAGCGTGACACATGCCAAAAATCTCAGCAATTTCATAAAGCTTCTCCTTCAGAAGCGAAACAAACCACCCACACTACACCACCTGAGTATGCGCGGGTTTGCACTTTGTGGCAAGCCCATTCTGGCCTTGATATGGCCCATTTGTGCTATCTGAGAAATTCTCTCTTGACTGTATACGTACTTCTGAGTCTAATTTCACCCGTGGAGGTTAGATTCATGCTTAGCAGACCTTGGAAATGCGCGTTCACGTTCCTTCTGTTGTTGGCCACCTCGCCACTGACATTCTCGCAGTCGTCGCAACGCACGTTGAATTGCAGCACTGTCAATAGCCAGTCTACCGCAACGTTCACTGCAAATGACATCATGAGCCGTATCGTTGCATGCGTAAATCTTTTGGGTGCGAATGGCGGCGGTATCGCTGATGCTAGGGATATGTCAGCGTTTGGGAGTTTTTCCCAACCTGCAAATGGAACGACATTCGTTTTAGGTGCGAGCAATGTCACCCTTCTTCTAGGAAACTACACAATTTCGTTTGCAAACGTAGCCACATCCACGACTGTCCCGCTGGCCATCGCGAACGTGACAAATTTTTCGATCATCGGAGTGGGCGGCGGCGGGCGCGCAGGCCCTACCAGTTCGACGTCAGCAACCGTTTTTGATTTTTCAGGCCTTAGTCTCTCTGCAACTTCGACCTTAAACCCAGCCGTGTTGTTCGACTCACACTGCACAAAGGCGTGCCTATTTACTGGATTTAGGATTAAAGGAAATCTGGCTGCTTCCACGGGAGCACCGCTAAATGGCGTTGGTGCCTTCCGGACGAACGGTGCTACAACTACCTTGGTACTCGATGCTGTGGATGTCACTGACTCTGCTGGCAACGGAATCACAGTTGGCGCTGGCGGCGCAGTTTGCATTGACTGCACAGTTAAGAACAGTTATGTGGCCCGGACATGGAACTCGGGAATTGAAGCTGTTAATGTCACGAACTTTAAAGCGCTCAATAATGTTGTTTTGGATACAGCGATTTCAGTCGCATATTACCCAGGCCCTACCAACATGGGCTCTGGCTTTGGGATACACACCATTCCTCCGACCAACTCCGCGACGCCGTCGCAGTATATTGTGATCAAGGATAACTACGTCGGCAGCAGCGCTACCGGCACTGGCGCGAGTGCGGTTTGCCAAAGCACGGGGGGCAGCACGATCGGATGCAATCAAGGCATCCAGACCGACGGGTCGGCGCACTGCACCATAGCGGACAACTACCTGATTAATACGCCAAAGGAGAGTATTGCCGTAACCTGCACCGACGTTGTGGTTCAGGGCAACCACATCTACAATCAGGTATGGCCGATCCCGGCTAGCGGCCCGCCTGGCACGGGATGCATTTCGGTATTCGGCTCGCTCGGGTCTAGCACTATTCCCACCTTCAACAGCCAGTTCGTGGTGAGGGATAACGTCTGCAATGTGAATGTGAGTACTAATAGCACAGGGTACATCGTCCAGATCAATAACGGCTCAACCGCGAACGGCAACGGTTTTACCGATATGTCAAACGGCGTCATCAGTGGCAACATTGGCTCCGGCAACTTTCTGTCGGGCCTTCAGTTGACGATGATGGACAACACCCATACGCACAGCGATATGCAGATCATTGTCCATGACAACTCATGGATTTCGACGGCACCATCGGGCTTTAGTACACTTACAACCTTGTTCCCCACGAGCGCTGGGGGCGGTACCGGCATCACGGGGAACTTCGGATGGTGGGGCAATCGAGACGGCACGACTGGTGTTGTCAGCATCCCGTCTCCCAACATGACCGGCACGCCAAGTGTCGCGCTTACCTTCAGCGAGGCGGCGCATCCCTTCCAAGAGTCCGCCGCGCCACCCGCAGCGACCAGCATTGACACGCTGTGGGGCGACTCAAGCCTGCACTACCTAATGATGAATCCAAACAATGCTGGGCCGTACAAGGTTCAAGGCTCGAGCGGAACGCTCATGAACGGCAATTTGTCACAGTTCGACATGAATGGTTTTCTGGTGGATTCCGGAATATTGGGCACGAACGTGGTCCAGAGCTCGCGTAACATCAACACGACTAGCCCGCTTACCGGGGGCGGCAGTCTGGCGGCCGACTTGACCCTGACGTGCCAAACCGCAGGCGCGTCGGCAGCTGGTTGCCTGACATTAGCAGACTGGAATACCTTTAACGGCAAAGCCCCGACTGCAAGCCCGACCTTCACTACGAAGATCACGACGCCATTCGTCCAGGTCAACGGCACGACGTTCACTGCTACCGGTTGCTCTGTATCAACTCTGGTTGGCGGCGCAACCGCCGGAAGCTATAAATCGGGCACGGCCGGGACATGTACCGTAATTGTTACCATGGGCGGCAGCGCGACGGCCGCAAATGGATGGGCGTGTTCGATAAATGACCTGTCTGGAGCGAATCAGCACCAGACTGCAACCTCGACGACAACGGCCACATTTAGTGGTATGACCGCCAGCATGGACATCCTAGTATTTTCATGTACAGCTTACTAGGCCCACTACTTCAGCCCTAGTTATTCAGCCGTTCCGGCGGCGGCTCGGGATTGGGAGGTACCTGCTGTTGTCCAGAACCCGGCTGGCCGGGTGCGCCGGGCAGTCCACCCGGTGTACTACCTTGGCCGCCTCCAGCGCCAATGGCTCCGCCTGGCTGCCCACCCACTACGGGAGCATTCAGCAGACCGCCGCGATCGCGGCTGGGATCGTAGATAAACTGCCACTCGTTGTAGTGGTTCTTCTTGTTGAACTCGCGAATCGTCACGGCCTTGCTCAGGCTTACTACGCCAACCACGGGCCCGCCGCCAAACCCTGAACTGCCAAAGCCGGACGAACTACCCGAGCCTGACGAACCCGATGAGCCCGATGACCCTGATGACCCTGAAGAACTCGACGACGATCCGCCGGAGTCGCTACCTTGGCCGTCGCCGCCCTTGTTGCCGTTCTGGCCGGTTCCGCCAGCTTGCTGGTTGCCGCCGAGGCCCTGACTCGTGCCGCCACCATCGGTTGCTCCACCGCCATTGGCGTCGCTACCGCCTGCACCGGAGGCTGGCTGCCCCTGGCCATCGTTTGCGTCTGGTGGGGGTTGTGGTTGTGGCGGATTGCCGCCAAACCCTTGCCCGCCGCCTTGTCCAAAGCTCGATCCAAAACCCGATCCAGAACTTGATCCAAAGCCGGTTCCGCCGTTCACTCGGCCGTTTGGCGGCAAAGCCGTGCCCACAGCTCCGAGTGCTCCTCCTGCCTGCCCAAACGACAGTTGCACGTCCTGCTGATGCAGCAGCTTGAACTCCTTGCCAGTAATGGGGTCCTTATACTTCTGCCGCAAAAACCGCAGGTTGTTAGTGTTCAGCAGGTCTTCCACGCTGTTGGGGTAGCGATTGAACTTCTTGTAATACTTGCGCACGGCGCGCGAATACTGCACACCGCGATGAATCAACTCCTCTTCCTGATCCCGCTTTACCTGCTTCACCACATCGGGATACACCGCCAGCGCCGCGATGGCCAGTGCGGTCACCACCAGCATCAGCGCTAGCAGAATGTAGCCGTGCTGATGCCGGACACCTGCACAAACGGCGCGGCTCGCTCGGTTTGCGCGGTGCAGGCGGCGGAGTAGAGAAGTATCCATACTATTTGAGATGCTAATGGGACGGTTCGCGTCGTGCAATTGCTGGTCAGAAGCAGCAATCGGCTTATCTTCTATCCGAGCGTCAGCGGAATGCTTTGCGTGTGGTGGCTCACCGTGTCTTCAATGTCCACCGAAGTCGGGTTGATCTTCACAATGCGATAGCGCCGGCTGATGACGTCGCCCTCACTGGCCACAAAGATGTCTTCGCCCTGCGAGAGAAAAATCTTCTTGGACTCGCCATTTTTGCTGGCAAAGCCATAAAACTTCAAGTTAATCGGCGGCGGCTGCGGAATCGGCGGTGGTGGCGGATGCAGCCGGGCGTAGTCTTGTTCTTTGGTTTGCTTTGGGGTCAAGCGAGGCGTCTTCACCACGGCTGGAATCTCCGCGCTCGCTACAAAAATGTTGCGCCCACTGCCTTCGTAGCTTAGGCCTTCGGTGCCTTGCAGTTGGTCAAGATGCAAACGCGGGTCCAGCGCATTGGGAATCGGCTTGGGCCGCTTGCCATTTTTGCCTAGGACCGGTGCAGATGGCTTTCCAGTGGAAGAAGTCGCTCCGCCCGCAGCGTTGGCGGTGGCAGCCGCTCCGTTCAGCACCGCCGCCGGACTGTTGGTGGCGGCCGGAGCCGGTCCGGAATCATCTCCGCTAAAAAATGTGCGGGCCAGCAGAATGAGCGCGACTACGCCTATGCCTGCCAGAATCATGATCTGCTTCTTGTTTTCCGCACCCAGCTTCATAAAATCGCTATCCCAGCCTTAGGAACCGACTCGCCGAAAGGTTTCCAGCTTCACCCGCAACTTGATCATGCCGCCTTGCGATTCGCCAAGGTTCACGCTGTTGACCAGAAAAAACATCTTGCTGCGTTCCACCGCATTAATAAACTTCGCCACGCCAAGATAGTTGCCATCGAGGCTGGCTTCAATTTCCACTGGCTGCAAGCCCGCGGTTTGCTCGTCAGACTTCTCGTCATACTTGGCCTGACTCAGCTTTACCTGATGGTCGGTCGCGATCTTGCCCAACTGCTCCAGAATCGCTGACTGCTCTCCCGGTAGACGGTCCGCGTAGAAGGAGGTAAGCTGCTTGCGTGCTTCGGTCACCTTCTGATCCATGCCTTGGTACGGGCCCATCTGCTGCATCTTCAGCTTGGCTTGCTCGCCCAATTGTTGAATCTCTACTTGCTTATTGGCGCTGACGTGGCCCCAGGGCGAAAACCACAACCCCATCAGCAATACATCCACCACCGCCAGCACAATAAATACGCGCCGCAGTTTTTTGCGCGTAACCCGCAGGTCAGCCATTAGCGGCCCTCCTGCGCGGAAGGAGGAACGTACAGAGCGCTGATTTCAAACTCCAGCCGGTCGTCGGGATTGTTGGGATTCTCTTGTGCCTGCTCACTGGAAACCAGCGTGTCGTGAAAGTGCTGCGACTGCTCCATGCGCCGCACTAGCTCCAGAGCGCGGTCGCGGGACTGCCCCGCCACCTTGACGTGGATCGTCACCGCACCAGCCGGGCCAGTGGTCTTAGCGCGGGTATCCGGCTGAATTGAAACCACATGAATCTGCGGCGGCATAATCTTTTCCAGGTCAGTAAGCACCTGCGTCCACGAGAGCGACTTCCGTTGGACTAAGTCGTTGATGTAGGCGGCGCGGTCACGCACATCTCGATTTTCTGCGCGCGCCAGATACGCCTCAGCTTGGCTGCGCTCCTCTTCTTCGCGCGCAATCTCCCCTTGATAAATATTCTTCTGCTGGCGCGCGCTGGCAGCCTGCAAAGCTCCATGCAGTGCCAGTCCGAACACCGCCAGCGTGATCCCGCCCGCAACCGCCAGTCCCAGTCCCCACTTGCGCCAAAATACTTGGGCGTCTTCGTAGGGCTGGCTTGCCAGATTGATGTTGAGTCGCATCGGCGTGTTCATGATCCTAGAGCTCCCATCACGCCCGCCAACCGCCAGCGTTGAGACTTGGCCACCGAACTGGCCGCTGCACCCATGGCATTGAGCCGTTTTTCATCCACCAAGTCCCGTGCTTCAATCCCGGTCTGCGAGGTTAACGCCGTAATGGCTTCACTGGCATTCGCCAGTCCAGAAACATAAATCCGCTCGATGTTGGTGTGGTAGGTATCTTGGAAAAATACCACCGAGGGGTACACTTCATCGGCTAACGCTTCTCCATCCAGCGGCTTGCCTTTGTTGTTCTCAACGGTGCGGAAGAGCATCAGCTTGTCATGCTGCAAGATCGCCACACTGGTGGTGTGGGCATCTACCTTTACGATAAGCGTCGGCTGTGCGGCTTCCACCGCGCTCAACATGGCGAGCATGGAGGGCATCACCACTCCCGGCGCATAGCCAGCATCGCGAAACGCTTGCTCGTATTCATCCAGCACGGTAGCCAAACCAACTGCGGCGACTACGCGTACACCGTCATCGGACGGCAGCACCTGATAAGAGACTCGCGCCCGCTCCACGTCAAAGGGCAGCGACTTTTTCAGCCGGAAGCGCACCACCCCATCTGCTTCGTCCGGTTTCGGCGGCAGTTGGTCGAAGTCCAGCAGAACTACGCGACATGCTGCATCGGGCAGCACGGCGATCACGTCTTTGCCCTTGCCGCCCGCGCCATTCAAAACCTCGCCAATGGTGCGCGCCAGCACTTCCGGTTGCAACACATTGTGCTCGGTCAAATCCGGAGCCACCACTCCCTCGCCCAGTTCGCGGCCTACCAGCATCTCAAAGGTGCGGTCGCCCTCCGCGGCACGCGCCGCCACCACGCCGTCGGTGGCAATTTCGCAAGCGAGATAAGGACGCTGAATGGGACTGACTTTGCTCATAGACTCCGTAGAAACCTACGTCCGTTACTCGAACAAAATACTGCTACTTAGGATGAAATCCTGAATCGCCAGCTTCCGCAATAGCACTTATGGCACCCCGGAAGCGGGCATCTACCGTGGTGCTGCGCGGTTTACGACAGTGACGCCCTTTGGTGCCCCTGCTGCTTGCAGCCTACCGGGTGGATTCGATAAACGTAACCTTGTTGATTTCTTTGAGCGTCGAAATGCCAGCTCGTACCTTGTCTAGTGCCGACCCGCGCAAGAAGCGCATACCCTCTTCGCGGGCCAGTTTACGAATTTCAGACGACGGCTTGCGGGCAAGAATCATCTCGCGAATTGGATCGCTCAGTTCCAGCAATTCGTGGATGGCAGTCCGGCCATGATAGCCCGTGCCGGAACACTCCATGCAGCCATCCCCTTCGTAAAAAGTGACGTCGCCCCACTCCGCCAGCTTCAAGCCACTGGCGAGTAGGGTTTCGTCGTCATACTTCACCGGATGTTTGCAGCTTTCGCAGATTAACCGCACCAGTCGCTGGGCCAGAATGCAGTTCAAAGCGGAAACAAAGTTGTAGGGTTCCACACCCATGTTCAGAAAGCGGCCCAGCACGTCCACTACATTGTTCGCGTGGACGGTGGTGAACACCAAGTGCCCGGTGAGCGCCGAGTTGATGGCAATCTGCGCCGTCTCTTGATCGCGAATTTCGCCGACCATGATCTTGTCCGGATCGTGCCGCAAAATCGAGCGCAGTCCGCGGGCAAACGTCAGACCCTTTTTTTCGTTCACCGGAATCTGTGTGATGCCGCGCAACTGATACTCAACGGGATCTTCAATGGTGATGATCTTGTCTTCTTCACTCTTAATCTCATTGATCGCCGCGTAGAGTGTGGTCGTTTTGCCCGAACCGGTCGGCCCGGTGACCAGCACCATGCCGTAAGGCTCTTGAATATAGCGCCGGAAGCGCCGCAAATCATCTTCCGCAAAGCCCACCACGTCCAGCGTAAGGGTGCGAAACTTCTCGCTCATGGACTCTTTATCGAGTACGCGAAGCACAGCGTCTTCGCCGTGGATCGAAGGCATGATGGAAACGCGGAAGTCAATGGCGCGTCCGTTGAAGCGCACCCGGAAGCGGCCATCTTGCGGCACGCGTCGTTCCGCAATATCTAACTCGCTCATCACCTTGATGCGCGAAATGATGGTCTGGTGATGCTCTTTGGAGATGGGAGCCATCGCCGCCTGCAGCACCCCGTCAATGCGGTATTTGATGACTACCGACTCGTCGCCCGTCTCAATGTGGATGTCACTGGCGCGGCGCTGCAGCGCGGTGAAGATGGTGGTATCCACCAGCCGGATGATCGGGCTTTCGCCTTGCTGCGTCAGCCGTTCGATGGAGATGGTTTCCTCGCCATCTTCGGTCTCGCGTAGCACGTCGAGCGTAAAGCCGCTGCTGGCTTCTTCCAGCACCCGCTGCGACTGCTCGGTCTTCTTCAGGATGTCAGTGATTTGCGCCAGAGTGGCGACCTTCGTCATCACCTGCTGACCCAGCAGCAGACTGATTTCGTCAATCATCATCAACTGGCTGGGGTCGGCAATGGCAATCGCCAACCGGCCATCGCTAGTCTCTTCCAGCGGCACAAAATTGTAACGGAACATCAAATCCACCGGCACCTTTTTGAAAAGGTCGTGGTGGAGTTGGAAGTTGCGGAGATCCACGAACTCGCGGCGGTACCGGCGCGCGACTTCCTGAGCCCGCGTGACGTCGTCCGGGGCGGCTTCTCCAGCGGTAAAGAGTGCTACTTTTTCTGCCATGTAGTTCCAGTGTACCGTTTTCGTGTGGTGCTACGCCGTGACCTGCGCAGCGAACTGAAGCGGATGGCCCCTACTGCTGGCCCCCCGCTCCCAAGGTGAAAATCGGCATATACAGCGAAATCAATACGGTACCGACGACCACCGCCATAATGATCAGCAGCAATGGCTCAATTAACGCCATCGCTGCCCCCAAGGCAGTTTGCACGTCTTCTTCAAAAAACTCAGCCACCGAGTTCAACATGGCCGGCAACGCGCCGGTGGATTCCCCGACTTCCATCATTTCAACGGCTAGATCTGGAAAGAGCTTTTGCCGTTCAATGCTCTCAGAAAGGGGCTGGCCTTGCCTCACTTCTCGTCCTGCCGCGCTCACCGACCTTTGCATCAATTTGCTGCCCATGGATTGCGCCGCCGTCTCCATGCCCGAAACCAGTGGCAACCCGCCTTGCAACAGCGTAGACATCATTCGCGAAAACGTTGCCACCTGATACTTCAGCCAGATCGGGCCAATCACCGGGAACCGCATGATGATGTAATCCATCTGCTCGCTGCCCGCATCGGACCGCCGCCAACGCTCAAATAAAAAGACGAGCGCCGCAATGCCGATGAAAACAAAAATGGCATATTTCTGCGCGTTGACCCCGATAATCAGCATGAACTGCGTGATCGCGGGCAACTTGGCATGCATATCTTCAAACAGCTTGGCGAATTGCGGTACCACATACGTGATCAGAAACGTCACCATCAGGATGACCATGGCCGTCAGCAGTGCCGGGTACGTCAGCGACACCATCAGCTTTTTGCGAAAGGTCATCACTAGCCGTTGATAACTGATGAAGCGGCCCAACACTTCTTCCAGATTGCCCGACTTTTCGCCCGCCAGAATCGTGGTGGTGTAGAGCTTGGGGAAGGCATTCTGTGCGGCGAATGCGTCTGAGAGCAGCGAACCGCCTTTCACCCGGTCACGCACATCCTCCAATAGACCACGGAAGTACTCGCTCTTTTGCCGGCGCGAGAGTAAATCCAGCGCCGTCAAAATCGGCAGGCCCGCCTTGAAGAGCGTGATGAACTGCTGGTTGAAAATGATGAACTCTTCCAGCTTCACTTTCTTGCGGCCAAAGGGCAGAATACCGTTGGCCATCATGCCCTGCGGCTTCACCGAATAAACGAGGTAGCCCTGTCCGGCATAATGCTCGCGGATTTCGGCTGCCGAGGCGCCGGTCTCGGTCTGCTCCAGCACCCGGCCCCGCTCATCGGCCATCTTGATGACAAATTCTGCCAAACTTGCTTCCTCTTCGTTTCTCGCCCGCGTATCGTTCGGGCAACGTCCGTGCATGGTCCGCAATTCGTTCGCGCAACGTTCGCGCAACGTTCGCGCCAGCCGCGCCGGAAAAACCCTAACCACAACCCTCAGTCTACCGGAAAACTGACGGAATCGAACCCTCACCGTAGTCGGGAGTAACTATATGTGCATCATTCGTTTACGAGCCAATCGTTTGTGCCTCTGCAGAGGGGTCACGGTGCAAAAGCGCCTTCCACTACCGCCACCCCCGGCGGTGCCACGAACGCAAAGCGCGCGTCTGGGATTGGCAGGTTTTCCTTTTGCGCGGTAAATCTGTATTCCGTGGTACTGTCATCGGCCTCGGCGATTGCAATTCTCACCAACCGCCCTTCTGCATCCACTTCCAATAAAACCTCGCGCACCCTGTCTTCCATGCCGCGCGGAATGCCCCGCAACACCGCATCTCCTGCGCTGGCTGGTTTGACGTCTGAAGCAAGGGAAAGTCCCGTGAACTGCTTTTCCAAATGTGCTCTGCCCAGCAAATAAGCGAGCGGTGAGCGCAGATCGTCGAGTTGCTTCATTTGGCCGCGCGTGGCTTGCTTTTCGCCAGCCACGTAGAACCACACCGCGCTGCCGTCACTTACAAATAGCTTTTCGCGAGGCTGGCGGTACTCCCAGCGCATCTTGCCAGCATGAGCCACTCCAGAGCGCTTAAGCCACAGCGTCCCGCTCTCACTCCGTTGCGACCCCACGCCTTGATATTGCTGAGAAAACTCGGCCGTGAGCGTTCGTAGTTGGTTGTAGTGAGCATCCACCCTGCGGGCAATCGTGGCGGCATCCTGCGCACAGGTAGCCGTGCACCCAAAAGCTGCCAGCAGGGTCATGGTTACTACCGCGCGAAGTCGAAATCGGCTCTGGAATGTCGTGTAGGTCACCGAATCAGTTAGATGCTCTGACTCTACTTTACCGTTTGTGCGTTGTTTCCTGCTGGCAAAAGTGCGGCATCTTCCAGCTCGCGCAGATGAGCCATTGCATTCGCCCGAATCAAGGGATCGCGGGCTTCTTCGTAGGCTTTGGCCCACAAAAAGCGGGCAGTCGCCACGTTGCCCCCTTTTTCGGCCATGCGAGCAGCCAACTGCTTCAGCCAGGGATGCGCCCCCGGCAGCCGCGATCCCTGCTCAAAAGCATTTTGGGCGGCGGTGTAGTCGCGGCGGTTGAAGTAATGCACGAACCCCAACGTGTAGTACAAATGCCACTCCCCCGGATTCTCCCGAATGCCTCTCTCGAGCAGCGCCACCGCCTCATCAGGACGCCCCGCGCCGCGCGGCGCATCCTGCGCCAGAAAAATCGAGCCAAGTTCATACGCGGGCAGCAGTTGCGGATCGAGCTGTGTGGTGGCTGCCAGCAGGGGCGGCAGCGAGTCGAATCGTGCTCCCGCCACATTCACTCGCCGGCCAAAGTACTGCACCGCCCGCGTCCAGTAGAGGTCGGCGGCGAGTCCGGGATAGCCCAGACTCAAGAGCCGGGCTTCGTAGGGTGAAGGCAGAAAGGTGACCTCGTTGGTGCCGTGGACTGGCAGTGCTTCTTGTAGGAAAGGACGCATCAGAGCTGCTGCCAGAAGGCAGCACGCCAGAATGACTCCCGCCGCCAGCCGAGTGTAGAGGCTGCCCGTCATTGCAGTTCCCGGCGGGCAAAGATCATCGCCGCACCGCCCAGCGCAGCCGACGAATATAGCGCGGCATAAAGCGTATTGAGTGCAACCAGGTGCAGCGAGACGGCTTGGCCGTGTGCGACCGACGCACTCACGTTGAGGGACGAAAGGTCTGGCAGCGCGTAAGCTATCGCCGAGGGCAACCAACCCGCCCCACCCGAAGCCATTGCGGCGAGGCTCCGAAGGTCGTCCGCAAACGAACCAATCACAAACAGAGCCAAGGTGAACAGCGCCGCCAGCAGGGGAGACGAGAAAGAGGAAAACAGAAGCGCCAGCGCCACTAGAATCAGCGCTTGCAGCAGCAGAAAATAGATGGCACAAGCCACCGGCATCACCGGCCAACTGACTTCGGGAGTCCGCGCTGCCATCGCCGCCATCACTACCGCGAACGCCACGCCCATCACGACAGTGTTCGCGGCCAGCGTCGCCGCTAGCCCACAAAAGTTTCCGCCTAGCAATTCCCACCGCCGCACCGGCCGGGTCAGGACCGCGTAGAGCGTCCGCCGCCCCATCTCTTTCGACACTAGGCTGACACCCAGCAACACCCCAAGCACTGCGGTAGTGAGCGAGATCGCGGCGAGTCCCAAATTGACCACCAATTCCCGCTCGATTCCAATCGAGATCTGGCTCGCCAGCAGCGCCGCACCCGCCACCAGTGCCACAAACGCAATCAGGTTGTAGAAGACCCGGTCGCGCACCGCTTCGCGAAAATTGTGCCACGCGATGGCTGCGATCCGGTGCGCGGATGCGGTAAGGCTGGTCATCGGGTGGCCCCCGCTGCCGCTGCACTTTGTAGCGTTCGACCCTCTGGCGTGTCGCTCGCGATACTGGCGGAAGCTTCGACTGCCCGCGCCGCCAACAGCCGCGCCATAAAATATTCTTCCAGGGACAATCGTACTGGGGTCAGCGACACCAGCTTCATGCCCGCGAGGCGCAGACCCTCTAGCACAGCCGCACTTTCTGCTTCTGCAACCACCGCGCGGCCGCACTCCCCCGTCACGCTTGCTTCCCGCGCAACGGCCGCGACTACTGGCGGCACCTGCACGGCGCGGCCCTCTGCTCGCCACACCAATTCCACCCGGCCATCGAGTTCCTTGGTGAGTTCTTCCAGCGAGCAAACCCCACACAATTCACCACGAGCCAGAATCGCTACCCGGTCACACAAAGCTTCGGCATCACTCAAAATATGAGTTGAAAAGAAGACCGTGCGTCCTTCCGCCCGCAGTTGGCGGATGATGTCGCGTACCTCCATCCGTCCTAGCGGGTCGAGCCCCGACATGGGCTCATCCAGAAACACCACTTCCGGGTCGTGCAGAATTGCTTGTGCCAACCCCACCCGCTGCAACATGCCTTTAGAAAATTTGCGTAGCGCCAAGTTGACCACATCGCCTAAGCCGACTCGCCGCAGCATTGCCACTGCACGCTCCCGGCGTACTTGCCGGGGCATTCCCGAGAGCTCGCCCAAATAGAGCAGCAGTTCCAGCGCGGAAAGATGATCATAGAAATAGGGCTGTTCGGGCAGAAAACCGATGCGAGGTTTCACGCGCGGGTCGCGGTAATCGAGTCCTAGAATGCGGGCGCTGCCCTTGGTCGGTTGCGCCAGCCCCAGCAGCAGTTTCAGTGTCGTGGTTTTGCCTGCACCATTCGGTCCCAGAAAGCCAAAGACTTCGCCACGGCACACCGACAGATGCAGCGGGCGCAAGGCAGCGCGCCGCCGCTGGCCCAGAAAGCCAACGGCGTAGTCCTTCGCAAGCCCTTCGATCGAGATAGCGCAAGCGGGTGCGGTCATGTGACGGGAACGTCCATCGTGACCACTTGAGGCTCACGAGCGAAACCATCCTGAAAGGTGATGGGGAGAGCGCCGGTTTGCGCCCTCCCCACAGGACTACTGCAACACGGTGTAGCCGTTGCAATTGGCGGCGGTGATGCCCGAAGCTCCGCTGGCACCAGCTGCTTTGGCGGTATTGGTGTCGGCGTGAAGCACACCATCTTCTACGGAACAGAACAGGCGTACCCCAGTTGAATTGTAGGTAGCTGGCGCCGCACCAGCCGTGTAAGCTGTGGCCGGAGTCGCTCCGTTGTTGGCGGCGGAGAAGTTATAACCACTCTTCCCCCCGTTGGCCAGCGTCCAATCCACAAGGCAGGCGGCAGTGGTTGTCGGTCCCGTGCAACCGGTGGAGGCTTGTGGCCCCAGATTGATGAGCAGGGCCGCATAGCCAATCGTGGGATTCGCCGTCTGATAAGAGATCTCTGCCGTGTTGATGGTGCGAACCGATGCGACGGCTGAACTCTCGTTCGCTGCCACTTTAGCCCGCAGCAGGTTGGGCACGGCAATCGCGGCGATGATAAGGATAATCGCCACCACAATTAACAACTCAATCAGTGAAAAGCCATTCTGTTTGCGCATGATGCTCACCTTCCTGGTCCGTATGCGGACGCAGATTCCTTTACTAGAGTGTGGAATATCCATTGCAATTTGCCGCAGTAATGCCGGACGCGCCGCTTGCTCCCGCAGCCTTGCTAAAGTTAGTATCGGCATGAATGACCGCATCCTCCACTGAGCAGAACAGTCGCACTCCCGTGTTGTTGTAAGTCGTGGGTGCGGCACCCACGGTATAGGCAGTGGCCGGAGTCGCGTCATTGTGGGCTGCGGAAAAGTTATAGCCACTCTTAAGGCCCGTGCTGAGTGTCCAATCCACCAGACACGCGGATTGTGTCGTCGGGCCTGTACATCCAGTGGAGGCTTGAGGACCAAGATTGAAGAGTAAGGGGGCATATCCCACTGTGGGGTTGGCCGTTTGGTAAGACGCCTCGGCTGAGTTGATCGTCCGCACTGAAGCTACGGCAGAAGACTCATTTGCCGCCACCCGGGCGCGCAGTAGGTTCGGCACAGCAATGGCCGCGATAATCAGGATGATGGCTACTACGATCAACAACTCAATCAGCGAAAAGCCCTTTTGATTTCTCATTCGCTCTCTCGTCTTCGTGCATACTTCGTGCGTATTTTGTACTTACTTTCGCGCCCGAGCCTTGCCCAGTCCGCCGAGTCTATCGAGTCTATCGAGTCTATCCAGCCGGATCGCCAGATGGCTTAGTGACTCCAGTGCAACTACGTCGCCAATGAGCATAGGGAGGCAACAAAGGGTGCAATCCAAGGTGCTCTAGCGGCTATAGTGCTCATCGGCCTGCTGATTTTTTGGTTGATAGGGTAGGGAGTTACTTTTGGTCGGAGGTGCGCGGGATTCCTGCTGGTCGGGGCGAAGCCGCACTTCTAAGAATGAGCTAATGGAGGTGGCTAGGGTCGTCTAACCTATAGAGACGTCTAACTTGTAGAGTCGTCTAAACTACAGCTTCGTGTAACTCAAAGCACTATGGCGCGAATCGAGTGACCCGCGCCTTGTGTCTTCCGCCGAACTTTACCGAACTTTACCGTACCTTGCCGCAGCTTGCCGCAGTGTGCCGCAGTGTGCCGCAGCGTGCCGCAGCGTGCCGACACCTTACGCACCTTGGCGCACCGTGTCGAGTGTCAATCCGCAGCGCTATTGCGTGAACGCCAGGCACGCCGCGCGTGTGATGCTCGAAGTGCCACTCGGCCCCTGAATCTTCGAGCGGTTGGGGTCGCTGTGAATGTTGCCATCTTCCGTGACGCAATACACCAGTTGCCCCGTGGTGCCGTAGGTTGCCGGAACCGCGACCGCGACAAAGCTATCGGTCGGCGGACCGCCGGTGCTGGTCAGGGAGATGTTGTAGCCGTCCTTCAGGCCGTTCACCAATCCCCAGTCGGTCAACAGGCAAGCAGCATTCTGGTCGGCTTGTGTGCAACCCGACTGCGCCTGCGGGCCCAGCGCCTTGAGCGAGGGCGCAAAGCCCACGGTGGGATAGTTGGTGGAATACGAGATCATTTCGCGGTGAATGTTGCGCAAAGAATTCACCGCTGAGGTTTGGTTGGTGCTGATCCGGTAGCGGGTGAATTGAGGAATCGCCAGCGTCGCCAGAATCAGAATCATCGCGACCACGATGAGCAGTTCAATCAGGGTGAAGCCAAGTTGTTGCTTTCGAATGCCTTGCATCATACGAGTTTGCGTCATGCGATTTTGCGTCATATTAGTCTGCGTCATACGAGTTTGCATCAGGAGTCTCATTTCGCCTTGGCGGCGCGTACTGCCGTCCGGCCCCACTTGTTATGTGGAGTCCACGCCCAAATCATACTGAGTTCCACAGCGTTCCTCAACCGCCCCATCAACCGGCGGCAAACAGTTCGAGTTGCGGGGCGGTGAGCGGGGCGGGCCACTCCTCGCGCTGCACTCCCTGTACCCCGCGCCGGACTGAAGGATCGCTTTGGGAGTTGCCATGTCCTGTTGGACGGCGAATCCCGTGTTTTGTCTCCAGTCGCCGCACCAAAAACTGCGTGCGTTCGGCAATCGCACGCGGCAGAAACGCTCTGCCGTCAAAGCGCCGCTTGTAGCCTTCCACTAGGTGCGGATAGTGCTCGGCAATCCAGGGCATCAGCACCGCAGCGGCGGAATCCTTCATAAAAAGCACATTCGACCATACGTACTGCGCCTTCGCGGCGGCCGCGGCCTCCACCAGTCGGTCGAGGTCGCGCGGGTCGTCGTTGATGCCGGGCAGAATCGGAGCACAAGACACCCCAGCGGTAATCCCAGCGTCGCGCAACTGCCGCAGCGCTTGCAAACGCAGATCCGGACGCGGTGCTCGCGGCTCCAGCTTACGTGCCAGATCGGCATCGAGCGTGGTGATCGTTAGGCTCACATGCAGGCGGTTGCGCTGGCTGATCTGGCTCAGCAGATCAATATCACGAGTTACGAGCGTGGATTTGGTGATGATTCCCAGATCGAGTCCTTCGTGCAAGCTCAATGTTTCCAATATTTTGCGCGTCACCTCGTATCGCCGCTCGGCGGGCTGGTAGGGGTCGGTTGCGGTGCCGATGGCAATGGCCTCGCCATGCTTCACCCGCCGCAATTCGGCGCTCAGGCTGGCGGGCAACTCCTTCACAAAGATCTGCTGCTCAAAGTCGTGTGGCTCGCGTAACTCCATGAATGCGTGGGTGTAACGCGCATAGCAATATTTGCAGCCAAACTCGCAGCCGCGATATGGATTGATCGCCCACTGGAAGGGAACCCTCGCCGAAGGTGCTACGCGACTCAGCAAAGTGCGTGCAGTAAGGGAGAAGTATTCGACGTGATGACCTTGGCGGAGCGGATCAGCTTCAGATGCAAGCCGGGCAATTCCTACAAGTCCATTAGATGCAGCAGGTTGGGCGGATTGGTGGATGGGGAGCTGAGTCGCATGCGCCATAGTAGATTCGCCTTATGTTCGCTTATTATCATGCGCCTGAGAGATTCTTAAGTCAAGCACAAAATAGCGAAGTTAAAGCGAAAAAAATGGCGCAGTGTTGGTGACGTGTCTACTTCTCTTTCGACCACACCGGCGGAGCGAGCGTTACATGTACATCAGCAATGTCATCCGTCTGGGTGGTGGGCCGAAGGCTCGCATGTAGCAGAAAACGCGTGGCTTGCGGCTGTCGCTGGCGGATGGTGCGAAGCGCTGCGGCCAGGCTTACGGAGTAGCTTCCTGCCCGGTCGGCCGGATAAAAGCCGACAGTGGAGACCGGGGTCGGGGGGTAGGAGGGGCCCATGCCGACTGGCTGGGCAGAAAGAGCGAAGTCAAGCGAGAGCGCGACCAGTTTCGGGTTAACCACCTTCACCACCTTGACGAATGCGGGTGTACTCATTGCAGGATCCGGCGAGTCTGGCAGCGGAAGGGCGGAGTCCGGCGCGGTGGCGCTAAGCAGAACAATTTTGGAGGCGTGTTGGGCGGGGGCGAAGACTGCCGTCGCCAGCAGCAACGACAAGATAAGAACTTTGGCCATGACGTTTGCTCCTTCTGCACTTTCCTATTGGATGCTGCTTTGCGATTGGACGATTGGGCGATCAGACGATTGGGCGATCAGGCGGTCGCGAGCTTGTGGGGTGGCGGAGGTGCAGTGGCGGTCAAATGGAGGTGCAGTGGTGGCGAGGCCGCGCCAGTGAAACGCAGGAAAGCCCGCCGTCCGTTCGCCAGCTCTGGCTGAGGAAGAGCCGGGGCGAACGGAAGTCGGCGGGCCGCGAAGGTCGTACCAATACGGCACCAAGCACCAAGCACCAAGCAAAAACCCTACTTGACCTGCGCGATCGTCAGTTCCAACGAGCCGATGCTGAGCCGCTGGTTTTCCGCGTTTCTACCCTCATACGCCACCGGTACCAGCGTGATGTCGAGAGAGTCAGTTGGCAATCCGCCATTCTGGTTGAGGCGGCGCAGGGTTGATGTCAAATCCACCACCTGACCGAACTTGTGACCGCTCATATTCGGCATGCCCGCCATCGCTTTGGCATCTTGAAAGAAGGCGAAACCCCCGGCATAGTGGGGGTCGGTGATTGGAGTGTCAGGCGTCGCATCGGGCTTGCCGGCGAAGACGCGGACGAAGTAGTCGTTTGTCTCAGGGGCGACGATTTCATTGACGTTGAGCACAGCGACCCGGTTGCTGTGCGGCTCGATAGCATCGCGCAGCGCTTGCGCGCTAATCTTGGCTGTGGAGCGGGCCGGTTTGCCGATAGCCAAGTTCAACTCGCGCTGCAAGGGAACCTGCTGGGTCACCTCCAGCTTGGCCGGGGAGCCATTCTTGAGCAACGCTTCAAGTTGGTCTTTGTTCAGCGCCTTGGCCATCCCCGAAGCCCCGCCACCCTGGTCGCAGGGCTCAAACTGATAGGTGAATAGGGGATACAGGGGAGTGAGGGCGCAGGCCACATCCACCGCATTGCCGTTTTCGTCGAAAAACTCGGTGAAGTGATAGTTCCCCCAATTCGGGTCGCTGGTATTGCCGTTGCCCATCTCATTCCACTTGTACCAGAGGCAATCCAGCACGTTGTGGTGGCACCAGAAGACCGGGTCAAGCGGGGACATGTAGGTGCCCATATCGCCGCCAATCCAGCCGTGGACTGTATTGTGAGGCGTACCCTCAAGTTCGCCGAACATAGAGGAGGCCCGGAAGTTGGAGGCCACCTGCGAGGCACTGCCGAACAACTGGAAGTCAGGTTGACCGAGGATGCCGGTGATGACGCTGGAGCCAACCGCGCTGGAAGGCACCATGTCGCTCGGACCCTTGGTGCGGTTGGAGTCGAACATAGGATTTCCATTGCCCCAGAAGATCGGCGGAATAGAAGGACTGGTCGTCCAGTTCCAGTAGGGCAGAGCGAAGTCGTTGTTGCCTGACATTTTGCGGATAATCCGCTCAAAATAAAGCAGATATACGCGATGCCAAGGCAGGAACCACCAGTTGCCATGCGGGCAGTGGTTGTTGTGGATGGTGGCCTGATATTGCCAACTGAGGGGATTGCTGGCGGGCAAAGCCTTCATGGCAGAGATGGCCGCCTGATAGGCCTGAATGATGGGGTCGTTGGAAGCGAGATTGGCTACATTGCGACGGGTGGGCCGGGCGGCGATCTGCTTTTGGCAAGATTCGCAGCCACCCATCCACATGGCATAACTGGCAATGCTGAAGGCACCGGCGGTCTTCAGAAAGTCACGGCGGGAAAACCACTGCGTCGAACCCATAGGAATCACCTCAAAGTTGATTTGGGAACCAACAGGGGAACCGGGTCTAGCAACGTTCAACAACGACTAGCAACGCGGATTATGTGCCTGTTCTGGGGAGGAGTCAAGAACAATTTGCAGCCAAAGCGAATATTTTTAGTGGGGATACCCTCAGGTCGTCCGATGATTCCAAGGCAATTTGGCAAGCAAAAGTGCCATACCGCAGAAGTCGGTGACGCCCGCGAACACCAAACCCACCCCCACGAAAGCCGATATCGCCAGAAAGGCAGGGTGGACAGCCCAAGCCAATGCCAAGCCAAAGAGCACTAACCCCCCCCGCGACAATGCGGACCTGACGCTCGATGGAGATGGACGAGCCCGACGATGCGGAGTGTCGAGGGGTGGAGGACACTGGCAAACCGGCTTGCACCCAAGCCGATGTGCCGCCCTCGACTGACACGGCATCCATGATGCCCGCTGCCGCGAGGATGGCGCAGGCTTTCGCCGATCGCGTGCCACTCTGACAGATCGCGTAGAGGGGGCCATTGCCTGCGAAGCCAGCCGAGCGGAGGCTGGCAGGGGTGAGTTCGTCAAGTGGCAGAGACTTGGCTGCCGGGACGTGCCGGGTGGCAAATTCCATGCGACTGCGGACATCCACCAAAGTGGGCGGCTGGTCGCTGGCCAGCAAGCCGCGGAGGGCGGCAACGGAGATCGTAGGGACGGTCGTAGGGACGGTCGTTGGGAAGGTCACGTGGAATGAGTATCCTCTATGCTACGCAGGTACGGGTTCCGTGAGTGCGGCTAGGGCCTCGAGCACGCGCGGCAAATAGGTGTAGGAAGGTCCACCCTGCATCATGACGGCGACGCCGGCGGATTCCAGCACTTGCTCGCCGCTGGCACCGGCTTTCAGCGCGGCTTTGACGTGAGCGTAAATGCAGTTCTCGCAGCGTACGGAAAGACCGATGGCGATAGCGATGCCGATGGTGTTTGATTTGTGCAATCTGGTCTGCCGGGGAGTGGCGCAACAGGCGGCGACCCGGGCGGCAGCGTTGAAGGTCTAGGGGCGTAGCAGGCCGTGTCTCGAATGCCCGAGGAGCGGCGAATGCCGCCCCAGGGTCTTGCATTCCCACCTTTAATCTGCAAGGCGGGTGGGTTTACCGTAGGAATACAGGGCGCAGGGACAGGCGGCCGCCTGTCCCACACAAGCAGGGGCTGCTATTGGCCTTTTTCTCCTGGCGGTGGCGGGATGGTGATGTCAATTTCCTTGACTGGGCCGAGGGTGGTGAGTGGCTTATCGAATTCAGCCGAGTTGCCTACGACGAGAACCGCCATGCGTTCCTTGTGGAGATACTTGGCCGCGATGCGCGAGAGGTCGGCGGTGGTGATGCCTTCGACCCCGGCGCGGTAGCGTTCCAGCGTATCCAGCGGATAGCCGTAAAACTCATAGGCCATCTTTTCGCGCAACACCTTGTCGGGCGAATCGAACTGGAAGATGAATGAATTGAGAATGGATTCTTTGGCCAGATTCAACTCGGCTTCGGTCAGGGGATTTGTGGCGAGCAAGTCAATCTCTTCATAGAGCGCGTTGATGGCCTGCACCGTGGATTCGCTCTTGGTGCCCATGCCGAGGCCAGTGCTGCCGATGTGGTCGAAGTTGGAGCTGATGCCTCCGCCGACGCCGTAGGCCAAGCCTTTTTCAGACCGAATGTGCGCGAACAGGCGCGAGGAAAAGCCGCCTGCGAAAGCTTCATTAAATACCGTTGCAGCGTAGTAGTCGGGGCTGTCGCGGCGAATGCCGAGATCCACCAACCGAATATTGGACTGGTTCACGTCGGTCTTGGTAATTAGATAGTAACCGGCGACGGGCGGGTTGATGGCGACCTCAGCTGGCTTGGCTGCGGGGCCTTTGGCCCAAGCTTCATAAGCCGAACGCAGGCGGGCTTCCACCTTGGCGGCATCGAAGTCGCCCGAAATGCCGAGAATGATGTTGTTGGGATGGACATACTGCTTGTGCCAGGCGATGAGGTCAGCTTGCGTGACCGCCGCAAGGGTGGCGTATTCAGCCTCGCGAGCGTAAGGGCTGGCCGCGCCGTAGAGCAACTTGCGGGATTCCCGGCGAGTAATGCCGCCAGCGTCGTCATTACGGCGCGCGATGCCGCCCATGGCCTGGTTTTTGGCAAGGTCTACCTTGTCGTCGCGGAAAGCGGGCGAGCGCAGCAACTGGTCGAAAACGTTGAACACGTCGTTGAAATCGCCCTTGAGGCAGGAGAACGAAATGCTGGTGGAGTCAATGCTGCCGCCGGTTTCCACGTTGGCCGCGCGGGCTTCTAGGTAGTCATCGAGGTCGTCGCCGGATTTCTGCGTTGTCCCGCCAGTGCGCCAGACTTCACCAAAAATATCCACGAGACCAGTTTTGGCGGCAGGCTCCTCCCGCGAACCGCCGCGAATGCGGGCCGTGCCTTCAATCAGTGGCAGTTCGTGATCTTCTTGCAAAAAGATCACCATGCCGTTGGGCAGGGCGATGCGCTTGGGCTGTTGCGGCTTAAACTCATGCAGTTTAGGAAACTGAATCTGCTTCCAGTCTGTAGCCTGGGGAAACGCGGGCGAGCTGACCAGTGCGAGCGATGTTGCGAGCACGGAGAGTTTCAAGATGGCATTGATGGGTGAGAAGTTCACTGTGCACCTCCGTTGGCGGCCTTGGCTTTTTCGGCGGGTTTCGCCGTTTCAATAATGCCCACGGTGCGGTTGCCCGCAGTGAACGTTGCATTGGCGACGCGGCGAATATCGGCTTTGGTCACCTTATCGAGGCGATCTACCTGCGCGAAGTACTCGCGCCAGTCGCCGTAGCGAGCCTGCGATTTAGCCAGTGCTCCGGCCAGACCTTCATTGTCGCCGAGGCTACGCACCAGCGCTGCTTTGGAGCGAACCTTCACCATGGCGAGTTCTTCGTCGGTGATGTCAGTGGTCTTAAGCCGCTCAATTTCTGCACGAATGGCATCGCGGACTTCTGTAGTCGTGTGGCCGGGCGCGGTAAAGGCATACAGCAAGAAGAGGTGCGGGTATTTGTCGCCGGGAAAGCCGGAGAATCCTGCGGTGCCGACGGAAATCTGCTTGTCGCGGACCAGCGTTCGATACAACCGAGAGGTACGGCCGTTCGACAGCAGGTCGGTGATGGCGTCATAGACTGCATCGTCTTTGTCGCGAAAGTCGGGCACGTGGTAGCCCTCGGCATAGAAGGGCTGGGAGCGGTCGGTCATCACAACGGTGCGTTCGGTAATCTGCTTGGGCTCGTCGGTAGTAATGTCGAGCGGCTTGGGCCGGGCAGGCAGGCGGGAGAAATATTTTTCCAGAATCGGCATGGCTTCGGCGGGATAAATGTCGCCCACCAGCGCGATGGTCATGTTCGAGGGCACATAGTAGGTTTGGAAGAATTGTTCCGCGTCGGTTGCAGAAAAGGACTTCAAGTCGCTCACCCAGCCCACGGTGGGGCGATGGTAGCCGTGGGCCACGAAAGAGGCCTCCAGCATCTGCTCGATCATGCGGCCAATGGGGCTGCTGTCCGTGCGGAGACGGCGCTCTTCCTGCACCACATCGCGCTCTTTGTAGAATTCGCGCAGCACCGGATGCAAAAAGCGTTCGGATTCCAGATACGCCCACAACTCGAAACGGTTGGAGGGGAGAGAATAGAAGTACACGGTTTCGTCGAGATTGGTGGAGGCATTTACGCCAGTTCCGCCGTTGCGGTTGATGATTTCATCGAACTCGCCGCGCTTCACAAACTTGTCGGCGGCGGCAATGGCATCCTTCCAATCCTTTTCCAGTGACTTAACCTTCGCATCCTCGCGGCCTACGCGCTTGCGGCGCTCGGCTTGCAGGGCAGCGTAGGCAACTTCTACCTTGGCCAGCGCGGCCTTTTCGGCGGGATAGTCGGTGGTGCCGACCTTGTCGGTGCCCTTGAACGCCATGTGCTCAAACATATGCGCCATGCCCGTCTGGCCCAAGGGGTCCTGCACGGAGCCCGCGTCCACGTGGGTGTAGAAGGAGAACACAGGCGCTTCATGGCGCTCGCTGATTAGGATGGTGAGGCCGTTGTCGAGCTTTTTGACTGTGGTGCGCGTTTCCAGGGAGGCGAGATCTTGTGCTGAGAGTGGGGCGGATGCCAGCGCCGCGAATACGGCAATGAAGCTGAGAATGGCGCGGAGCCGAAGCCCGGCGCGGAGATGAGACATGGTGCCTCCAGAAGTCGAAGAGAACTGTGCGACTGTTCCAGTTTAGACGCGGGAGGGGGATGGAAGGAAGCGGCCGGAGCTTTGAGCCGGGAATTGTGAGCCTCAGGCATTTGTCGGGAAGCCAAGCCGCCAGAGCGCGGGCGGCTTGGCTTCCAAGGCAAGCGCGTCGTATTGCTACGATTCTTTTTTACCGCCGCTCCACTTCCCAGGCTCCGCTGCGACCGTTGCCGTTGCCATTCCAGCCACCATTCCAGTTGCCGCCGCCCCAGCCGCCGCCTCCCCACGCCGAGAAGATGCTGCCATCCACCCAACTGCCTTCGCGGTACTCAAAAATGCGGTTACGGCCGTTACGGCCGCGAGCATAGATGCGCAGATATTTGACGACGCCTTTGTCGGGGTCAATGCCGAAGGTGCTGTTGCCCATGCGGAAGCGGGCATCGCGAGCGGCGAGTTCGCGTAGGCGCTGGGTGACGTCCACATTATTGCGCGGGCTGCCGTAGCGAGCATGTTGAATCTGCCAGGCGTCGTTGTTGCCGCCACCATTGCCGCCACCGGGGTATCCGGGGCCAGAACCGCCGCCACCCCAGTTGCCGCTGCCCCAGCCCGCAAACTGCGAACCATCTACCCAACTGCCTTCGCGGTATGTGAAGGTGCGATTGCCCCGATTGTTGCGGGAGTAGATCCACAGAGTCTTCACATTGCCGGGTGAGGGGTCAATGCCGAAGGTGCTGTTGCCCATGCGGAAGCGGGCGTTTTGCCGGGCCAGATCCTGAAGGCGCTGGGTGACATCCACCCGCTGGCGGCCATAGCCGTATTCTGCGCGCGTGATGTTGTATTGCTGAGCGGTTGCGACCATCGCGGAGCAGATCGCGAGCAGAACAATGGCAAGGGAAAACCTTACGAGTCGGACGCAGCGCATTGAGCAAACCTCCAGGAGGATGTAGGCGGGGCAAACGCTGCACCCCGCGAAGTCGAAATGCTTGTAAATGGGGAGAGAAGCTCTGCTACCAGTTTCGGCAGATGTGGGTATTCCCTATGGTGCCCCCGGCGGAACTCCACCGGGGGCATACGGGAAATCACTGCTGGGGCTGTACGTCCCAGCGGTCGCCGCCGCGGCGGTCGCTATTCCAGTCCCCACGCCAGCGGTTGCGGCCCCAGTTGTCATTATTCCAGCCGGAGAACCGTGCTCCATCTACGGTTGAGCCTTCCCGGTATTCCAGAATGCGATTGCGGCCGGAGTTATCGCGCACATAAATGCGCAGGAACTTTACCACCCCTTCATCGGGGTCAATGCCAAAGGTGCTGTTGCCCATGCGGAAGGTGGTGTCCCTAGCCGCGATCTGGCGAAGACGCCGGGTTACATCCACATTGTGGCGCTCGGAGCCATAGCGGGCGTGTACGATTTGAAGATTGCCGGAATCGTTGCCGTTGCCATTATTCCAGTCGCCGCCATTGTTCCACCCCGGGCCGCCGTTCCATCCGCCGTTCCGGCTATTGTCGCCCCAGTTACCGCCATTCCAGCTGGAAAATTGCGCACCGTCCACGGTGCTGCCTTCGCGGAACTCGAACATGCGATTTTGTCCGTTGCCGGCGCTGGCATAAATGCGAAGAGTCTTCACTTGGCCCGGATCGGGATCCACGCCAAAGGTGCTGTTACCCATGCGAAACGAGGCGTCCCGCTGAGCCAGTTCCCGCAGACGCTGGGTCACGTCAACGTTATTGCGTTCGGTGCCGTAGCGAGCTTGCAGAATCTGGTACTGGCCTCGATCATTTCCGTTGTTGCCGTTCCAGTTGCCGTTGTTGCCGTTGTTGCCATTGTTGCCGTTGTTCCAATTGCCGTTGTTGTTGCCGCCATTGCCCCAGTTGCCGCCGTTCCAGCCAGTGAACTGCGCCCCATCTACCGTACTCCCCTCACGGTACTCGAAGGTGCGTTCGCCGCTATTGCCACGGGCGATAATGCGCAGGGTTTTCACGACGCCCGGTGCTGGATCAACTCCGAAGGTGCTGTTGCCCATGCGGAAAGTTTGGTTGTTGGCTGCGACCTGCCGCAGTTGCTGGGTCACATCCACCCATTGCGAGCCAGCACCATATTCGGCGCGGACGATCTGATATTGCTGCGCGAGTGCCGCCGTAGAGCAGGCTAGTGTGAGCAGGAACAAGACGAATGACATTTTTGCAGCGCGAGTCAATGGCATTGCAACCTCCGTGCAGTTTTGCGAGGGCACATATTCCTCGATGAGGGTATTCTACTGCGCGGCGTTGTCTCGACGTGAGCAAAAATGAGCGCTCGCCTAGGCGGCCTACCGTATCCTTTTCGTGTCACCCACTCCACGGTTGAAATCCAAGGGCGTCCCTTGCGGCTCAGCAACCTGGATAAAGTCCTGTATCCCGCCTCGGGCTTCACCAAGGGGCAGGTGATTGACTACTACATTCGGATTGCGCCGTTTTTGCTGCCCCATCTGCAAGGCAGACCGGTGACGATGAAGCGGTATCCCGATGGCGTGGGCGGGGAATATTTTTACGAGAAGAATGCTCCGGCGCATCGCCCGGAGTGGGTGAAGACCACACCGGTATACAGCCGCCACAATCAGCGTGACATTCAATTTTTGCTGATTGACGATTTGCCCACGCTGGTTTGGGTGGCAAACTTGGCCTCGCTGGAACTGCATCCGCAACTGGCGCGGGCAGAGGATATTTCGCGCCCGACGGCAATGGTGTTTGACCTGGACCCCGGACCGCCAGCGGGGATTTTGGAGTGTGCGGAAGTAGCACTGAAGCTGCGCAAGATATTCGACCACTATGGGCTGGTGAGCTGTGCCAAAAGCTCGGGGTCGAAGGGTATGCAGGTGTATGTGCCGCTGAATGGTTCGGCGAACGATTCGGCGAAGGATGCGGTGACTTATTCCCAGACCAAGCTTTTTGCGCAAGCGCTGGCGCGGCTGCTGGAACAGGAGTTTCCCGAGTTGGTGGTGAGCGACATGAAGAAGTCCATCCGCGAGGGCCGCGTGCTGGTGGATTGGAGCCAGAACGACGAGCATAAGACGACGGTAAGCGTGTATTCGCTGCGGGCACGGGAAGCGCCGACGGTGTCCGCTCCGGTGACGTGGGCCGAGGTGGAGAAGGCGAAAAAGAAGAAGGACGCAAGCGTGCTGCGGTTCGAGGCAGGCGAGGTAGCGAAGCGCACAGAAAAGCATGGGGATTTGTTTGGAGAAGTTTTGAGCGTGAAGCAGGGGCTACTGGGGGTGGGCGGAAAAAATCGAAATTTTCGGGGCAAATTTGCGCGGGGTTGACAATAAGGACATAAAAGGAGTAAAAAGGACATAGGACACTCCTTTTAAGTGGGGATTGTGTCGACTGAGCGAGGCCTGCCGTCGCAAGTTGCTTTTGAGTGGACCGCGCTCCCGGGAGTTTTGCATGGAAAACCGAATTGACCAATGCCCGTTGTGTGGAAGTGAACTTTCAACGACCAAGTTTAGGGAGATCGAATCTAGGCTTGCGTCAGAAAAGCGGAGCAATGCGGATGCGGTAGCGACCGCCGTTGCAGCTTCTCGTGCCAATTCGGAGGCGCAGTTTGAGCAGCAGATGCAAAAAGTAAAGGCAGCCGCAGAGACGCGCGCGAATGCGAAGGCGGCAGAAGATATGAGGAAATTGGCTGCGGAGCGCGACGGCGTAGCGAAGAAACTCAAGGAGGCAGAAACGCGAAACCAAGAAGCCCAAGCGAAGGCGGATCGCGAGCTAGCGAGGCAAAAAGATATGGTCGAGCGGCGCGTGAAGGCTGACGCCGCGGAGCATATCAAGAAGTTGACGTCCGAGAATGACCGCAATGCAAAGTTGCTTAGAGAGGCGGAAGAGCGTGCTGAGCAGTCAGTAAG
>JANXUR010000061.1 GCA_025356095.1 Acidobacteriaceae bacterium | reverse complement strand
GCGGCCAGAGCCCACAGGACGGCGCTATAGATGAGGATCGCGACCCAGGGCGTCTGGAAGCGGCGGCTGACGCGCGCCAGCGCCGAGGGCAGGTCGCCGCGCTCGGCAAGGGCGAACAGCAGGCGCGGGTTGGAGATCATGTTGGCCGCGCTGTATCCGTAGACCGAGATGAGGACGCCGATGGCGACGAAGCTGGCTCCGATGGGGCCGAGGAAGACCTGAGCGGCAGCGGCCACGGGACGGGCGGCGTGGGCGGGGTCGGCGAGCAGGCCGGTGACCACCCACTGCACGGCGGTGTAGAGGAAGGCGCAGACGCCGAGGGAAACGAAGAGGGCGAGGGGGCTGTCGCGGCGAGGGTTTTTGGCCTCGCCAGCGGGGATGAGGGCGGTCTCAAAGCCTCCGTAGGCAAACAGCAGCAGCAGGGTGACGCGCATCCAGTCGGAGGGCAGCGGGGCGATTGGCGGGGCGACCGGGGCCACGCCACCGCGAGTCAGCAGCCAGGCGCCTCCGGCAAGCACGACCACCAGCAGAGGCAGCAGTTTGGCGACGGTGAACAGGTTGCTCATGCGCGCGCCGTTTTTGACGCCGAGCAGGTTGATGGCCGCTAAAAAGGCGACGAGCAGAGTGAGCGCGAGCAGCCTCCCCACCGGGCCAGCCAGCGACGGCGAGAATTGCGCCGCGTAAGTGACGAAGAGGTTGACGTTGGCAGCGGCGGCGGTAACGCGGGTCAGCCAGAGCAGCCATCCGGTAAGCAGGCCGGGGAAGCGCCCAAAGGCAGCTTGCGCGTACAGGTAAGGCCCGCCTGCCTCGGTGAAGCGCGAGGCCACTTCCGCGAAGCAGGCCATGATGAGTCCAGCGACCAGCGCCGCGAGCAGCCATGCCGCAGGCCCAGCCCGGCCCACCCGCTCCGCCACCTGCGAAGGCAGACCGAAGACGCCACTGCCGATGATGGAGTTAATCATCAACGCGACAAGCGACCAGCGCCCGATAGCACGGGCGAGCGAAGGCGCGGCTGTTGCTGCGGTGGTGGCGTTGGCGGGATGGGCAGGCGGCGTCACTGCGGAGTTGTATCAGGTTACCCGGCAGGAAGCAATCGGAAAGCCACTACGCTGCGTACTACTTGAGTGCGCTACATAACGGCGCTGCATAGCGGCGCTGCAGGAGAGCGCTACAATGGGCGCGTGAAAGGACGCGAGGCATGAGGTCGGTCTTCATCACGGGCGGGACGGGCTACATGGGGTCACGGCTCATCCCCATGCTGGCGGCTGGGCGATATGAAATTCGGGGGCTGGTACGCCCCGGCTCCGAAGGGCGGCTGCCTGCGGCGGCGGTTCCGGTATTCGGTGATGCGCTGCGTGGCAGCAGTTATGCGGATGGCGTTTACCCCGGTGACACTTTTGTGCATCTGGCAGCGGTGCCGCATCCCAGCCCCGGCAAGGCTCGGCAGTTTCGTGAGATTGATTTAGTGGGTACCCGCGAGGCCGTAAGGGTAGCCAAGGCTGCGGGCATTTCGCACTTTGTCTACGTCAGCGTGGCGCACCCCGCCCCGGCTATGCAGGCGTATATCGCGGTCCGCAAGGAATGCGAAGCCATGATCTGCGACAGCGGCATGGACGCCACTATTCTGCGGCCATGGTACGTGCTGGGCCCGGGGCACTGGTGGCCTTACGCACTGCTTCCCATCTACAAGCTGGCCGAGGCGGTGCCCGCCACCCGTGCAGGAGCAACTCGATTGGGTTTGGTTTCGCTTTGGCAAATGCTGGCCACGTTGCAAGGCGCAGTGGAAAAGCCGGCGAAGGGCATACGAATCGTGGACGTGGCTGGCATTCGCGCAGGTGCGTAGTTTGGCGCTTCATTTGGCGCTTCATTCGACGCTTCAGACGACGCTCCGGACGACGCTCCGGACGGAGTGTCCAACAGCGCTTAGTGCCGGGCGTTGCTCTGGGTCGCTCCGCCAGCGTAAATCGAGTAGACAACCTTGGTTACCTAGGTGCCAGCACGGGTGGGACTGTGATTCCGCCGCAACTTTCCGATGTATGGAGTGTCCCCACGGATGCCAACTATGAATGGAACCGCTAACGTGCACTCAACCCGGATGGAAGAACTGGAGGCGCGACTACGCAGCGCCTCTGCCGAGATGGCCACTTTGCAACACGAACTGAGCCGCGCAGCCATTGAAGCCGCTAGCGAACCGGAGCGGCTCGATGAACTGAAAGCTCTAGAAAAATTGGGGACTTTGGAGGAGATCAAGTCAGCGACTGACCAAATGCGCCAGTTTTTGTGGTTTTATCGGCGCGCCATCAATCCAGAAGTGATCACTGCATCCTCCAGGCGCAGTGGCCGCTCCACCCGGTTGGCAGCGTTACTGGATTTGCCCAGCCTATTTGAGGATGACGACGACGAGCCGGACTTTCTTGACCGAGTGACAAACGCAGCAGAAGACGCCTTGAAGCACTATTGGACCGGCTCTAAAGTGCAGAAGCCAAACTAGAAGAAACGTAACGACTCACCACCATCCCGTCCGGCGAGGTAGGTACTACGCACCTCGCCAGACGGGGAAAGCACCACAAAATCAGCAATCGCTCCGGGGACGAGCCGGCCTCGCTGGCCCCCTTCGCCTACCACATCGGCGGGATTAGCCGAGGCCAACCGCACCGCCTGACGCAGACTCCACCCGGCAAACAGCATTACGTTGCGGACAGCAAGATCCATCGTCAAGGCGCTACCCGCCAAATGGCCATCGTGCCAGCAGACGCCGTCGCGCAGTTGCATATCAAAACGGCCCAGTTTGTAAGTGCCGTCCGGCATCCCCGTTGCGGCGGTGGCATCGGTAATCAGCACGGCGCGCGCCTCACCCTTTAGCTGCAAAAACATTTGCACCACCTCCGGATGCACGTGCACGCCATCGGCGATGATGTCTGCGGTTAGTGAATCTGAGGTGAGGAGTGTTCCCAGGATGCCCAACTCACGATGATCGAGAGGGCGCATGGCGTTAAAGGCATGGGTGCAGTGGTGGCCACCGGCAGCCATCCCTCGATGCGTTTCCGCAGTGCTGGCGTTGGAGTGGCCAAGGCTGACGCACACGCCTCGTGCTGCCGCCAGAGCAATCACCTCGATGGCTCCCGGCAGTTCGGGCGCAATCGTCATCATGCGAATGTGGCCGCGGGAGGCTTGCCAAAAGCGCTCGAACAACTGGGGCGTGGGGTCAAGCAGCAGGTCAGGAGGATGCACACCCTTCTTGGCGTGGCTTAGGAACGGGCCTTCCAGATGGATACCGAGAGGGCGCGCTCCTTCTCCATGAAGGAGACTCTTCGCGTGCGCTTCAACAGCATCTGCGAGTCGCTCCAGCGCTTGCAACGTCGCATCCATCGGCGCCGTGACCGTGGTAGGAAAATACGCAGTCACGCCGTGTTTGGCGAGCAGGCCCTCGATTGCAGGCAACGCGTCGGGTGACGACTCCATCACGTCAAACCCTGCGCCCCCGTGAATATGAATGTCGAAGTAACCGGGTGCAAGGACGGCATCGCCAAAGTCAGTAAGCGAAGCGCTGGGAGGCACTGCGCAGGCATCGCGGGAGGAAGCCTCCACGATGCGACCGTCATCGCTGACCAGCAATAAGGGCCGCTCGACTACTTCCAGCGGAGTTAACAGGGCGGCAGCAGTGAAGGCGCGCATCGTCTGCCATTGTAGCGAACCACGCAGGCGTTCTTGCAGCAGGCTAGCGCTGGTTCACCCACTCCCAGCCAAAGCGCCCCTTAATGCAGAGATGTCCGTTGGTGACCGGCTGCTCCATGGGCGAGGTGACCTTTACGATCTTGTCGGCTTGAACATGCACGGTAAGGGTGCAGCCCACGCCGCAGTATGGGCAGATGGTATTGGTCTGCGTCTGTGCAGTCTCGTTCCACGTCCCGGCTGCCCGCATGTCGAATTCACTTTTGAACATCAGCGCGCCAGTGGGACACACGCCAATGCAGTTGCCACAATACACGCACGCAGATTCAGTGAGTGGAACGTTGTATTCGGTGGAAATGCGGGCATCGAAGCCACGCCCAGCGACGGCTATCGCAAAGGTGTTTTGCGCATCTTCGCCGCAGGCTTCCACGCACTTGTAGCAGAGAATGCACTTGCCATAGTCGCGGACGTAGAGGTCGTTGTCTACCTTCACGGGCTGAGCAACGGAAGCTGCCGTGGCAGCGGAATGGCCATGCCCGGTGTGATGACGGCCCGGAACGGCGGCATCGCGCTCACCTTCGTTGGCAGGCGCGGCAGCAGCGCCAAACCTTTCAGGATGCGCGCCATAACGACGCATGTATTCCTGAAATTGGGGCGCGGTAGAAACGTCCACCGAGGAGGCCAGCAGTTCCAAAACCATGCGACGGCTCAGGCGCACACGCTCGGAGTCGGTAAGAACCTTCATCCCAGCTTCTGCCTTGCGCGAACACGAAGGAACCAGCGCGCGAGAGCCTTCCAACTCGACCACGCAGATGCGACACACGTTGACCGGGGTGAGATTTTCAAGGAAACAGAGGGTTGGGGTATCAATACTGAGCCGCCTTGTGGCCTCGATGAGCGTCGCGCCCTCTGGAACGGAAACCGCACGGCCATCCACCGTCAGATCTATCATCTTGCTGGGACGCGACGGCAAAATAGGCAGCGGCCCGCGCGGAATCGGTGTCATCGCGTCGGGTGCGAGCTGCACCAGTGGAGTGGCTCCGTTGCGGGTCGTTTCACTCATAGCGAATCCGTGGTTCCTGTCACCTTGGTTGAAAGATCGCGAACTTACTCAGTGCGGATTCCGCCGCGCTCGATGCGGTGTGTCCCAGCGCGCAAATGGACGCGTCGCGCATAGCTTGTCCCAACTCCTTCAGTAACGCGCGCTCGCTGGCCACGTCGCCAATCGGCGCGCTTGCGGAAAGCCGCTGCAATAACTCTTGCTGACGGACTACACCTACGCGGCAAGGCACGCACTGTCCACAAGATTCGTCGCGAAAGAATGCGGCAATGCGCAGGAGCACCTGGCGCAAATCGGTTTGATCGTTGAAGGGCATCACCACGGCCGAGCCGAGCGTGGCACCCGCTGTGCGGCACCCTTCAAAGGTCAGCGGCGTATCGAGTTGTTCTGGTGTGACGAATCCGCCCGCCGCTCCGCCCAGCAACACCGCTTGCAGGTTGCCTACGACACCACCAGCCAGCGTCAGAAGCTCTCGCAACGTGATGCCAAACGCAGCTTCGTACACGCCGGGACGGGACACATCACCCGAAACGCAATAGAGTTTGGTGCCGGTGGAGCGTTCGGTGCCGATCGCCGCATACGCTGCCCCACCCTCCAGCACAATTCCCGGAATATTGATGAGCGTCTCTACATTGTTGATGACGGTGGGCTTGCCAAAGAGGCCCACTTGCGTGGGGAACGGCGGCTTGTTGCGCGGTTCGCCGCGATAGCCCTCGATGGAGTTGAGCATCGCGGTCTCTTCGCCGCAGATGTAAGCGCCCGCGCCGCTGCGCAATTCGATGTCAAACAAAAAACCGGAGCCCTGAATGTTCGCGCCCAGCCAGTCCTGCGCCCGGCATTGCTCTATGGCATAAGAAAGGTACTGGTGCGCCAGCGGATATTCGCCGCGCAGATATAGGAAGCCAAGCTCGCATCCCGTGGTAAAGGCCGCGAGGATCATGGCCTCGATCACCGCATAGGGATCGCCTTCCATCACGGCGCGATCCTTAAATGTGCCTGGCTCAGACTCGTCGGCGTTGCAGACAAGATAACGCGGACCGGGATTGGCCAGCACCGAACGCCATTTGGCACCCGCTGGAAATGCAGCACCTCCGCGTCCAGCAAGCTTCGATGCCTCGACTTCGCGCATCACCGCATCTGCACCCATTTCGAAGGCTCGCCGCAGTGCCGCGAATCCACCGCTGCGTTCGTAGTCGGTGAGGCTGAACGGATCCACATGACCAATGCGGCGCAGCAGCTTAAGCGACGCATCGCCAAATTGAGGGAGTGAAGTTTCGATCGGCAGTCGAACCGGCTCGGCACCTGCAAGAATTGCCAGTAATGGGCCAGTCGTTGCCCTTGGCAGCAGCATCGAGGACGCGGTTTCGCCCGCCCGCGCCACCAGCGCTGCAGGCGCATGCTCGCATAAGCCGAGGCATGGACTGTGGTGCCAGGTAGTCGCTTCGCCCGCGCCTGCCGGGCCGAGGGCCGCTTCCATCGCCGCGCAGAGCGCTGCCCCGCCGCGATTGGCGCAGGCGATATCGTCACAGATATGTGCAACGTTGAGCGCCTGCGCTTTGGTCGAAAGCAGTGCGTAGAAATCGGCAACGCCGTAGACGTCCGCCGGAGGAACACCCAGCACGTTGCTGGCGTAATTCAGCCCGCCGGGGCTGATCCACCCCACACGTTGCTGAATCGCGATCAAGACCGGCAACAGATACGACCGCTGAGGAATATCACCGCGCATGCGCGCGACTTGGGCGTCAACGATGGCCTGCTCTTGCGGTGTGGCTTGCTCGGAAGTGAAGTGAAGATCCATGAGTTAGGGTTCAAACATCGTTCCGCGAACATTCCGTGCTCGTGCCGTACTCGTGCCGTACTCGTGCCGTACTCATTTGCGGTGGATGCCGCGCGGCTGCACAAGTGCACCGCGCACTACTCTATACCGTCACCGCTTGCGCCACTTGTGATTCCGCCAAAAGCGGCAGCTTTTCAATGCGTATGGCGGCGGCTTTAAACTCAGCCGTGCCCGATCGCGGATCGGTAAAGTCCACCGTGAGCAAATTGGTTTCCACCTCGTCGGGATGGTGGAACGTGAGAAAAGCCAAGCCCGGTCGCATGGTAGCATCCACCCGCACCGGCGCTTCCACTGTGCCCCGCCGCGAAATCACACGCACCCGGTCGCCGTCGCACACGTCTAAATGCTTTGCGTCCGCCGTGGAAATCTCAATCGCTTCCCGCAGCCGCCCCGGCGACGCGTATCTACCGGTCTGCACGCCGGTGTTGTACGAATCCAGCCGGCGTCCCGTCGTTAGGCAAATCGGATACTCGGCATCGGTCGCTTCGAGGGGGCCTTCATCGTTCGCGCAAGTAAACGGAGCCAGCGGGCCCACCACCGGCCACTGCCACAACCGGGCATGAAGATACTGTTCCCCCGGATGCGATTCGTCATAGCAGGGCCACTGCAAGCCCTCGGTCTGGTCAAGTCGCGCGTAGCTCATGCCGCTGTGCATCGGACTGAGTGGTCGCAGTTCATTCCACGCCTCTTCCGCCGTCTTCACGCCTAAGTCGTAGCCCATGCGCTGCGCCAACTCTCGCAGAATCTCCATATCATCTAACACACCCGCAGGCGGATTCAGCGCCTTGCGCACCCGCTGCACCCGGCGTTCGCTGTTGGTGACGGTGCCTTCGGTCTCGCACCAACCTGCGGCGGCGGGGAAAACCACATCGGCCAGCTCAGCCGTCTTGGTCAAGAGCATGTCCTGCACCACCAGCATGTCCAGGCCCTGCAGCAGGCGGAGGGTACGGTGCTGATCCGACTCCGAACTGGCGGGGTTTTCACCAATCACGTACAGCGCCTTGAGTTCGCCGCGATCCATGGCATCGAACATGCCCGTCAAATGCCAGCCATGCTTGGGCGGAATGGTGACGCCCCAAGCCTTTTCAAACTTCGCGCGGAGTTCGTCATTTTCAAGGTGTTGGAATCCGGGCAAGCGATCCGGCAGGGCACCCATGTCACCGCCGCCTTGCACGTTATTCTGACCGCGCAGCGGATTCAGCCCCGACCCCCATCTGCCTACATGACCCGTCAGCAAACCAAGGTTAATCAGTGAAAGCACGTTGTCCACTGCGTTGTGGTGCTCGGTAATGCCAAGGGTCCAGCAGATTTGTGCGTTTTCGGAGGAAGCGTAGGCAGACGCCAATGCGCGAATCAAGCTGGCGTCAATACCGCAAATACTGGCCGCGTATTCTGGGGTGTAAAGTTCAACGTGCGCACGAAAGGCTTCGAAGCCGCTGGTGGCGTTGGCGATGAACTCGCCGTGCTCCAGCTTGCGATGCAGAATCTCATGCGCCACAGCATTGGCCAGGGCGATGTCGGTGCCCACGCGAATGCCCAGCCAGCCCTCGGCCCATTGCGCGGACGAGGTGCGCCGGGGATCCACCACGAACAGCCGCGCCCCCCGGTGCACTGCCTTTAATACATGATGAAAGAAAATGGGATGGGTCTCGCGGGCGTTCGATCCCCACAAGACGATGAAATCCGCCTCTTCTATCTCGCGATAGGAACTGGTGCCGCCACCCATACCGAAGACCGTCGCCAGACCGACGACGCTAGGGGCGTGTCAAGTTCGGTTGCAACTATCAATGTTGTTGCTGCCCATCACGACCCGGGTGAATTTCTGCGCCAAGTAGTTCATCTCATTCGTGGTCTTGGAGCAACTGAACAAGCCGAAACTTTGCGGGCCGAATTTCTCTTTGGCAGCGCAGAAGCCGTTGGCAGCCTTATCCAGCGCTTCTGCCCACGTGGCAGGGCGAAGCTGGCCGTTCTCACGAATCAGGGGTTGAGTGAGGCGAGTTGCAGTTCCAGACATGGAAGACCCTCCAAGGGCCAATGGTCCGATCCGCTTCATTCTAAACGGGGAAGCCATGGTCAGTACAAGGTCAGTACAAGGTCAGTACATGGTCAGTACATGGTCAGTACGTGGTCAGTACGTGATCAGTACATGGCGAGGCACCTCGATCTGGCACCTGCAAGTGAAATATCCCCCAAAAGAGGGCTAGGCATAGCGGGTGGAGTGGGGTATTCTAAACAGAATCTTGACACGCGCCCCCCCCGCGATGTCAGGTGTCGTGCACGACCCTCAAAGCGTGTCCGGTTGCGCCGAAGAGCCGCCGCGGCAGGAACCATGACCTCGTACGAAGGCACTTTCCTGCCCAAGAACCATGGACTTCAACAGCGGAGTCGGGGATTCTTCCCCACTCTGGTACGCCAAATGAAATGCTTGAGGTGAGTATGCGCCACTCCGGTACTGTGATTCGCTCGTTCCTGCTGGCTCTCGGTTTTGCTTTGACTCTTTCGTCGGTAGCTCAGGCGCAGGTGGTGTTCGGCGTCTCCAGCCTTTCCTGGGGTAACATCCTGATCGGCCGCACCGGTATCTCCAAGTCGGTCTCTGTTACCAACAAGGGGACGACTGCCATTACCATCACGGGCTACACCCTGACTCCTGGATTTCAAATCACCGATGGCGTTTTCCCCACCGGCCTTGGAACGAGCATCGTCACCCACTACTCGATCCAGTTTGCGCCCACTACGCGGGGTTCGCAGAGCGGCACCTTTACGCTGAATATTTCCAATGGCACCACCATTTCTCTGCCGCTGACCGGCATTGGCGGCACCAGTAACGCAAAACAAAGCCTGAGCGCCACCAGCCTGAACTACTCGCAACCGGTGGGCACACCAGTCTCACAAACTTTTACGGTGACCAACAATGGCGCTGGTGCCACCTTCAAGATCACCAGTCTGACGGTAATTCCCTCTCAGTTCGTGGTCAGCGGCCAGCCCATCCCGCTCTCCATTCCAGTGAACAAATCCGCGACGTTTACGGTGACCTTCAATCCTGATTCGGTCGGATCGTTCACGGGTGCCATCAATATGCAGGCCGACAATGTTCTGGACTTTGGAGTGAACCTGAACGGCACTTCCAATGCAGCCAGTGCGCTCACTGTAAGCAGTCCACCGAGCTTGCCCAAGGCTACTCGCGGATTTGTTTACCAGTACAATCTGGCGGCTGCGGGCAACGGAGGCGGCGTCACCTGGGGTCTGAGTTCCGGATCGTTACCCGCGGGGCTTACTCTCGCCAACAACGGCGTGCTCAGTGGAACCATCGCCTCTACCGTGTCTACCGGCAACTACACATTTACGGCGCGCGCGACCGACAACAGCACCAACACGAGTGCCTCCAAGTTGTTGACTTTGGCTGTTAACGCAGTCACGAATGCCAATTGTGCCAATATCAGCTACAGCGGCGGCGCGGGCAATACTCCGCTAGTTCCGCTGGATGATCTGGGAACGGGCAACTATTTTGGCAGCGTGGGCGGGCTTTACCTGAATGGCAGCAACACCATGCCCGCGAGCCATTTGACCGACGGCACCACCTTTGCCAGCCAGATTCAACCGCTGGACGCCAACGGCAAGCCGAGCGTGACGGGTAAGTATGCGCTGGTAGGCTTGGGCCCGTCTGTCACTTTGGATGAAGTGCGGCAGTTCGCGCAAGTTGCGCAAAGCGACCCTGCCAAGAATCCCAGTCTGGTGGTGGTGAACGGTGGAGCAGGCGGCGAGACCGCCGGGTTGCTCTCGGCCTATGGCAGCACCTACTGGGGCTTGGTGGTCAACAATCTGATACCGAATTCGGGCGTAACCCCCAATCAGGTTGTGGCGATTTACCTGGAGGGCATTGATGGCCAAAGCTCGGGAAACTTCCCGAACGATCAGGCAAATCTGCAAAATGAAATCGAACTAACTCTGCAGAATGCGCTGCTCTACTTTCCGAATCTGAAGCTGGCATATCTTGGCAGCCGCGCCTACGCTGGGTTTTCCAATGGGGTTTCTACAATTGACCCGGAACCGTACGCCTACGAGAACGCGTTTGGGAGCAAGTGGGCGATTGGCGACCAGTTGAATGGCCTAGCGGCGCTCAACTATAACCCGAGCAACGGTGCGGTGCTGGCCCCGTGGGTGGGTTGGGCATCCTATCACTGGGCCAACGGCATGACTCCCAAAGACAGCGGCTTGCTGTTTACTTGTCAGGACTTTAACTCCGACGGCACGCACACGGGTACCGACGGTTCCAACAAGACGGCGGCAACGATCCTCCAGTTCTTTAAGACGGATCTGACGACGACACCGTGGTTTTTAGCGCACTAGGCGCGTAGCTGTTTCGTGCGGCTTGACAGGGTGGAGCCAAGGCTTTTGCACCAGTCTTGGCTCCAAACCGTGCCTCACTTCGGGCGCGTGATTTTGATGCAAGAGGAGACTTAGAACAATCTCCTTGACACCGGCGGCGCTAAGCGCTACCGTTTTAGTTCACGGAGCGTTGTCTCTCTTCCGGGTAGGTGGAAGAGGGGCACGGGGTTCCCCCAAACCTCGAGCGACTTTAATCCAAAACAGCACCATCGGCCAAGCGGCTACCGCATTGGCAGGGAGTAACTCCGTATGTCATTAAAAAAGAAAGTTCTTGGCGTGTCTGGAATTGCATTCCGGAACCGCATTGCTGCCGTGACGCTGACCTTGGCGACGGCTTCTCTCGTGGCTGGCCTGGCGGTTCTGATCGCACAACCACAGGGCGTAGGAGCGCAATCTCTTGCTGTGGATCCAGGCCTTCGCACAGGCACAGCCGGTGCGGGAGGTTTTATCCCAGGGCTGACGGCCAATCAATCGTCGCTGGAAACCCGCCTGACGCAGATTTTTACTGAAGTCAACAATGTAACGGGCGGCGGGAACCAGAAAAGCGTGGGCTTGGGGCCGTTATTTAACTCGAACTCCTGCAACAGTTGCCACGGTCAGCCAGCGGTTGGCGGTTCCAGCCCAGTTGCGAATCCTTTATTCGCGATTTTCAACGTGCAGGGCGGCACCAACATCATGCCGTTCTTCAACACCACCACGGGCCCGGTGAATGTCGCTCGATTCGCCTTCCAGTCCGATGGTGTGACGCCCGATGGCGGCGTCCACAATCTGTTCACGATCGCAGGGCGGACGGACTCTCCGGGTTGCAACGTCGGCTTGGTTTCACAGCCCGATTTCGCTGGTGCTTCGGCGGCTGGCAACTTGCGCCTGCGCCTGACCACACCGACCTTCGGCGACGGTCTGATGGAAATCATCCGCGACCGCGACATCGTCACCAACATGAACTCCAATGTTGCAGCGAAGGCAGCCTTGGGCATCGGCGGCCACCCCAACCGGGTGGACGAGGACGGTACCATCTCCCGGTTCGGCTGGAAAGCGCAGAACAAATCGCTGATCTATTTCTCGGGCGAAGCTTACAACGTGGAAGTCGGCATCAGCAACGAACTGTTCCCCAACGAGCGCGACGAGACGCCGGGCTGCACACCGCCGTTCCCGGTCACGGGCAACACGTTTAAGACCCATGGCGTGCCCGATGACCGCACTGACCCCACCGCCGCTGGCGGCAAGGGCAACGTCAATGTGACGGGCGACCAGAATCGCTTCTCGCTGTTCATGCGCTACCTAGATCAGCCGACGCCCGCTGCGTCCACTGTTTCCACCATCAATGGGCAGACGCAGTTCAATTCCATTGGCTGCAATCTGTGCCACACCCAGACGTTCACCACGCCAACCTCGGCGATTGGAGCTTTGAGCAACGTCAGAGCCAACATGTATTCAGACCTGCTGGTGCATCACATGGGTCCGAATCTTGCGGACGACATCACGCAAGGTCAGGCAGGGCCGGACGAGTTCCGTACTGCTCCGCTGTGGGGCATCGGGCAGCGCACCTTCTTCCTGCATGACGGTCGCACTTCAGACATCGTGCAGGCTATTGAGCAGCACTTCAGCCTGGCGAACGGCAAGTACCCCGCGTCCGAAGCCAATGGCGTAGTCAACGCTTTCAACGGTCTCTCCCAAACCAACCAGCAGGATTTAATTAACTTCCTGCGGTCGCTCTAGAGGAGGCGTTTATGAATCCATATCAAGCCAAGCCAAGCGGCCCAGATGCCGGGGAGAAAAAGATGACGGTAAGTGTTGCAAGAACAATGATTCGGGTAGCAGTCGTGGCGGCCATGGTTGCCGGCTGCGCTCTGTGGCTCACCAGCTACCCCCAGTCGGTTTTAGGAGCGGGTTCCAAGGCTGTACCGGCGGCGGTCACCGCAGTGGATCCCGGGGTACGCCAGGGCGCGTCCGGGGCAGGCGGCTTCCTCAAAGGCATGACGTCTGACCAGATCGCCATCCTGCCGCAACTGACGGCAGAGATGAGTCAGGCTTACGGCGTGCCCTCGGACGGAACCAACGGTGGCCTCGGTCCACGCTTCAACTCCAACTCGTGCGTTAGCTGCCACTCGTACCCGGCGGTTGGTGGTTCCAGTCCGCCGAGCAATCCGCTGTTTGGTATTTATCAGCTGATGGGCGCGACCAACACCATGCCGTCGTTCATCACTACGACCGGCCCGATCTTGGAAGCCCGCTTTATCACCAACCAAGATGGCTCGCCGGACGGCAAGGTACACCAGCTCTTCACCATCAAGGGCCGCACCGATTCGGCAGGCTGCGGATTGGCTCAGCCGGATTTTGCGACCTTCATTTCCCACGGCAACATTGCCTACCGCCAGCCCATTCCCACCTTCGGAGATGGCGAAATTGAGATTATCAAGAACTCTGACATCATCTCCAATCAGAACGCGAACCTGACGGTGAAGCAGACGCTTGGAATCACGGGTCACCCCAACTTCAGCGGTAACGATGGCAGTATTCAGCGCTTTGGCTGGAAGGCGCAGATCCGTTCGGTGCACATCTTTGCCGCGCAGCAGTACAACGTGGAAATGGGTGTCACGAACGAAACCTTCCAAAACGAAACCGATGACAGCGACACCACTTGTCTGACGAATCCGGCGCCAGAAAGCGGCACCAATTTCACTCCCGGAATTCCGTTCATGAGCTTCCCGGGCGGGCCGGAGCGAGCTGGCGAATACATTACTTTTCTGGCAGGTCCGACCCCGGCGCCGTCCAGCTCTTCCATCAAGAATGGCTCCACCCAGTTCACCAACGCGGGCTGCATCTACTGCCATACTCAGCAGTGGACTACGCCACCCTCGTCACTGGGCGGCAACATCACGGGCCAGAAGCGGATCAACGTTTACTCGGATTTGCTGGTGCATCACATGGGCCCGAACCTGGCCGATGGCATCACGCAAGGCGGAGCCGGGCCGGATGAATTCCGTACTGCACCGCTTTGGGGCATTGGACAGCGTGTATTCTTCCTGCATGATGGCCGCACCTCGGACATCGTTCAGGCCATTGAACAGCACTCCAGTTCAGCCAACTCCAAGTATCCGGCGTCAGAAGCCAACACCTCTGTCACCAACTTCAACAACCTGTCTTCCACCAACCAGCAGGACCTGATCAACTTCCTGCGGTCGTTGTAGAGGCCACTTTATCCGGGATTCTCCGGAGATATTGTCAGGCGGAGGCCAACCCTCCGCCTGATTGTTTTTGCGCCTCTGTGGGCCGTACCCTTGCGTGATTCGCCCGGTACGCTATCCTGTTTGCATGGCCCGAACTCTGCGAGCACGCCAATATCCGTCCTTGGGACTGGTGTTGGGACTTGTCGTCACCTTGGCGGCGGTGCTGGCATACTCGTGGTATATCAGCCTGCAAATCAAAGGGTTGCGCGAACTGCAAAGCGGGCTGGTAGATCGCACGCGGCTCGACTCGCTGCAACTACTCCGCATTCAGAACGACTTGAACTCCATAGCGCTCGGTATGCGCGACATGCTCGACGGTGGCGAACCCTATCCGCTGAGTGCGTGGGACGGCCAATTCCGCCGCATCCGCGTGGACCTGGCCGATGCGATGCAACGCGAGGATCAAGTGGCGCTGGCGCAGCGCAGCCCTGAACAACGGCAATACTTGCGCGCATCCGTCACCCAGTTTTGGGATGCGGTTGACCGCACCTTTGCGCTGGCCCGCGAGGGCAAAGACAAAGATGCACGCGAGCAGATTCGCCTTACCTTGCAAGCCCGCCAAGCCGCACTGAGCACCTCTGTCGCCCGGCTGCTGGTGGAAAATAACGAAAGCCAAGAGCAGGCCGCCGAGCAAATCGCCGGTATCTACAGCCGGGTGCAGCGCCAGGTATATATTTTTCTGGCCGCGACTTTGGCTGCCATCCTGCTGACCAGCCTTTACGTAATCCGTGCCAATCGGAGGCTGTTCGAGCGCGTCGCGGAACTCTCGGCCCAACGTAGCGAATTGGCGCAGACACTAATTTCCACGCAGGAATCTACACTGCGGCACATCTCGCGCGAACTGCATGATGAGTTCGGCCAGATACTGACGGCCATGGGATCGTTGCTTCGCCGCGCGGGCAAACACGCACCCGAAGGCTCCACCCTTCGCGAGGATTTGCGTGAAGTACAAGAAATTGCGCAGGCCACGCTGGATAAAGTGCGAACACTCTCACAGGCGCTCCACCCGGTGATGCTGGATGAGGCAGGGCTGGAGAGCACGTTAGACTGGTATTTGCCCGCCACCGAGCGGCAGACCGGCATCACCATCCACTACCAGAAGTCGGGTGCGGCGTTCGCGGTGGATGGCGGGGTGGGCGTGCACATTTACCGCGTGGTGCAAGAGGCGCTCAACAACGTCACTCGCCACTCAGGTGCGACCGAGGTCTGGGTGCGGCTGCACTTTTTGCCAGAAGCCTTGCGCGTCGAGGTGGAAGATCACGGTCGGGGGCTAAGCCGTAGCAACAATACGAGCAACGAAGGGCGCAGCAACGGCATTGGTATGGTCGCCATGCGTGAGCGCGCAGAGTTGGTGGGTGGCACCCTCGAATTCGCCGAACCGCCGCAGAGCGGGACGCTGGTGCGCTTAACCGTCCCTCGGGATCACGCGGGGCCGCACCATGCCGAACCTATGGAAATGCCTTCGGGCGAGAAGCAGGAGAGCCATGGACTTTAAAATTTCAGTGCTACTGGTAGACGACCACTCGCTCGTGCGGCGCGGGTTTCGCCGCATTCTGGAAGATGAAGCCGCCATTGAAGTGGTGGGCGAGTGCGGCGATGGCGAAGAGGCGGTTCGGCTCGCCGATTCACTGCGCCCTCAGGTGATTGTGATGGACTGTCAGTTGCCCGGCATCAACGGCTTGGTTGCCACCCGCAAAATTCTGGAGCGGCGCCCGGACACGCTCATCCTGATGCTGAGCATGCACACCGAAGAAACGCTGGTGAAGCAGGCGCTCGACGTGGGTGCGCGCGGCTACATTCTAAAGAACGCCATGGATCTTGACTTGGCAACTGCAATTAAGCGCGTGGCCGCAGGTGAGCTTGTGCTGGATCCTACGCTGGCTGGCAAACAGTTGCTGCGCGGCGAAACCAGCCAGACGCTTACCCCGCGGGAGTTGGAGATTCTGCAATTCATCGTGGAGGGCAAATCCAACAAAGAGATCGCGCAGATTCTCGATTTGAGCGCCAATACCGTTGCGGTGCATCGCGCCAACATGATGGACGCGCTCGGCATCCATAAGACTGCCGAACTGGTTGTTTATGCCATCCGCAACGGGCTGGTGACGATTCCGTGAGCCATCGCTTCAACCGGCGTTCGTTTCTGCAGGGCTTCTGCGGCCTGACGACCGCAGCCGCAGCGGCCTCGGCGCTGGGCGAGTCGGCGCTATGGGCCGCCAGTCCAAGTGCGAATCCCGGCTTTCATCTCACCGATGTCACGCAATCCGCTGGCATCAACTTCCGCCACAACAACGGGGCCTATGGCGGCAAACTACTGCCCGAGACGCTCGGAGCCGGTTGCGCCTTTCTGGACTACGATGGCGACGGCTGGCAAGACATTCTGCTGGTGAATGGCTCGGACTGGCCGGGTCACAAACGGAGTATGGCACCGGCAGCTTCCACGCTCAAGCTTTATCGCAACAATCGCAATGGCACCTTTACGGATGTAACGCGCGCCGCCGGGCTCGAGCTCTCGATGTACGGCATGGGCGTGGCCGTTGGCGACTACAACAATGATGGCTTCCCCGACATCCTCGTGACCTGCGTGGGCCAGAACCGGCTGTTTCGTAACACCGGCAAAGGCACGTTTGTGGACGCCACCCATAGCAGCGGCTTGGGCAGTCGCATGGCGCTTAGCACCTCCGCGCTGTGGTTCGATTACGACCGCGACGGCCTGCTCGACCTGTTTGTGTGCAACTACGTGCGCTGGTCGCAGGATAAAGACGTCTTTTGCAGCCTCGATGGCAAGCGCAAAAGCTATTGCACTCCCGAGGCGTATCGCGGCGAAACCTGTTGGCTTTTTCACAATCGTGGCGATGGCACCTTTGAGGATGTTTCCGCCAAGAGCGGCATCTTCGATACCAGTTCGAAGTCGTTGGGCGTAGCGCTGGTGGATGTAGACCGCGATGGCTGGCTTGACCTGATTGTGGCTAACGACACCCAGCCCAACAAGCTATATCGCAACCAGAAGAACGGCACCTTCCGCGACATAGGGGTGGAGGCAGGAATTGCTTTTAGCACCGAGGGCAAGGCGCGTGCCGGCATGGGCGTGGATGTAGCCGACTATCGCAACGCGGGCGTGGCCAGCATTGCCGTGACCAATTTCGACAACGAGATGATCGGGCTGTATCGCGACACCGGCAACGGCTCGTATGAGGACGTTGCGCTGGCTTCCGGCGTGGGCCGCGCGTCGAAGACTACGCTGGGCTTTGGCTGCGCGTTTGCGGATTTCGATTTAGATGGCTGGCTTGATCTGGCGGTGGCGAACGGCCATATTGACGACACCGTGCGCAACATCTCTGGCCATGCGGGCTATGCGCAGCCGCCGCAGCTGTTTCTAAACGATGGCAGCGGCAAATTTCATGACGTGGCTGCAGAAGTTGGCAGCGCCTTTGCCGCACCCAAGGTGGCGCGGGGCTTGGCATATGGTGACTTCGACCGCGATGGCGATTTGGATCTGCTATTGACGACCAACGATGGCCCGGCGTACCTCTACCGCAATGATGTAGCGAATGGCAACCACAGCCTGCGCTTGCGGCTGGTGGGGACAAAGTCGAATCGTGATGGCATTGGCGCCGTGGTGCGAGTGGAATCGAGTGGCATGGCGCAGACGCGCATGGTGAAAAGCGGGTCAAGCTATTTGTCGCAATCTGAACTGCCGCTGACGTTTGGGCTGGGCAAGCAGGCGACTGCCGAACGCATGGTGATTTACTGGCCCAGCGGAAGAGTGGAAGAGTTTAAGAACGTGGCTGCGGGCCGCGCGTATGAATGCACCGAGGGTAAGGGTATCGCGGGGCAGAACGGATTTTAGGGCTGGAGAATCACTTGTTCGCAATGCCCGCCACTGTCCACGCCTTGCCGTCGTAGTAACTCGGAGGCTCTAGGCCGAAGAGTTTCAGCATCGTCGGTGCGACGTCTACAATCGCGAGATTTTCTTCCGCGATTGTGCGATTACAAAATAGCACACCCGGCACCAGCCTCGGATCCACGCAATGGTCGCCGCTCCAGGCTTTGGTGTTGTCTTCGAAAATGGCAGAGGTGACTTTGCCCATCACTGAATCCCACGACGCACGCACGCCGTCGCCGTAGCCAATCAGTAGATCTGGCGCGTTTTCCACGTAGGGGCCAACGTAGGCATCGTCGGTGTCCCACACGCCAGAGATGGCGATGCGTCCGGCTTCAGTGTCGGCGAGACCGCTCAGCTTGGCGGTGAGTTCGACCTTCAGCGCTTCGGCCTCTGCACCCGGCGCGACAATGCCCTGCCGCTCCCGCCCTTGCATGTTCAGAAACAGACCATTTAGTCCCATGGTGTAGGCGCGGGTACACGACCAGTCCACATCCTCAAACCAGTCGCCACTCTCGCTCTTGCCCGGTAACAGCGTTAGGTAGCCATTCTGGTGCAGCCATGCATTCAGGTTAAAGCCGCGCGCAAAGTTTTGGAAGCCATGATCGGAGATCACCATCACCAGCGTCTTGCCGTTCTGTTGCTTGTCTACCTTGGCCATCACGCGGCCCACCAGTTCATCCACCCGGCGATACAGATTTTCAATTACCAGTGGCTTATCGCTGTGCGTAGCGTACTGCGGCAAGCCGCGCGTTGCGGGATGATCCTTTTCCAAATAGCGCCAGAACATATGCTGCACGCGGTCGGTGCTGTCGAAGACGCAAGTGCACAAGCCCTCGGGCGTCTTCTCCAGCGCGTCGAATAGCTGCCGCTCGCGGGCTTCATGATTGCCATAACACTGCGCAAGAAACGCGTCGTCATCGAGCACTTCCTCATTGAGTGCCCACGTATCTTCCGCCAGACCGAGCGTGGCAAAGGCACCAAACATCTTGGCGAGATAGACCGAATACGTAATGGGATGCGAGATCGGCAGATCCGGCTTGGCGGGGTCAATATTTACGGGCGTCACATATACTTCCACCTCGGGCGCGAGCTGCTTCAGATAAAAGCGGCAGATGCCGTGCGCGTTCAGGCCGAGTCCTGCCTTGAACTCGATGGGGATCCAATCGGAGTACTCGCCGAGCTTTATGGTGAAGCTCTCTTTGCGGCTCGAGCCAACGGTGATTTTGGCGGCATTCTGCGCGGCGTTGACGACGACCTCAAAAGGCACGCGAAGTTCTTCGGCTGGACTTTCGGCGCTGGGGTTCGCGAGAGGATTCTCCGGCCCCGGAATGTAGGAGTGGAGCTTGGCACCGGCGCGCGCCATAGGCACGCGCGTGCCGCCTTCACGAAATGCACCGCCTGCTGCGGTGCTGCATAGGCAGAAAGTCCCCTGACTTCCCTTAAGGTCAGGCACGCACATGCCAGAAAGCAACACACCGGGAAACTTTTCTGGCGGAAAGGTGACGGGCACACGAATGATGGAAGAAAAAATCCCAGCCTTGCCCAGCCAGTGCCAGAAGGGCGTACCGCGCCGCATCCGTTTGATCTCCGTCTTGCCGAGCGGGATGGAATATTTGCCGAGATGAATGCGGCGTTTTGGGCCTTTAATCTCCGCCGATGAAAGAAACGGCAGATAGCTGCGGCGGTCCACGGCGAGAAAGTCGTAGATGTTGTGCTTGCCGGGATTCACACCGGTCATGAAGGTGGACCACGCCACCGGAGAGATCGGCGGATTGGTAGTCCGCAAATTTCTGAAGGTGCCTGTATCACGCAGCCGCGCCAAATTCGGCAGCTTGCCTTCATCCATGTAGCGGGCAGAGAGCCCGGGGTCCATGCCGTCGAAGCCGAGAATCACTGCGCGACGAATCTGCGCTTTTGCGAACGCTTTGCGGCGGCGCAGCAGCCGCAACATGGTTCGAAACGGCCAGGTAAGCAGAGCGTACGCGGAATACACGAAGGCGACGAATAGAGTCCAAAACGAGGACAACACCGCAAAGCCCGCGCCGGGCCCCGCATAAGCGTGAGCGTGCGCTGGCGTGAAAATCACAGCGAGCAGCAATGCTGCGAGCAGCATACGGCGCTGGCCGGTGAGGAAGGCTCGAGCGCGCATCATATCTCAATCCCCAGCAGACTCTTAAAGATGAATCCAGCGATGATGGAAAACACAAAGAACCAGAGAAGCCAGCCCATGCCAAAGCCGAAGATAGCGATATCGCGCGGCGGGTAGAGGACTTCGATGGACTCAACCGCTGCGCCGGTCTCAATCGCAGGCTCGCCAGACTCCATCCAGCGCTTCCACAGCGGCTGGCGCATACGAATGCTCGAGAGCCGTGCCATGCCATTGCCCACCACAATATTCTTGGAGACGCTGATTCCGCCGAACACCACGTTGAGAGTCTGCTCGCCGGGCGGCAGACCATCCACCCGCCAAATCACTTCGCTTTCAGCGGGCACACGGACTACTTGCGCTGGAACCGCCAGACCGGTTGAATCTTGCAGCGCTACATCGCTGAGTGTGTCGGCATTGCTCACGTGCGCCTTCACCAGAAAGGGTTTCCCCGGTGAGATCGGCGTATTGCCGAGATAGCGATCCATCTGGGTGATGAGCAGCGTGAGCGGAACGATGACGATGAGCAGCGGCGCGAATGACAGGCGCAGGTAGCGGCCGAGTGAAGTGAGGATGCCGACATAGCTCTTCAGCACCGCGCTGATTTGATCTTGAAACAAACGCACGGCGAGTAAATTGCCCTGAATCTGGGCCTTCGCGCGTTTGATTGCACGTTGATTCGATGCATAGCCGAAGAGCACTACCATGCCGAAGCCGACGATGACCGATGCGGCGAGCGTTACGATCAGCGGCCAGTCATTGTTGGTCACTATGCTGGTCGCAGAGTTCACCATAGTGTTCGCCACAATGCCCGCAGTGTAGCTTGCCAGCGCGAGATGTAAGACAGTCGGCATTCGCTTAAGTATGGTCTTGTGATTGGGCAGGGGTTTTCGTCCGCTTGGGCGGAATTCAGAATGACAACTCAAATGCAAAAATGATTACTCGATATATCCCAACCCCCGCAAGCGCTTCTTCACGGCCTCTTTCGAGGTCGCGTTGGCGTCGCCTTCCGGCAGCAACTTGCCCACCTCGCGCTCCAGCACATGAGCCACAAACTCCTCCACCGACTCATAGCCGCCTGCTTCCGCCACAATCTTCAACTTGGTAACGAGGTCTTCGTCAATCTTCACTTTGTAGCCGCCGAACATGAGCGCTCCTACTTGCGGACTTCCAGCACAGAATGTCCCATCATACCCGGGGTAGGCGCGATGCCAAACTCCGCAAGAATCGTGGGCGCGATGTCAGTGAGTGCGTGGCTGCCGGGGCGCAGCCTGCGATTGCTCAGCAGCACCCCGGGCACCTGAGTGTAGTCCATGCAGTGGTCGCCACTCCACGGGTTCAGGTTGTCTTCTAGCACATCGGGCGGCAACCCACCGAGAATCGTCTTCCATCCCGCACGGTAGCCGCGATTGTAGCCGACGATCACGTCGGGCCCAGCCTGCGCGTAGGGGCCTTGATATACGTCTTGAGCACGATCCATGCGGGTGATCACAGGCTGGCCATTTTTCGGATCGCGCACCGCGAGCAGCTTGTCGTTTATTTCTTGCATCAGGCGACGGGCTTCTTCGCCCGGTGCAACGATGCCTTCGCGATCACGGCCCCGCAGGTTGAGGTACAGCCCGTTCAGCCCCAGCCCGTAAACGCGGGTGCGGCTCCAATCCACGTTGGCGAGCGGCTCGGCGGAATCGGCGTCTGGCGATGAGTCAGGTTTAAGCACGATGTAGCCCTGCTGCAGTAGCCATGTGTTCAAGTTGAAGGATCGGGTGTAGGGCGCGAAGCCGTGGTCGCTGACGACAAGAAGCGTGGTGCGCTCGTCGAGTTTCGCGAGTACTTCGCCAAGCACTTCATCCATCTGCACGTAGAAGTCGGCAATGGCAGTACCGTGGTCGGCTGCTAGGGCGGCATCATATCCAGGATGCGACGGATCAGTGAGCCGCCAGAACATGTGGGAGTTAAGGTCGAGGCTCGAAAAATAAAAGAAGAAGAGGCCTGCCTTCGACGCCTCAGACGTCGCGGCAAACCTTCCGAACTCGGCATCAAACATCCGCCGATGCTCGGCCAACACTTCTTTGGCCTGCTGCAAATATTCTTTGTCGTCGAGCACTGCCGCGCTGAGTGCCTTGGTGTCCTCTGAAATGCCCTGCGTGTAAAAGTCGCCCGACTCTTCCGCCAAATCGCGCGAGTAGCTCGAAGGCGTTGCGATTGGTAGCGCGGGGTCGGCGGGGTCCATATTGATGGGCGAAACGTAAAGCTGGAAACGCGGATGCGTCTGCTTAAGATAAAAGCGGCAAATGCCCTTCACATTGCCAAAGAACGGGATGAGTCGGAATTGCACGTGCACCCACGGGCTCCACTCGCCTTCGCGCAGAACAAACTGCGCATCTTGTACCGCAAAGTGCGCGGCAGCTTCGGTGGGATCAACCGAAACCACAAATGGCTCCGTTGCGGCGGGCGCACCTCTGCGAAAACTGTTGACCGGCCCAATCAGGTTCGCCCTCACTTGGGAATTTTGTACTTCGACGGGAACGATTTGCCCACCTTCCACAGCGCCTGTCGCAGCCAGCGGATCGTCGGTGTAAAAGGTGAAAGTCCCATAGGTGCCTTGCAAATCGGGCGTACCCATGCCCGAAAGCGTCTTACCCTTGGCGGGGACTGGCGGAAAGTTCGCCGGAATACGGAAGATGGTGTTCGGAATTCCGTGGTCGTCGAGAACTTCCCAAAAGGCTTTGCCGTGGCGCAGTTGCTCGGCCGTACCGCTGCCCAGCGGCACCACCCATGGGCCAACGCTCACGGAATGCTTGGGGCCTTCTACTTTTGAGGTAGAAAAGTACAGGCCGATCGTTTTGGGGTCGCGATGAATAAAGTCGAAGATGCCGTGGCCTCCAGCGTTTTGTCCGGTAATTAAATTCGACCAAGCAACCGGGCTCTGCGGAGGGATGCTTGTGCCCAGCGGGGTGAACGACCCCCTCGCCGCCAGCTTGGCGAAATTCGGCATCCGGCCTTCGGCCATATAGCGCCGCAGCAGTTGCGGATCCATGCCGTCAATACCGAGGACAACAACTCGCTGCGCACCGCGCCAAGTCGGCGCACGATGCAGCAGGTAGAAAGCCGCTGCGGCCACCACCAGTAGTGCACCCATAATGAGGATCAACTTTTTCAGGAATCGCTCCAGCGGCACGAAAGCGTGTGGTGCCGCGATGAACAACTTGGACTCCTCAAGCATACCGAATGGCAGGCGCGGTTTCCAAAGCACCCGGTGGGCCATCTGGCGATGCCCACCACGCTTGGGTAGGCGGTGCCTTAGCAAGTAAACTTGCGCATGGCAAGTTTTCGGTTCACGCGGGCAATGGCATGGCTGGCAACAATCCTCGTCGGGTTTAGCGGGTGGGTGTCTGCCGCTCCCAACAAGCCCAACGTCATCCTTATTACGCTCGATTGCGTTCGCGCGGACCGCGTGGGCGCTCTCGGGTCTCACACAGGCACCACGCCGAACCTTGACGGGCTGGCCAAACAGTCCTTCGTTTTTGAGCGGGCTTATGCGCAGGTGCCCACCACCGTCGCATCGCACGCCGGGATCCTCACTGGCACCTATCCCCAAACCAATCAGGTGAGCGAGTTTGGCGCAGCGCTTGCCCCTGCCTTGCCGTACCTGCCCGCGCTCTTCAAGGCCAAGGGATACCACACAGCGGCCTTCGTCGCGTCGCTCGACCTCGACCCGCGGAGCGGTCTGGCCCAAGGCTTTGATCGCGGCTTTGACAGTTTTGACGCTGGGTTCCACGCCACAGCACGCGGTGAGGACACGTATCAGTCGTCACGCCGACGGGGAGCGCAAATCGCAGCACGAGCCATGGCGTGGCTCGTACACAACAATTCCATGCCGTTCTTTTTGTGGATTCACCTCTCCGACGCCGATGCACCGCGCGCAGGCTCGTACGAGGCAGCCGTGGCCGCGGAAGACGCGGCTCTGGGCAAGCTGCTAAGCGCGCTGCGCCAGAAGAAGCTCTTTGACGACGCCATGATTGCCGTGGCTGGCGACCACGGGGAAAGCCTTGGCGCGCACGGCGAGGATACGCACGGCATTTTTCTCTACGAAGAAACCTTGCACGTGCCGTTGCTGGTGAAGCTGCCGCAGAATCAGATGGCGGCCACACGCGTGAGTGCTCGGGTGCGTTTGCTGGACCTCGCACCATCGCTGCTGGAGGCGGCAGGCGTTGCCATCCCCGCGCAAATGCAAGGGCAGAGTCTGTTGCGCACGGCCAAGGCAACTGCCGCCGAGCAGCCGGTCTATTCGCGCAGTGACTTCGGCCAGCGCGCAATGGGTTGGTCTGTGACAGAGTCTTGGCGGGCCGGTAAGTATCTGTATATCCGGGCACCTAGGCCGGAACTGTACGATCTTGCGGCCGACTCCGGCGCGACTCACAATCTGGCTGGAAGCTCCAAAGCTACGCTCGACACCATGGCCGGCCAACTGGATGCCTTCACGCGGCGTCTGGCAGCCCCTACTGGGCAAAGCTCAGCCTCCGGACTTTCTTCCAGCGAAACGCAGAAACTGGCTTCTTTAGGCTATGTGGGATTGCAGAAAGCGAACGTGAGCAGTGCAGGCCTCACCGGCACCGACCCCAAAGATAGGATTGCCGATGCGAACCGCGTGCTTGCCGCCGCACAAATGGTTGCCGCCGGTAAACCAGACCGAGCCACCGCCGCGTTGCAAACTGCTGCCAGCGCCATACCCGGGGCCTTTCTGGCGCATTACGCTTTGGGGGTCGCGCTCAACCAGCAGCAGCACTATGCCAACGCCATCCCCGCACTGCATCGCGCCATTCAGCTTCAGCCTGAGTCAGCCTGGGCGCACTGCCAGATTGGGGTGGCGCTGCTAAGGTCGGGGGATGCCAAGACTGCGGCGGTGCATCTGGCGATTGCCGCCGCGCGGCTTGCGAAATATGCGCCAGCCCACGCGGCGTTGGCAGAGGCCTACGCCAAACTCGGCCAGGCCGACGAGGCCAAGCGCGAGCGCCAACTTGCAGCCCAGTAGCGCTTTGGAAGAATTCTCAGGGCCGCTTTCATCCAGAATTCATCCAATTGCGTCTAAAATGCAAAGCATACTATCAGCGCCGTTCTATTGCCTCGGAGCCCAATCGTCATGATGCACATCGCCTCTGCAAATGCGTTCCGATTTCTGTGGGTGCCGCGTTTTCTGCCAGCTTCGGGCTTGCGCGTGGCGCAGATCACTGGTCTTGCCGCAAGCTTTGCAGTCGCCATGGCGGGTGTTAGCGTGGATGCCCAAACACCGCAGGAAGTGCCACCTTCCGCACCAATTGCCATCGCGACTACGGCCTCGGCTGCTCCCACGACTCTCTCGCTACAAGATGCGCTTCAGCGCGCCCAGCGGCTGAATCCGCAGTATCAGTCCGCGCAAACGGATTTCAAATCCGCGCAGCAGGATCGAATTCAATCTCGCGCGGGCCTGTTGCCCAGCGTAAATCTGGTGGGTGGTGCGATTTTTACTCAAAGCGATGGCACCCATTCCGGCAACGGACGCTTTAGCGCCAGCAATGGAGTGCATGAGTACACAGCGCAGGGCAACCTGCACCAAAATCTGAATATCGCTGGCGGACAAGTTGCAGATTACCAGCGCTCCACTGCAGCGGAGGCGCTGGCCAAAGCCAAGGCAGAGATAGCAGCGCGCGGTCTCACCGTAGTCGTCACCCAGAGTTACTATGGGCTGGTGGTGGCGCAGCGCCGCTATGCGAATACGCAAGCAGCCTCGGACGAAGCCTCTCACTTCCTGACTATCACGCAGCAATTGGAACAGGGTGGCGAAGTAGCCCATGCCGACACCATCAAGGCCAAACTGCAGGCCAATGACCGTGGCCGCGACTTCCGCGAAAGCCAACTCAATCTGGAAAAGGCTCGTCTCACACTCGCAGTTCTGCTCTTCCCTGACTTCAACGAGAACTTCACCGTGGTGGATGACCTGCAACTCGGCCCGCCGCTGCCGACCATGGAAGAAGCAACGCGGCTGGCGGCCGTGAATAATCTGGACGTGCGTGCAGCCGTGGCTGCACTCGACGTTTCTGCCAAAGAAGTACTGGTGGCGCGCAGCGGCCTGTTCCCTACACTCGGCTTCGACTACAACTACGGTCTGGACGCTCCGCGCTTTGAGACCAGCACCAACGGTCTGCGCAATGTAGGCTACTCTGCTGCGGTGAGCTTGAATCTGCCGGTCTGGAACTGGTGGGCCTCGGAAAGCAAGGTCAAACAAGCGACGTTGCGCCGCGACCAATCTAAGCTGGAGCTAAGCGCCGCGCAACGCCAGACGCTAGCCAACTTGCGCGGCTTCTATGCTGAAGCCGACGCGGCCCGCGCCGAGCTCGACTCGCTACGCGACTCTTCGGAGATCGCAGCACAAAGTCTGCATCTGACCACCCTGCGCTATCAGGCAGGTGAGGCGAACGCGCTGGAAGTGGTGGACGCGCAAAACACGCTGGTCACAGCCCGCAACGCGTATGATGACGGGCAGGCTCGCTACCGGCTGGCCTTGGCCACACTGCAAACTTTGACCGGGAGCCTCTAATTCGCATGACTTTCGCAGCCAGCAACGAATTGCAAGCCCCAACTTCACAGAAGCATCGCGACCTGACCGTTTCTCGCGCGGTCGCCCTGCTTGTGCTGGCCACGTTAGGCAGTCTTCTGGCAGGTTGCACCAAGTCGGCACCCGAGCAGGCACCCAAGGTTTCCGTACGCATCGCTGTGGCGCAGAAGACCGCCATACGTCGGCTGGTGACGGCAGATGCCGTGCTGTTTCCCATTCATCAGGCTGCCATCACGCCCAAAATCAGCGCACCGGTCAAGCAGTTTCTGGTGAATCGCGGCAGTCCCGTAAAAGAAGGCCAGTTGCTTGCCGTGCTGGAGAACACCGACCTGAACGCCGCTGAGGTGGAGACTCGCGGCTCGTATCAGCAAGCGCAGGCTGACTACGACCGCAACACCGGGGCGCTGCTGGGCGAAGAGTTGCGCAAAGCCGAACTCGATCTGCACGCCGCGCAACAGACGTTGGAAGCCGAGCAAAAAGTCTACGACAGCCGGGAGAACCTGTTTCAGCAAGGTGCGCTGCCCCGCAAAGATCTCGACCAATCGCGGGTTTCGCTGATTCAAACCAAAAACACTTACGAAATCGCCAAACAGCATTACGATGCATTGCAAGCCAGTGGACACCAGTTACAGAAGAAGTCGGCCGAAGGCCAGCTCACCGCCGCCAAAGGCCATCATCTTGGTGCTGCCGCACAGCTCGCCTACTCTGAAATTCGTAGCCCCATCAACGGCTACGTCACCGAACGTCCACTCTATCCCGGCGAGATGGCCGCTGCGGGTACGCCCCTGCTCACGGTGATGGATCTCTCAAAGATCATTGCCAAGGCGCACATGCCGCAAGCCGATGCCGGGCTGCTCAAGCCCGGCGACGAGGCCACGCTCGAAGTCCCGGGCGCGGATGTCCCGGTCGCGGGCAAGGTTACATTGGTGAGTCCCGCCGTAGACCAGAACAGCACCACCATCGAGGTTTGGGTGGAGGCGGCCAACCCCAAGCATTTGTTGAAGCCGGGGATGACAGCGCGCGTGGTAGTCGTCGCGAAAGAGGTCGCCGATGCGGTGGCAGTGCCGGCATCAGCGGTGCTGACTGGTGCGGACGGTGCCACTACCGTAATGCTGGTCAGCAGCGACCTGAAGGCGGCGACACAGAAGGTGGAGGTTGGCATTCGTCAGGGCAACCTGGTGCAGATCACTACGGGCGTCAAGCCGGGCGATCGTGTGGTGACCGCCGGAGCTTTTGCATTGCCAGACGGCACTGCGGTCAAGCTGATTGAGGATGCGGCCAGCGACGAGAAGCCCGCCGCTGTGCAGGAAGACAAATCCACCAAACCCGGCGCAAAGGAAGACTGAGCTTCCACTCGAACCCCATGCCTCTGCTGAAAAAGACGCTTTCATTTTTCGACTCCATGACCGACCGCGCCAGCCGGGAAAAAGCGCGCGCCGCGCTTACTAGCGTTTCCGCCCGCTGGGTCGAGGCGCATCCCCGGTTCATCGTCTTTTTGGCTCTGGCGATGTCGTTGGCAGGCGGCTATCTCGCTTTCACTATTCCCGTCACCGTCTTTCCGGCCACTAACTTTCCGCGGGTACTAATCGCGATTGATAACGGTGTGATGCCGATTGATCAGATGCTGGTCACAATCACGCGACCGGTGGAAGAAGAGGTCAACGCAGTGCAAGACCTGCGTCAGGTTCGCTCCATCACCAGCCGGGGCTCGGCAGAGATTGACCTGTTTTTCGACTGGAAGGCAGATATGCCGCTGACCTTGCAGCGGGTGGATTCCGCCCTCGCCCGTGCCCAGGGCCTGCTACCCGCTGGTGCCAAAGTACAAAGCCATCAGCTCACCTTCGCCAGCTTTCCTATTCTCGGCTATAGCTTAACCTCCGACACAGTACCGCAAACCAAGCTTTGGGAGATGGCCACATACGAGATCAAGCCACGGCTCAACCGGCTGGATGGCGTTTCCACCGTGCTGGTACAGGGCGGCGAAGAACCCGAGTTTCAGGTAGCACCGAATCCCGCGAAGCTGCTCGCCACCGGCGTTACAGTCAGTGACATTCTGGATGCCATTCGCCGCACTAATCTGATTGATTCGCCAGGCCTGATCGAACGCAACCATCAACTGTTTCTGACGCTGGTCAATGGACAAGTCAACAGCGGCGGCGGCATTGGCAACATCGTCATCAAAACCACTGGGGCGGGCATTCCTATCCGCGTTGGCGACGTCGCCGAAGTTGGCCCCTCTGTGAAGCCGGTCTATACGGCCGTTCGCGCGAATGGAAAGCCCGCCGTTCTGCTCAATATCAATCGCCAGCCCGAAGGCAACACGCTCGACGTAGCCAGCGCCGTACACGCCGAGGTGGACGCGATTCGCCAGACGCTGCCCGCCGGCGTTCAGTTGCAAGTGTTCTACGACCAGTCGAACATCGTGAGCGATTCCATCGCCAGTGTGCGCGACGCGGTATTAATCGGCATCATTCTCGCCTCCATCATCATGGTGCTGTTCCTGCGGGACTGGCGCACTTCTGTGGTTGCGGGCATGGTCATCCCGGTCACTCTGCTCATCACCTTTATCGTGCTGAAGTGGATGGGGCAGAGCTTCAACTTGATGACGCTGGGAGGGTTGGCGGCTGCGGTCGGCCTGGTAATTGATGATGCCATCGTGGTGGTGGAAAACATTGTGTTGCATCGCGACGCGGGGGAACGTGGCCTGCATGCTGTGGATTGTGCGCTCCGCGAGATCACCGGGCCGCTCATCTTTTCCACGATCACACCCATTGTTGTGTTCTTGCCACTGATCGCCATCACCGGCGTGACGGGTACATTCTTTCGAGCGCTCGCCATCACGGTCGCTGCATCGTTATTCACTTCGTTGATTCTGGCCGTCACCTGGACCCCTTGCCTGAGCCAGTTTCTGATCCACGACCTAGAAGTGCAACCCGGCGCCGAAGCTCTGGGCGAAGGCGAGCGCGGACACGGACACGGCGCAGCAGCGCTGGAACATGAGCAGGCGCTGGCACAACACGAAGAATCCGGCTTCTTCGGCAAGATCTTGCGGTTGTATGATAAGGCGTTGCGCCTGACCGTCGCGCGGCCCCGTCTGCTGATTGTGTTTTGCCTCGCCGTGGTGGCGGTTTCAGCCGTTAGCTATCGTGCTCTCGGCTCTGACCTGTTGCCTGCCATGGATGAAGGCGGATTTGTGCTCGACTACATCATGCCTGCTGGCAGCTCGTTGGAAGAGACCGACCGCGTCATCAGCCATGTGGAACACATGCTGGCCGAAGTGCCTGAGGTGGAAACCACATCGCGCCGCACAGGCCTACAACTGGGTCTGGCCGCTGTGACCGAAGCCAATACCGGTGACCTCACCGTCAAGCTGAAGCGCGACCGCAGCCGCGCCATAGACGACATCATCGCCGACGTCCGCACCCGTATTGCCCGCGAAGAGCCTGCCCTGAACGTGGAGTTTGTGCAACTGTTGCAGGACATGATTGGCGACCTGACCAGCGCACCCGAACCGATCCAGATCAAGCTGTTTGCCCACGACCCGGCGCTGCTGCGCTTGTGGGCACCTAAAGTCGCCGATGCCATCCAAAAGGTTCCGGGCGTGGTGGATGAACTGGACGGCATTGAAAACACCATCAGTGGCCCGGCGGTGAATTTGCAGGTAGATCCTGCCACCGCAGCGCGGGCTGGCTTTACGCCCGAAGAGGTCAGCACCGATGCTTCCGCAATTTTGCAGGGCGCGCCAGCGGCCACGCCAGTCATCGTCAACGATCGCGCCTATACCATCCGCGTACGCTATGCGGGCCATAACCGCGACTCGCTGGAAGCCATGAATAACACGCTGCTCAACAGCAGCACTGGCAAGACGGCAACGCTGGGTTCCTTGGCTGCACTCACTGAGATTCCGGGTCAGGAAGAGATTCGCCGCGAAAACTTGCAGCGTTTGGTTGCCGTTACGGCCAGACTCGAAGGCCGCGACCTTGGCACAGGGGTTGCAGCAGTAAAGCAAGCGGTGGCGGGCCTTCACCTGCCACAGAGCATTCGCGTGGTTTACGGCGGCGCATATGAGGAGCAGCAGCGCTCGTTCCACGATCTCGCCTTTGTGCTGGTACTGGCTGTGGTGTGTGTGTTCGCAGTCTTACTCTACGAATTCCGCACCTTCGCGGCGCCGCTCTCCATTCTCACCTCAGCGCTGCTCTCTACTTCCGGCGTATTTCTCGCCCTGCTGGTCACCGGCATCACGTTCAACATCGCATCGTTCATGGGACTCATCATGGTCATCGGCATTGTGGCCAAGAATGGCATTTTGCTGCTGGACGCAGAACAAAAACTGCGCAGCCTGGGCGTATCCGCAGAAGAAGCCATCTTTCAGGCAGGTCGGCGGCGGTTGCGCCCCATTATGATGACCGCGCTGGCAGCGATGGCGGGGATGCTGCCCCTGGCTTTGGCATGGGGCGCGGGGTCGCAGATGTTGCAGCCGCTGGCCGTTGCGGTGATTGGCGGGATTCTGGTCTCCATGGTGTTGTCGCTTTTGGTTACGCCCGCCATGAATTACTATTTAAGCCGCACCCGGCCTGAGGCGGAAGCAACCGCTTACGTCGAAAATTAGCTCGCGGTGATTTTGTACTTCTGACACGACAAAAAATCTTAGGGTTCGCTCTGCCTAGCCTGCGAGCACCCTGCGGGGACGACCATGAAGAAGCTGGCCGGCGAGTTGCTCGCCGAGTTGATCGCAGTAGCCATCATCATTTCGCTCGGCGATTCCGTCGCCGCCATGTACTTTCTCTACGACCCCAGTCCTTACGCGCAAGCCTACTGGGGGGTCTGCATCGCATGGGGCATGGCTGTAACGCTGGCGATCTACGTCACGGGAACCGTTTCCGGCACTCACGCCAATCCCGCCGTGACGCTGGCCTTGTGCATTCATCGCGACTTCCCCTGGAAAAAGTTTTTCCCTTATGTGGCGGCGCAGGTGGCAGGCGGATTTGTGGGTGCGGCGGTGGTGTATCAGCTTTACAGTCCGGTGATTGACCACTACAACACGTTGCACAATGCGGTGCGCAATATGGAGTCTGGCGGCACCACGGCCAGCATCTTCTTCACGCACCCCGGCTTGGCCATCACCCCGTGGCATGCGTTTGGCGACGAAATCATTCTGACGGCGATTCTGCTGCTGGGCATCTTCGCCATCACCGACCAGTTCAACACGGTGGCGCCGCAGGCCAATGGGGGCGCGCTGGCGATTGGTTTGCTGGTGGCGGTGATTGGCGCGGCGGGCGGCTATCTGGAAGGCTGGGCGATCAACCCGGCCCGTGACCTCGGCCCGCGGCTGTTTGCCTTCGCAGCAGGTTGGGGTGAGCAAGCGTTCCCTTCACCGGGCAACTTCTGGTGGGTACCGATAGCGGGGCCACTGATCGGCGGGGTGCTGGGAGCGACGATTTATCAGGTGTGTATGCGGCCGTTTATGAAACGTAGTTAAGGTGGGAAACCAAGAATTGGGGCGCGGCAGAAGTCGCGCTTGAGTTTTGTGGCGCAATGATTTTTGCACTCAAATTGACGTAAGCGCTTACGGAGCTGACCGTGAAATACATCCTCGCTCTTGACCAAGGCACCACCAGTTCTCGCACTGCCGTTTTCGACAGCGACGGCAACCTCATCACCTTCGCGCAAGAAGAGATCGAGCAGCACTATCCCCAGCCGGGATGGGTGGAGCACGACCCCGAAGAAATATGGCAGAGCCAGCTGCGCACCGTGTATGAAGCTCTGAAGCGCGCCCACATTACGGCGGGGGACGTTGCCGCGATCGGCATTACCAACCAGCGGGAAACGACGATTGTGTGGGATCGAGCGAGCGGAGAGCCGGTTCACCGCGCCATCGTGTGGCAAGACCGCCGCACGGCAGCCTATTGCGCCGAGTTGAAAGCCGCTGGTTTCGAAGCCCGCTCCCGTGCCATCACCGGGCTACCGCTCGACCCCTACTTTTCGGGCACCAAGGTCCACTGGCTGCTGCAAAACGTCGCTGGCCTGCGCGACCGGGCCGAGCGTGGCGAAGTCTGCTTCGGGAATGTAGATAGCTGGCTGCTGTGGAAGTTGACCGGCGGCAAGCAGCATCGCACCGACTACACCAACGCCTCGCGTACGCTGCTCTTTGACCTGACCACGCTGAACTGGAGCGGCGAGATGCTGGCGATGCTAAAGGTTCCGGCGGCGGTTTTACCGGAAGCCTTGCCCTGCACCGCGCATTTTGGTGACACCGACGCTTCACTTTTTGGGACCGCCATTCCTATTACCGGAATTGCGGGCGACCAGCAGGCGGCTTTATGCGGACAAGCTGGCTTTACCGCCGGAGCCGCCAAGTGCACCTACGGTACCGGCTCGTTCGTGCTGGCCAACACTGGCGAAAAAATTGTGCAGAGCCAGAAGGGCCTGCTTACGACCGTCGCGTTTTCCAGCGAAGTGGGCAAAGCCAGTTACGCGCTAGAGGGCGCGGTCTTTGTCAGCGGTGCGGCGGTGCAGTGGATTCGCGATGAAATGGGCTTCGTCAAGGGGTCGCCTGAAACCGATGCGCTCGCTCGCAGCGTGCCTGACTCCGGCGGCGTCGTCTTTGTGCCAGCCTTTGTTGGCCTCGGTGCACCGCACTGGGATCCCTACGCGCGCGGCATGATTCTTGGCATCACCCGCGGCACTACGCGCGCGCATATTGTCCACGCCGCGCTGGAGTCCATTGCTTGCCAGGCCGCCGACGTCATCCGTCTGATTCAACAGGAGTCGGGCGTAACCCTCACCGAACTTCGCGTGGATGGCGGAGTCTCGCAAAATGATTTCGCCATGCAGCGGCAGGCTGACTTGCTGGGCATTGACGTAGTGCGTCCGGTCGTCAGCGAAACCACCGCACTGGGCGCAGCGTATCTGGCTGGACTCGGCGCGGGCATCTGGAAGACGCCGGACGACGTTGCCTCGAAGTGGAAGGTGGATCAACGCTACAAATCATCCATCCCCCAGGAAGCGCGAGCTAAGACACTGCGCCGCTGGGCACGCGCGATTGAACGCTGCCGCGGATGGGACGCACCGGAGGATGACAACTAGGCGACGGACTGCTCCGTGCGCCGCATTCTCACCATGAACCGCGAATCCAATCTTCGAGCTCTAGCCAGCGACGGCGTGTTTGACGTGCTGGTGATCGGCGGCGGTGCCACCGGCCTCGGCGCTGCGCTGGATGCAGCCTCGCGCGGCTATCGCACGGCCCTCATCGAAGCGAAAGATTTTGCCCATGCAACCTCCAGCCGCTCCACCAAGTTGGTGCACGGAGGGGTACGCTATCTGGCGCAGGGCAACATACCGCTGGTGCGCGAAGCTCTGCGCGAACGCGCCATCCTGCTGCGAAATGCGCCCGCGCTGGTGCGCGAAGTTCCTTTCATCGTGCCGCTCTACCACTACTTGGACGCGCCATTTTACTTTACCGGGCTGAAGATCTACGACCTGCTGGCCGGTCGCTATGGGCTATCGCCCACGAAACTGCTAGGCGCATCGAAAACACTGGAGCATCTGCCGGGCGCGCAGCCCAAAGGCCTTGTCGGCGGAGTACTCTATTCCGATTGCCAATTTGACGATGCTCGGATGGCGGTGGCGCTGGCCCGCACTGCGGCAGACCAAGGTGCGGTGGTGCTGAACTACATGCCTGCACTGCGTTTTCTTCGCGAGGGCGGCAAAAGCAGTGGGCTGGGCAAGCTCAGCGGCGTGGTGGCACGCGACGAAGAGTCGGGCCGAGAAGTTGAAGTTCGCGCGCGCGCCATCATCAACGCGACCGGCATTTTTGTGGATGAGATTCGCACCGAGGATTCGCCAGCCGCCAAGCCCATGCTACGTTGGAGCCGGGGCAGCCATCTGGTGTTTCCGCGCGCTCTGCTGCCAATGCAAAGCGCCATCATGGTGCCAAAGACCGACGACGGCCGCGTGCTATTCGCGATTCCCTGGCACAATCATGTGATCGTTGGCACCACGGATGTGGAAGCCGAACGCGCCGTACACGACCCGGTACCAACCAGCGTTGAGGCGGAGTTCATTCTGGCGCAACTGAATCGTTATCTGGATTCGCCGCTGACCGTGGAGGATGCCACTGCCTCCTTCGCGGGCTTGCGCCCTTTGATTCGGCAGGACGCGAACAGCACGGCGGGCCTCTCGCGAGAGCACTCGGTTACCGTCGCGGCTAGCGGGTTGGTCACCGTCGCCGGAGGCAAATGGACCACTTACCGCCGCATGGCCGAGGACGCTGTGGACAAAGCAGTCGAAATGGCTGGACTGCCTGCTGCTCCATGCCGGACGGCAGGGATTGTGCTGGCCGCCGAGCCGGATACCGCTGCGATGGTCAGTGCGGATTCGACGCTCGCGGCGCCGCTGCACCCGAACCTGCCTTACATTTATGCCGACGTGGTAGCCGCTGCGCGGCAAGAGATGGCCCGCACCGCAGAAGACGTGCTGGCGCGGCGCACTCGCAGCCTGTTTCTCGACCTCGCCGCCAGTTCCGATTGCGCGGCCCCAGTGGCCGCAGTGTTGGCGCGCGAACTCGGCAAGGATGCAGACTGGGCCGGGCAGCAGCAGGCCGCCCTGCTAGCGCTCTGCGCGCCCCTGCGGGCGGTGCTGCGCCCAAAGACCGCATAGTGCGGTAGAATTCGTGCGCGGCACTGCGGTGTAGTTGTTTCGATTTGCCGGTCGGAGTGCTAGTCACTTCGTGCTGGAAACTCAAGTAGTGTTGGCAACTCAAGGAGGCTCTTCATGAACCGTCGCGACTTTTCTAAACTTGTCTCTGGCGCTGCCCTAGGCTCCGCCGTGCTGCCCGCGTTGTCTTCTCCGGCTGCCGCCTATGCCTCAATGGCTGAGCCTTCGTTCAAACTTTCCGTAATGCTGTGGACCGTGTACCGCGACCTGCCGTTTACGCAGCGCCTGGAGAAAGTCGCCGCCGCTGGCTACCATGCCGTAGAACTGGTGGGAGAGTTTGAGAAGTGGACACCCGCTGACTACAAAACCAATATGGCCAAGATGCGGGAACTTAACATGGTGGTGGACTGCACCGCCGGTATGCACACTGGTATCGCGAATCCTGCCACCCAGAAGGAGTTCCTCACCGAACTCGACGGCTTCGCCAAGGTGACCGAGCAGATTGGCACGAACAGCATCATCATGCTTTCCGGCAACCGCGTGGAAGGCCTGTCGCAAGAGGCGCATCACAAGGCCTGCATTGAAGCCCTGAAGCGCGCCGCCGACATCGCCGAGCGCCGCAATTGGACCCTGCTGCTGGAAAACATAGACGGCGAAGAAAATCCCAAGTACTACTTGACCTCGGTTGCAGAAGGTTTCGAGATCACCCGCGCCGTGGGTAGCCCACGCGTCAAATTCCTTTACGACTTCTACCACGAGCAGATTTCCGAGGGGAACCTGATCGAGAAGATGGAGAAGAATATTGACCAGTGTGGCTTGTTCCACATTGCGGACGTACCCGGCCGCAACGAGCCCGGCACTGGCGAGATCAACTACGCCAGCATCTTCCGCAAGATGCAACAACTCAAGTACAAGGGCTACGTCGCCATGGAGTTCATTCCGACGGCTGACCCAATCGCCAGCCTGAAAGCGGCACGAGAATTTGCGATTCGCTCCGCGCAGGCCTAAACATGAAGACGGTGGCACCAGTGCAACTGGCCCGCCGTCTTTGATTTGCATAACGAACCTGCGAGACGAACTCGCATGTCGGGTTCGCTGTACCGATTTGAACCCTTGATTCGCACGACTGATTCGCACGACCGATTCGCACGACCGATTCGAAGTACCGAGGTGTCAACTTATGCCTGAACCCAAACCGTCGGCCACGGGATTATCTCTGCCGGAACTTTCCCGGCGAGACATTATTCGCCTTTTGAGCGGAGCCGTCGCCCTGCCCTTGCTTTCCAGCAGTGCGCTGGCCATGCTGCATGGTGTGCACCAGCAGATTAATGCCGAAACGCCACCCGGCGGAACCGCGCTGAAGGTGCTGAACCCCCACCAGAACGCTACGGTCGCCGCCATCTCCGAATGGATCATCCCCGCGACAGATACGCCGGGAGCCAAGGCCGCGCGGGTGAATGAGTTCATTGATCTGCTGCTCGCCGAATGGTACAGCCCACCGGAGCGCGACCAGTTCTTGAAGGACCTGGACCAGGCGGATGCCGAGTGCAAGGCCACCTATGGTGCGGTGTTTCTGGATTGCACCTCGGTGCAGCAGAAGCAGATGCTCAGCTACTGGGACGAACACCTGACCCGCACGCGCGAAGCAGCCACTCCATTTACGGGTGAGAATCGTTACCACCCCAAACCAGTGGAGACCAGCTTCTTCCGCGCCATGAAGCATCTGACGCTCGTCGGATTCTTCACCTCAGAAATCGGTGCCACACAAGTGCTTCACTATGAAGTGGTACCCACCAGCCACGGCGCATGCGTCACCATTGCACCTGCTGCGACTGCTACCCCTGCGGAGGCCGCGAAATAATCATGGCGAGCAAACAATATGACGCGATTGTGATCGGCTCTGGCATCTCTGGCGGATGGGCTGTCAAGGAACTCACCGAAAATGGCATGGAGACGCTCTGCCTGGAAGCTGGCCGCCCCATTGACCCAGATAAGGACTACGCCGAACATGTTCCGATTTGGGAAAAGACCTTTCGCGATTTGGGCGACCGCAAGAAAGTTGAGCGCGACCAACCCATGCAGCAGAAGGGCGGAGTGCTGGGCGAACTCAACGCCAAGTTCTTCGTCAATGACAATGAAAACCCCTACACCACCCCCAAAGATAAGCCATTTCTTTGGATTCGCGGCCGTCAGGTCGGTGGACGTTCCATCATGTGGGGACGCCAGTCCTATCGCTGGAGTGATCTCGACTTTGAAGCAAACCTCAAGGAAAGCCTCGGCGCTGACTGGCCCATTCGCTACGCCGATCTCGCTCCTTGGTACGACCATGTGGAAGAGTTTATCGGTGTCAGCGGGCGTATGGAAGGCTTGCCACAATTACCGGATGGCAAATTTCTGCCGCCCATGGACTTTTTCTGCGTCGAGGAGGATATGCGCGACACGGTTGCCAAATATTTCGGCGACGAGCGCATGCTGACCATCGGCCGCAGCGCTGTGCTCACCCAACGCCATCGCGGACGCGCCGCGTGCCACTACTGCGGCCCCTGCGACCACGGATGCAGCACCAAGTCTTACTTCAGCAGCTTGAACTCCACGCTGCCAGCGGCTCGCGCCACCGGCAAGCTTACGCTGCGTCCGCATAGCGTTGTACATAGCTTGATTTACGATTCCGCCAAGCGCCGCATCAAGGGCGTCCGCGTGATTGACGGCCAAACCAAAGAGGTGATGGAGTTCAACGCGCGCATTGTCTTCTTGTGCGCGTCGTCGCTGGAATCCACCCGCATTTTATTGAACTCTTCCACACCGGAGTTTACCCATGGACTGTGTAACTCCAGCGGCGTGCTCGGCACCTATGTGATGGACCATTGCATGGGCGGCGGTGCACGCGGACGGATGCCGGGCCACGAAAACCAGACCCATCAGGGACGTCGCCCCAATGGCATTTATATGCCGCGCTTCCGCAACGTCAAGAGCAAACACAAGGCCTTTTTGCGCGGCTATGGCTATCAAGGTGGTGGCGGACGCGAAAACTGGCAGCGCGGCGAGCAAATGGCCGGATTCGGCCCCGAGTACAAAGCCGAACTCAGCCAGCCCGGTCCGTGGACATTCGATTTCTACGGCTTTGGCGAATCACTGCCAAGCCCGAAGAATCGCGTGGAGATTGATCCTGAGGTAAAGGACGCATGGGGCATTCCGGCTTTGCGCATCACCTGCGAATACGGTGAGAACGAACGCGCCATGCTGCATGATATGTCCATCTGCGCGGCGGAGATGCTTTCTGCCGCGGGCGCGCGCGACATTCAACCCTTCATCGAGGACAATGTTCCGGGTATCACCATCCATGAGATGGGCGGTGCCCGCATGGGCCGCGACCCCAAGACCAGCGTGCTCAACTCGCACAATCAGGCCCACGATGCCAAGAATCTGTTCGTCACCGACGGCGCCTGCATGGCTTCGACTGCGTGCGTAAATCCGTCGCTGACCTACATGGCGCTCACGGCGAGAGCCGTGAACTACGCGGTGGAGGCAATGAAGAAGAACGAGTTGTAGCTCGGAGTTACTTGGTAGCGAAGTAAATGGGCGGGCCCAGAGCCCGCCTTTTTATTGTCACCAGCGATCTATGATCCGCCCACCGCTTACCGCTCGGCCGTCACTTCCAGAATCTCAACTGTCGCATCGCCGCCGAATTTCACGTGCACGCCCTGCGCCCAGTCCGCCTTGTTGAACACACCCAACTCTCCACCCGTCATCACCGACTTCACGCGGAACTTGCCTTCGGGTATCAGCGGTAGGCGCACGTCCACTCCCGGCACACCCGAGTGGTTGCGGAACAGCGCGATCACGCCACTACCGCTACGTTCCAGACGGGCAAAGCCATCCCATTGGCTGGCAGAAGGTTGCGCAGCACTGCCGAGCGGGAAAAAACTGTCGCTGATGCGCCTGCTCCGCCGCAGTTGCTTGAACCACGCGATCTTCTCGTGGTACCACTGCTGGTCTGCGACAGTCAGCTTGCGCAGGTCGCCCAGCAACAGTGGAGCGGAGCCAATCTCCGTGGCAAAGCTTTCCTGAATACTGGGCACCTCGCCGTGGATATTGCCGATCAGCATACTTTCCACCGGCATGGAAGCCGCACGCTGATAGAGCAGTGTCCGCGCCTGTAGCGGCCCCGCCGAGGTCGGTACCCGGTCGTCCACGTTACTGAGCCAGTCGAGGTCGCCCACCGCCAGCAGTCCGGCGTCCACCATGTGTTTTTGCCCCCACAACTCAAAAGTCAAGTCCAGCAGCACGTCGGGATGCTTCGCATACACACGGTGTGTAACGGACGAAATGCCCTCGTAGATCTTGCCCAGTGACTCCGACCAATCGGCGTGATCGTGCCCCTTGGCCCAGCATCCCGGAGCCTCGCCGTAGGCATTGAAGATGGTCGTCAAGTCCAGCTTGACGTAGGCAAGGTTAAATCGCTCAATCGCGTCGTTGATCCGGTCCGCAGCAGTATCCGCGAATGGACTGGCTAGGCACATCACCGGCTTGGGTCCCGCCGCTGTCCCGGTGATCTTCGGCTTGCCCTGAATGTCGAGCGCAGCCCAACCCGGATGCTCGAGATACTCCTTGGTCGAATCGCCAATTGCAGCCAACGGAATCCACAGGCCCAACCTCATGCCCTTGGCTTCCACTGCGTCTTGAATCGGTTTGAGCCCGCCCGGAAACGCGTCGAGGTTCACCTCATTCGCGCCGTACTCTTTCTGCCAGCCGTCATCAATGGTGAAGATGTCTATGCCCATGGTGCCAGCCACGTTGAGCAACTGCATCACCGTATCGCGATTGATCTCCCGCTCAAACGGCTCCCAAGTGTTGTAGATCCATGGCGCGCCGCCACGTGCTTCCACGCGTCGCATCAGCACCTGCGCGGTGTAAGTTGGCAGCACCCAGTGCGGGTCGCGAAAGCCATCGCCGTTGCGGAAGGTGAGCAGTGAAACGCTGGCCGTGATAAACGCTTCGCGCGGCCTCAGCGTCCGCGAAAAGGGCATCAGGTCGGTGTCATACAGGACGCCAATCGGCACCCGGTCGAACTCGTCCCAACCTAGGATCTCCGTACGCTTCATGTACCCGGGCACTTCGCTTACCACTGCGAAGCCCACACCCGTTCGCGCATTGGCCACCAGCAAGCCCGCATCTTCCGAGCGGCCAGTGTAGAAAATTTCGCGCGGAACCGACCCGTATTGTGTGAGCAGCGTGGTTTCGGCCTCCGGCCCCACAGAAGGCGCGATAGACTCCAGATTGAGATGGGAGCAGTGCAGGGGCTGCTCGCCCGCATTCCGCAACACCAGATGTTTGCGAATCGCTGGATGCCCGTCATATACGGCGTACACGACCGCCACTTCCAGCGCGGTTTGTTTCGCCCTCAGCCGGATGGTCAGCGACTTGCCCTTGGGCAGAACTTCTTCACTCGCGCCCAACAGCGCAAACTGATTGCTGCCGCCACTATAGTGCTGCCCGTCGCACTCCAGCGCAAACTCTTGCGGCACGTTGTAGCGCGGCTTTGATGACAGGATGAAGTCGGTGTGGGTCTTGATATCCGTTAGCTGTTGCGTGGAGAGTCCTGCTGCCTCGCTGAACTGAAGCGTACGCGAAACCTCGCCATTGCTGACGGTCCAGGTTTGCGCCCCGGCCGTTGCCGCCGCAACAATCAGCCCAAATGCAATCCAACAGACCCTAATCTTCATGCAAATCCATGCCTCATGCCGCACAAAAAATGTCAGAAATGTGCACACGCCCTTCCCGGTCTCCGGAAAAGGCGTGTGTATGCGCTGGAACAAACTACCAAACTACGCGTTCTTAATCGTGTTCGTCTTTTCGTCCCACACCACGGCGGAATGCCGGAAGTAGCTTTCATTCGCCATGTGGCAGGCGAGGGCGGCGTGATGGCCGAACACCACATCCTCCACCACAGGCTTGCGCGTCCGCACTGCGTTAAAAAAATTAAGCAGATGCGGCTTCACGTCGTCGTAGTCCGGCGCACGTAACACGGTACTGGCCGCAGTCATAGTCTTCTCCACCGCTGCGTCGTTTTCTGCGTGCCACTGCTTCACGTACTCCTCGCGCATCGCCTTAGGGAAGCCGCCAGAGTAGTAGCTGGGGCTTACGTCAATGCCCGGCTGCGGGTCGAACCGCAAACCGAACTCGGTCACTTCGAGTATGCCCTTTGATCCCATGATCCGGTAAACCTCTGGCGTCTCCGTACCCAGGTTGAGCCGGATGTATATGGGGATTTGGCCATACTCAAAGAGCGTGAGGTGGACGTCTGGCATGTTGCGGCCATCCTTCCAGCGCAGAATGTTGGCGAAGGTTGACGCCCGCTTGGGTGGCTCGTTGATGCCAACCATGAACATCATGCCGCTGATCAAATGTACGATCAGATCGCCCGCCACGCCCGTACCGTATTCCTTCCAGCAACGCCAACGAGCGAATATCTTGCCATCGAAGTCGCGCTTGGGCACCGTGCCCTGCCACTTGTCCCAATCCACTGTCTGCGGCGAAAGATCAGTTGGAAGGGGGTACTCCCATGCACCATTCGGATCGTTCCGCCCCATTGTGCCTTCCACCATCATCAGGTCGCCAAGCATCCCGCTGGCGATCATTTCCTTTGCTTTGGCGCAAATGATAGAACTGACGCGCTGCGAACCAATCTGGATGATCTGCCCGGTCTTCTTGCCCGCCGCCACCATGGCAAGTCCGTCAGCCACCGAATGCGACATAGGCTTTTCGCAGTAAATATCCTTGCCCGCGCTGACCGCGTCCACCACTACCTGCTTGTGCCAGTGGTCGGGTACGGCGGCCACGATGCACTGGATGTCTTTGTTCTCCAACAATTGCTCATAGTGCCGCGTGGTGAACAGGTTAGGATCGTTGGCGATCTCCTTCGCCAGTGTGTGGCGCCCATCATAGAGGTCAGCGGCGCCGATGCACTTGATTCCCGGCAATTCCAGCGCATTCGTCATCAGCCCCGAACCTTGCATACCGATGCCGATCATGCCAAACTTCACCGGCTCGGCAGCACCAGCAGCCATCTCTGCTTCTGCCGCTTCGGGATCCATCAGGCTAGATGCCGCCAGGAACGTACCTGCCACTGCGCTTGCCTGCAAAAACTCCCTGCGTGAAACCGTGCTATTGTTCATAGATATTCTCCTCCTCGCGCTAGCGGGATGACTGCCCTATTTCTTTTCGATTTTCTCAGCGTCCATCTTCATTGCAGCCGATTTCTTCACCAGTGGCTTCATCGCAACTTCCTTGAACATCACGATGTCGTTATCGCTATGGTTCTGCAATCCGAACCAGCCCTTCAGTGGACGCGGGCCGCGCAGCGGCTCGAAATCGAACTTCTGCTCCGGCACCGGCTGGCCTTCTTTATAGTCGGTCACCTTCACGCCGTTCAAAAAGACGATGGTGCGCGGCCCATCCAACGTAATCTCCATCGTGTTCCACTCTGGCCCCGGCTTGCCCGGACGCGCCAGCGGCTTCGATAGTGAATACAACGCGCCGGTCACGTGGTATTCATCTTCCTTGGAGTCTTCTGGTTGATTGTCAATCTGGACCTCGTAGCCATAGTGAACCGGCATCCAGGCTTCGCGCGGCTCCAGCGGAATGCGAATGTATACCCCGGAGTTGTCATTGTGATCGCGCATCTTGAAGACCACGCGGATTACACAATCGCCGACCTTACCACCACCCCAATAGGTCAGGCCCATGCCGCCGTGGGTCTTCATCAATCCGTCTTCCACAGTAATGCCACCCGGGCCCACGTGCTTCCAGCCGGTTAGGTCTTTGCCGTTGAAGAGCTGCTTCCAGCCATCCTCGGCCAGAACTGGAAGTGCGAACATGGCCAAAACCACCACACCCAAACCAATTTTGCGAAATGCGTTGCGGAAAGTGCTACGGAACATAAACTGCCCCCTGATTCCTTTGGCGCCCCCGACTGGGGCGCACGGAGAATGTGTGCCACTTGCGAACACCAATATAGCGCAATCGGCGCAGACAGATAAGAAACAAGGGTGAAAAAGTAAAATGCCGCACGGCAAGCAGCGGAAGTGGGCTGGAACCGCGAGCGGCTGGAAGAGCACATCGCTATGCTCTTCCAGCCGCTCGGGCCACGGATGTTGCAGCTACTGGACGGTGATGTTCACAGTACCGGTTTGACTGGCGTGGGTGGAGGTCGCCCGCACAGTGACCGTGTAGTTCCCCGGCGGGGTGCCACCGTTGTAGGCATTGATGGTCACGGTTGATTTGGCCGATTGCGTAGTGTCGGCCAGCGCCGTGGCAGTTACGGTTGCCGTCTCCGCCTTGGTTCCCGTGTAGAACGGAGCGGTGTAAAAACCGTTGGTATCAATCGTGCCGGGCGAGGCGCCCCACGTGACGGTGGTGTTGGTGGAGCCGGTGACAATCGCGGAAAACTGCTGCGTCGCGCCAGAGAACAACGAAACGATGGTGGGCGAAATCGTGACCGCAACGCCTGAGGTCGAGGTCGTGGTAGAACTGCCGCCGCTGCACGCCAGCCATAAGGCCACGGATGCCATCGCCGTCACCACACCGAGTGAACGCCAAACCCGCTGGCGGCCTGCGAGGCCTACACCAAACCCCAACAGGGTCAGCCCAGCCAGTGGCATCCACAAAGCGGTGGGCAGCGGTGCTGATCTGGTGCGCGCAAGCCAAGATCCATCCGGCTTTGGAATGGAAGCAGTCTTTACTGGCGGTGCGGTCTGGATGGTGAGCGTTGAATTGCCCGCGCCCGTCACCACCGAGGGGCTAAACAGGCAGGTCGCTCCCTGCGGAATCCCCGCAATGCAGGTGAAGGTGACGGCCTCGCTGAATCCGCTCACAGACTCAATGCTCAATCCGTAAGCAATAGAGCCGCCCGGAGCGGTGCTGATGACGTCAGGCGCGCTGAGCCGGAAGACAAAGGTTGGCTGCACCCCCGTCACGGTGACCGGGATAGTGGTCTCTTGCGTAGTGTTTCCGCTCGTCGCCTGAAGGCTCAAGTTGACCAATTGCGCCAAGGCGCTGGTGGTCGCGCTGATTGTAAGGTTTACTGTGGCGCTACCGCCAGAAGCGAGCGTAACCGTACCGGCATCAAAGCTGCACGACACTCCATCCGGGGGAGCCGGGCAACTGAACGTAACATCGCCGGCAAAGCCGTTGGTAGAAGTCAAGGTGAACGACGTGGCTACGCTACCGCCCAGCAGTACACTTACCCCGCTGCTCACTCCGCCAAAGGAGAAGTTAGGCAGGGTGCTACTCACGCCCAGCAGTGGAATGCTCCACAGGCCGCGCCCATACGTGGCCACCCGCAGCTCACTCACTCCGCCGCTATTGAAGACCCGCAGTTGGCTCACCGGAGCATTAGGCAAACCGGTACCATATTCCGCCCAGCTTGCACCGCTATCCTGTGTAACGAAGACGCCGATATCCGTTCCCGCGTACAACGTGGTGTGATCCACCGGATCGAGCACCACGCTCGAAACCGGTATATTCGGCAAGGTTCGGCTGATATCCGTCCACAATCCGCCGGCATTTGTCGTCTTCCATACCCGCCCGCCTGCCTGCGTCAAATATCCCTTCACCGCAAGGTATGCTGTAAAACCGGTCGGGTCATTGAAGCTATCCGCGTAGATGCTGGAAATATCAAAGCCCATCGGGTTCACCGCGCCTGTCACTTCACGCCATACCGAATTGCCACTGTCGGCGCTGGTGGTAGCGAATACCCGCCCACTCGTGGGTGCGGTGACGGTGCCAGAACCTGCCGTACCGATGTAGATCACTTGTGAGCCATTGGCCGTAGTCGCCCCGCCTGCCGCGATGGCACTCACCACATTCCTCTGACTGGTGCCCAGACAACTGCTGCTCTTCAGGAAGTCGAACTCCGGACTAATGGGGCTAAAGACGCCGGTGACGCCATTGCCGCGCCACACCCGGCAGGTGCCGACCAGTAAGTTGCCAGCGAGTTGCGGATCGGTCACAAACGCCGTGAACGGCCCCGTCGGATCTCCACTCCAAGGGTTACTGGCTGCGCCGGGATAGCCTACACCCACGGGGCTGAAACCGGCCTCGATGCAGCCCAGCGGAGTGGTAGTGCCCGCAGTGCACAGGTCCACTTCGCCCCCCGCTTTTGCGGTGTACCAATAATCCGGATTGCTGGAATCAATTTCGCTGAAGCCATTGCTGCCGTTGATGCCACCAAGCGAGGTCCACGTCGCCAGCGGAAGCGGCGAACCGTAGCGTGGCGCAACGTTGTAGCTCTCTGAGACCCCTGCCGCGCCGTTGTCCTGCAAGCCGGCAAGGTAGGTGGTGGCATCCGTCGGATGCTGTGCAAAACCCACCACTTCGCTAAGCGAACCCAGCGTTCCGGTCAAGTTGTCAAACGGATTGCTGCCCGTGCAAGTACTGCTGCTGACGCCACCAGAAAGCAGTGCCTGACCGCTCAACGCGCGGTACGCGCCACCATCATTGCCCATGTACAAAATGGCATCGCCAGACCCCAACAACTGTGCCGCCACGCTGTGCTGCCCGCCATGCATGTGCGCCGTCGTTGCCAAGGGTCCGCCACAGCCATAAACGTGCGTCAGGTTTACAAATCCCGCCGCCGAGGTCGTACCGCTGACCGCCTGGCAGGTGCTGCCCGCATCCGTCGCATCCGACGTTGAGCACTTGTAAAGATTGGTAGCACCGGCATAAAGGTCGGTGCCGGTTGAGCCGAGAGGCACAGCCGCCAAGGTGAGCGCGGAAGCGCTCGGCGTGCCGCAGCCCGTGGAGTCGCCGCAGCTATCAATCCCAGTGCCGTCAAGCGTCGTCCACGTAGCACCGCCGTCGTTGCTGCGCGAGATGCCGCGATCGCCCGCCGCCTCATCCACAAACCAGGCGTAAAGCTCGGTGCGAGCGGCCACCACTGCCAGCCGCCCGGTGTGGAAGGGAAGTGAACCCGTCGCAGTTGCACTGGACGTGCTTGGCTGCGCAGCCAGCTGCGACCAAGCTATGCCGTCATTCGAAGAAAACACACCGTGGTCCTGCACCGCCGCATAAAACGTACCCGCACCGCTGTTTCCCGCCGCAGCAAAAGCTACATCGGTAGCCGACGCTGCAGGAGAAATCGCCACACCTGCGTTGCTCGCCGTGGCCAAATGCCAACTGGCACCCGCATCGGTGGAATAGTAGAGACCCGTCACCGCCAGCGTACTCACCGCACCCAAGCTGCTGCCGTTGGTGGCACCAGAAACCGCGGCTACCACCAAACTCGGATTCACCGAGCTGAATGCGATCTTGCTGAAACCCAGGCCGGCAAACGAGTGCGATCCGCTGTCCGCCGTCGCAATCTGCGTCCAACTGGTGCCGCCATCGGTGGAGCGCAAGACTCCCAATCCAAAGTACGAGCCAGTTCCATCCGCTTCGCCCGTGCCAACCAGAATCACATTGCCATTGCCCGGCTGTACGGCCACCGCACCTACGGCCAAGGTCGCCTGAGCATCGAGCAGCGGCGTCCACACCACACTGGCCGCGCTCGCGGTCGCGTTGGTGGACTTCCACAGTCCGCCCACCGCCGCACCGGCATAAACCGTATTGCCCGTAGCATCGTTCGGGTCCACCGCCACCGCGGTCACTCGCCCGGAGACCGCACCATAGTCTTGCCCGTAAATGCCGGGGTCAGAAATCACCGGCGCTGGTCCCAGTGAAGTCCAGTCGCCAGCTATGGTAGCGTTGGTAGCATTAGTAGCGTTGCCTCGAATTGCCGATGCGGAAAGCTCGTGACCCGAAAATACCCTGGCCACCTTTACGCCCTGAGCCGGACGCACGACTGCTGCCTTGCCTTGCTTGGCCCGAGCCGTACGCAGTTGCGCCTTCTGCTCGAGCCCCTTCAGGCGTAGCTCCGCTGCGCTGAAAGGGCTGCCCGCAGCAACCCGCTTTCCCCAAACTTCTGTAGCACCAACCGGATGCTCCGCGCTCTGCGCGACGGGAGTTTCGAGAGGAGAAAAAGGCTGTGCCGCAAACGCGGAAACACACGGAACCAGCAGAACAGTACTCAGCAGGGCGGTAAATACCCGCCACGGGTGCAACTTCATGGAGCAGACTCCTCGGTTTACGAGAGCAAATGGACGATCGGGTACGGCCTGAAAACACTCGCCACAACAGCCGTCAAGACTTCGACGAAATAAGTGCAACTCCTAGTGTACAAAAAGGTTCGCCTCGTGCGCCTTGGCTGCGGGCGCACTTTCGCCACCGCTTCGCGGGGGGGCACTCTTGATTAGTGGCAGAATGAGTGCTGCAAGTTGCCCCGAATCGCGCTAACTTGCAGAAAAAGCTGGCTCTTTGCGGCGAATCTGTACGGCGGCGGGCGGCGAGCCTGCACTCACAAATGGTATGGTAATCAGGTTCCGGAGATGCCATGTCTTTAATGCTGCAAGAGATCCACCAGCAACCCGACGTGCTGGCCCGCATTGCCGCCCGCGAGCGCCAGTCGCTGCGCGCGGTCGGCGAACGCCTGCGCGGCAAGATTCGCCTTATCGTCTTAGTCGCCCGTGGCAGCTCCGACAATGCCTGCCTGTTTGGCCGCTACCTGCTGGAACTCGCCACCGGAATTCCTGTCTCTCTAGCCGCGCCCTCGGTTTACACCCTCTACAAGGGCCAGTTGCGGCTCGATGAGACTCTCGTCATAGGCGTCTCCCAGTCTGGCGAAGGCGTGGACATTAATCAGGTGCTGCGCGAAGCCAAGCAACGTGGAGCCTTCACTCTTGGCATTACCAATGAGCCCGAATCGAGCATGGTGAAACTGGTGGATCACCCGCTGCTGGTGCATGGAGGCAAGGAGCTTTCGCTCGCCGCCACCAAAACCGTTACCGGCCAGATGATGATGTTCTACCTGCTGGCCGAAGCCCTCGCCGGGCCTACCCCCGCCACCGCGGGCTTCGAACGCATTCCGGAATACTGCCAGCAGGCACTGGGGCACCAAGACTCTGTTCGCGAGATCGTGCAGCGCTACACCTTCATGGAAAATTGTGTGGTCATAGGTCGCGGCTTGCTCTACGGCAACTCCTACGAGTTCGCGCTGAAGTTGATGGAAACCTGCTACGTAGTCGCCGAACGATTTTCTTCGGCTGACTTCTTCCATGGGCCTCTCGCTCTGGTGGAGCGGCACTTTCCGGCCATTCTGTTTGCTTCGCCCGGCCCTACCATGGAAGGCATTTCGTCGCTTGCCGCCCGCCTGCAAGAACTCCATGCCGATACCCTTGCCATCACCTCAGACGTGCCACTTGCCCAGGCCTGCACCCGCAGCATTCTGATGCCGACAGAGATTGGCGAGTTCTTGACGCCGATTCCCTATCTGATTCCGGCGCAGATGTTTGCCGCGTTGCTTGCCGAAGCCAAAGGCCTTAACCCCGACCAGTCTCGTTCCCTAGCCAAGGTGACGCGGACACTGTAGCACCTGAACCTCCGCTTAGGCCGCACGAGTCGCTTGTTGTAAGATGGCGCGCGATATGAATATTCCTTCAAACCTCGCGTTTAGAGTTCTTGCATGTCGGGCTGCTGGCCTGGCATTACTCGGAGCCATAGCGCTGGTCGCCAGTTCTGCCACCGCGCAAGACGCCGCTTCCAGTTCCGCCAAAGCCCCGAAGGGCGCAGGCACATATCAGGCAACCATGCCCGCTTATTCTGTGCAGCTACTCGACTCGACCGAACTCGGTCCGGTTCCGGCGCTTGAGGTTTACCGCAATCATCGATTGCTTTTTCGCTTTCCGCTGGTCTCCGGACTCGACTCTGACACTGGGTCGGAGCATCTTTCCCAAATCCACTACCAAGTTCACAGTGTGGGAGAGAAGCAGCCCGACAGCGATACTGACCTGCGCAGTGAAATCGTAGTCACCGCCACCAGTTCCCTGTGGAGCAAACGCGAGTTCCACTGGCGACTCTATACCGATCACGTGGAGTTCGACCAGACCGCATGGGGAGAGGGCAAGCTAGGGCGCTGCTACTTTTTTTCCAACGGTCGGCCCGGACGCTGGGAAAAAGGCACCACCGATGGCAGCGCGTGGAATTCCACGCTGATGGCCGACCACTACTGGAGCCCCGCACCCAATCATGCGAACCAGTGGGAGTTTTCCATTGCGGAGCCGCAGGCTCTGGGCTTCACCACAGACGCGCGCAAAGGAACAGACGAGGACTTTCGTCCGGCGCAAATGACAGATATGTTCAGCCCTCCACCGTTGATGATGGCTTTTCACCGTAACGGCGAGTGGGCAAGCGTGGGCATCGGCACCCCGCCGGGGCAGTACCGCTTTCCGGCACTGGAGTATTCGGGCTCGCGCTACAGCGGAGCCGCATGGTGGGTGGACTATCTCGGCTATCAAACGCTGAGTAACCGCCCGGGCGGCGAGTTTCATTCGCCCGTGGCGTCACTCCATTTTGCTTACAGTCCACTCGACGCCCTGGAGCGTTATAGCGAATGGATTCGCCGCAGTGGCTTTGGCACCGATGCACAATATCCTGATGTAGCTTGGCATCACCTGCCCATCTTCTGCGGCTGGGCGGAGCAGACGACGCTCGCCATCCCCTTTGGTCGCCCGGCGAATCAGGAAGCAACCCAGAAGAACTACGAGGCATGGGTCAGCGAACTGGAAAGGCGCAAGCTGCCAGTCGGCACCATCGTGATTGACGACAAATGGCAGAAGGGTTACGGATCGTTCGATGTGGACACCGAAAAATGGCCCGACCTGAAACGCTTTGTCGCCGCGCAGCACGCTCGGGGACGCCACGTGCTGCTGTGGGTTCCTGTAGCCCATCCCGATGGATTGCCGCCGGAGCTCTGCGTTCGCGGCGAACAGGGCAAGTGCCTGGCACCAAACTTAGGCGACGCCGCCTACGAAGCATTTCTGCGTAAGAAGATTCGCTACTTGGTGGAAACAATCGGGGTGGATGGCTTCAAAGAGGATTGGGTGTGGGCTCCGACACAAGCGGGCCTTCCCCTGCCGCCCGAGCTTGCCGGGATCGAAGCCGTGCGGCACTTCCAGGCCATTCTGTACACCGAAGCGCATCGCTGGCGGCCCGACGCCATGGTGGAGACGCAGACTGCCAATGCAGCATTTCGCGATTCCTCTGACGTGCTGCGGCTGAACGACATTTGGTTCGCGACGCGGGATGTAGTCGGGACTATGCGAATGCGCGCCCGCATCGCTCACACTGCAGGTTGGGAGTTGGTGGATACCGACAACGCCAGCTCCACTACGCTGGAAACATGGTGGGAATATATGCAGGCCCAGCCATCTATCGGCATCCCGGCGCTGTACTTTCTGCACAAAACCGAATCCACGCTAGAAGAGCCTCCAGACTCGTACTGGCCGGCCTTGGCTGGCCTGTGGGAGCGCTATAGAGATGGCCTGCCCGCCGAGACACCGACGGCCGCCAAACCCGGTCGGCCATAGCACCGGGCAGTCACGCGAAGGGTATCCTCCTCCCCTTTCGGTTGTCACTGCGCGCCGTGCCGTTCGGCAGTATAAACTCTTCCATCATGCATGTTTTTCTTCGTGTTCTCCGCGGGATGGTTCCCGCGTTGTTGTGCACTGTTCTGTTGGCGGCTTCGGCATTTGCTGCTAGCGAGCACGTTTCATGGACCGGCCTTCTACGCGACGCTGCCGGGGCTGTCGTCTCGGATGCCGCCATTACGCTGCGCTCGGCTTCCGGCGGGCCGCCCTATTCAGCCCGCACCTCCTCGAGCGGAGCGTTTGCCTTTCCTGAGATCCAGCCCGGGAGCTACCAATTTTTCGCCACAGTTGGCACGGTGACTTTCAGATCCAGCGCGGTGATGGAAATTAAGGGCAGTAGCCCCCTCAGCGTGGGACTGCAATTATCGTCTGCCGAGAGAGCTGAGGTTGCCATCGCTGAAGCCGCCGGACCCTCCTCGCAGGCCAGTAGCGGCGAGCGCCTTTCTGCGGAAAAGGTTTCCGGACTGCCGTTGAATTCGCGTGATTTCAGTAAGCTGCTTCTGCTGGCCGCCGGAACCATGACCGACGCCAACGGCGCGGCCAATTTTACCCAGCAGTTCGCGGTGAACGGCCAGCGCGGCACCGCAACCGTGTTCGCGATTGACGGTGCCGACACTACCGACCCCGAACTCGGCGGAGCAACCTTCTCCAACTTCAACGTGGATGCCATTCAGGAAGTGCAAGGCAACGCTGGCGTAATGCCTGCCGAAATCGGGCACGGTGCCGCCAGCTTCACTAACGTCATCACCCGCTCGGGTGCCAACGACCTGCACGGCAGCGTCTTCGAGTTTCTGCGCAACGCCTCACTCGACGCCCGCAACTACTTCGATCAAGTGAATTTCAACAACCGGCGGATTCCGCCCTTCCAGCGCAATGAATTCGGCGGCACCATCGGCGGCCCGGTGAAGCTACCCGGCCTCTACGATGGCAAGGATCGCACCTTCTTCTTCGCGCAGTATCAGGGCTTTCGGCAAGTCCTTGGCACTACGCAGGTCTTCCCTGTGCCCACTGCCGACGAACGCAAGGGCATTGACACGCTGAAGTTTGCGGATGGCACCTTCGATACCCTGACCGTGGCCGTAGACCAAAGAGTGCAGGCCATCCTCGATGGCTACCCGCTACCCAACAGCCCAAGCGGCCAATTTGGCGACCGCACCTACGCGGCCTACTCTAAGGTTGATACCCGAACCGATCAGTTTTCCATTCGCGTGGATCATCGCATCTCCAACAAGGCGCAGTTACTCACTCGCTTCAGCTTGAATCAGGTAACCGGGCCAGTGAACAATCCCGACCAAACGGCGATTGACCCTAGTTTCAAAGTGCAATTTCTCGATCACCAACGCAATGCCGTGGTCAAATACACGCGCACCATGAGTCCGCATCTGAGCATGGAAACCACGCTGGGGTACATCCGCAGTACACCTTTGTTCCCCGCATCGAACCACATTCAGCCGGGCATCGGTTTTGGCGACGGCCTTTTCCAAAGTTTTGGCGCGCCCGCCGGATCTATCTTCGGCTCCTACTCCAATCTCTACCAGTTCAAGCACGATATGACGGGCATCCGCGGCCGCCACACTTTCAAGTGGGGAGTGGAAATCCGAGTCAATCGCGATTCCACCATCTTCGGCCAAGCGCCCAACGGCGCGTACTCGTTTGGTGGCGGCACCGCGTACTCGCCCGTAGCCATCCCCTCCGCCAGTGGCTTGCACAACATCGCACCGGGCGACCCCCTGCCCGACTCTCTCACCGGGCTCTTGACCGCCACTCCGTATTCCTACACCATCAGCATCCCCGACGCCTTCACCCCCATCGGCGGCAAGTTCGATGAAGCCGGCGTCCGCCGCGAGGCTTACAACTTTTATTTCCAAGACACCTGGAAAGCTACTTCTCATCTCACGGTTTCTTACGGATTGCGGTACGAGGTGAACAGCCGCATCCATGAAGCGACCAAGCGCACCTCCCAGCCCGTGTTCGAAGGTTCAGATGGCAAGCCGACCTCTTACTGGAATCCCAACGCCACCCAGCGTTATCTGATTAACCCGCAACCTCCCTATAATCAGGACTGGAGCGGCTTCGGCCCCCGGCTCGCACTTGATTACGCTTGGGGGGCGCACACCGTTCTGCACGCGGGTGGAGCGATCACCAGCAATATTCCCAACCTTTGGCAAGACAACTTCCTGACAGCCTCAATTCCGGATGTTTACAATCCTCTGTTTACCGCAAGGCCCGGTACGCCCGTGCCCTTCCAAAACACCTTTGTTCCGGGAGCACTTCCCACCCCCTACGACGTTCAGGGCAATCCCATCTTCCCCAATGGCAAGAGCTCCGATGCGCGGCCTAACGCCGAACTCGACCTGTTGCGTTATGAAGCCGATGTGGCTGCACTCAATCCTCCCCATCAAGTGTTGCTGCCAGCCATTGCGGGCATCGTGCGAAACTTTCGCAACGGCTACATCGGCAGCTACACTCTGGGCGTGGACCACGACTTTGGCGATGTGAAGGCTTCTGCCGCTTACGTGGCTACCACCGGCATTCATCTGCCGTCTGTTTTCTCGCCCAACGGCTATGCGGGTGCCGAGCCCGCTTTTGCTCCCTTCACCAACTTCGACGCCAATGGGCAACCGACGGGAGGTTACGGCCCTGAAAGCCTAATCACCAGCGGCTCGCATTCTTCGTACCACGCCCTGCAGGCGAGCGTCGCCAAGAACTCGGCGCGTCGTGGCATCGGCGTGCAGGCGAGCTACACCTATGCCAAATCGCTGGATGATACCAGCGCTGTTCTGGGCGGCGTGTTCGGGGCCTCCGGCGTAATCCTGCAGACGTTGCCGCAGAACCCCCGCAACCCGCGCGCGGAAAAGGGAGCTTCCACCTTCGACGTAACCCACGTCTTTGCCTTCAGTTGGATTCAACTGTTGCACTTGGAAAACGTAGGCTTTTTGCATCCGGTTCCCAAGGTGCTTACCTCCGGCTGGCAGGTGCTCAACATCACTACGCTGACTACAGGTTCGCCCTTTACGGTATTTTCTGGAGTGCAGCAAACTGGAGTCGGCGCTGGCGGCACCGACCGCCCCGACCTAGTGGAGAAGCCGCACTTTTCCACCAGCCGCAGCAATCGCGCCGACTACTTTGGCCAAGGCGACAACTGTGCTGCGGGAGCTTGCAATGCGTCGTTCTTTACCATTCCACTCAACGTGCCAGACGGCACTGGGCCGAACCATGGCCGTTTCGGAACCCTCGGCCGCAACACCTTCCGTGGGCCCGGTTTTCATAACTTTGACTTAGCACTCGTGAAGGACACACCCTTTGGCCGCCGTGTTAACGGCGAACTTGGGACGTTGGAATTTCGCGCTGAGTTTTTCAACGTCTTTAATATCGTGAATTTCGGCCTGCCATCGAACATCGTAAGCGGTAGCGGCTTCGGTGTGATCAGCAAGACATCTGGCTCATCGCGCCAGATTCAATTTTCTGTGAAAGTGATTTTCTGACGGGCAATCAGCTCTTGCGCACCACCCATGTAGTCATCGCACGCAGCCCCGGCATCACCGTGGTCTTGATGGGGTCGGCCAGTGCACCACCCAAGCGCGCCGTGTGCGCGACCAGCAGCGCTTCATCCACCAGATAGCGCTCCGAACCATCCGGAGACCAGTAGCGGCGGCCTTGAATACGCTTAATCTCATTCTCCATCCCAATCGAAGAACCGAGGCGGGTAAAGAGAAGCCCGCCCGGTTTCAGCACCCGCCACAGTTCGTTCAACATGGCCTCGAAGTGGGCGTCGTCTTGGGCAAAGTGCAAAACGGTATTGCAGAGGACCACATCCGCGCAGGCATCGTCAAAAGACATGCGCTCCATGGCTTCCACGCGGAAATTCGTCTCTGGAATCGCCGGGGCAAGCATGCGGGCCATTCGCCGAATGCCAGCAATCTCTTCGGCGCTGATGTCTACGCCATAAACCGGGTGGCCTTCGCGCAGCAAGTAGACGATGTTCCGGCCCCCACCGCACCCTGCGTCCAAAATCGTCATCCCAGACGTGATGCGGCCTTTCAATATCTGGTCGAAAAGGTAGATATCAATTTGGCCGAATTGTTCTTGGAGCGTGAGCGCAGGCATGCGCATCCAAGATAGCACCGTAGTACAGCGCCTTTGTGCGTCCCCCATCTCGACTGGGTGTCATTTTGGCGTCATTTTGGCGTCATTGCTGGACTGATGCCCGAACTCATACACTGGTCTGTATAGCAGACCCGCAAACATACAGAGGAGAAATCCATGTCAGACGAAATGAAGTGCCCGTTCGCGGGCACCTTGAAGCACACTGCGGCCGGTGCCGCATCGAACGCAGATTGGTGGCCCAATCACCTCAACCTCAAGATTCTGCACCAGCATGCCCCGCAGGCCAATCCCATGGGCGAAGCTTTTCATTACGCCGAGGAGTTCAAAAGCCTTGACCTCGATGCCGTGATCAAAGACCTCCGCGCCTTGATGACCGACTCGCAGGACTGGTGGCCTGCCGACTACGGCCACTACGGGCCGTTTTTCATCCGCATGGCGTGGCATAGCGCGGGCACCTACCGCATTGCCGATGGGCGCGGTGGCGCGGGCTCTGGCGCGCAGCGCTTTGCTCCCCTCAACAGTTGGCCTGACAATGTAAGCCTCGACAAGGCGCGCCGCTTGATCTGGCCGATCAAGCAAAAGTATGGACGCAAAATTTCTTGGGCCGACTTGATGATTCTCACGGGCCACGTGGCGCTGGAATCCATGGGGTTGGAACCCTTCGGCTTTGCCGGTGGCCGCGAAGACATCTGGGAGCCGGAAGAGGACATCTACTGGGGCTCGGAGGGCAAGTGGCTGGCCGATGAACGCTACACCGGCGACCGTGAACTGGAAAACCCGCTCGGCGCAGTGCAAATGGGCTTGATCTATGTGAATCCGGAAGGTCCCAACGGCAAGCCCGATCCCATCGCCGCAGCCCGCGACATCCGCGAGACCTTTGCGCGCATGGCCATGGATGACGAAGAAACCGTTGCCCTCATCGCTGGCGGTCACACCTTCGGCAAAGCCCACGGCGCAGCCGATCCAAACCAGTACTGCGGCCCGGAAAGCGAAGGCGCATCCATAGAAGATCAGGGCTTCGGCTGGCAAAACACCTTTGGCAGCGGTAAAGGTGTGGACGCCATCAGCAGCGGCTTGGAAGGCGCATGGACCACCAATCCAGTGCAGTGGGACAACAACTATCTGGAAAATCTGTTTGCGTTCGAGTGGGAACTTACCAAGAGTCCCGCAGGCGCACAGCAATGGACGCCCAAAGGCGGAGCCGCTGCAGGCACCGTGCCCGATGCCCACGACCCCACGAAAATGCACGCGCCAATCATGTTTACCACCGACCTCTCGCTGCGCATGGACCCGGCTTACGAGAAGATTTCTCGGCGCTTTCTTGCCAATCCACAGCAGCTCGCCGACGCCTTCGCCAAGGCCTGGTTCAAGCTGACGCATCGCGACATGGGCCCGCTCTCGCGGTATCTTGGCCCGCTGGTTCCAGCCCAGCCGCTGATTTGGCAGGATCCCATCCCCGCAGTGGATCACGCGCTGATCGGCGAGGCGGAGATGGCTGCGCTCAAGGCAAAGCTACTCCAATCGGGGCTTTCCATCTCGCAATTGGTGACGACTGCCTGGGCCTCGGCAGCCACCTTCCGTGGCACCGACAAGCGAGGCGGGGCCAACGGTGCGCGCATTCGTCTGGAGCCGCAGAAAAACTGGGAAGTCAACCAGCCCGCTGCACTGGCCAAGGTGCTTGCGACTCTGGAAGCCATCCAGAAGGAGTTCAACGCCACAGCCTCCGGCGGCAAGAAGGTCTCACTCGCTGACCTGATTGTGCTGGGTGGATGCGCAGCGGTAGAAGCCGCCGCGAAGCAGGCGGGCCACGACGTGAAGGTTCCCTTCTCGCCGGGCCGCACCGATGCTTCGCAAGAACAAACCGACGTGGCATCGTTCGCTGTACTGGAACCAACCTCCGACGGCTTCCGCAACTATGTTCGCAAGGGACAAGAAGCGGCGGCGGCGGAAATGCTTGTAGATAAGGCAAATCTACTGCGGCTGTCTGCTCCTGAGATGACCGTTCTGGTTGGCGGGCTACGCGCGCTGAGCACAAACTTCGGGCAGTCCGCCAATGGCGTCTTTACCAAGCAGCCCGGAACTTTGACTAACGACTTCTTCGTGAACCTGCTCGACATGAAGACGAAGTGGCAGAAGTCAGTTACCGCGGAAGGCGTACTAGCAGGCCATGACCGTGCCACCGGCGACCTGAAATGGACGGGCACCATCGTGGACCTCGTCTTTGGTTCGAACTCCCAATTGCGGGCGCTGGCGGAAGTCTATGCCTCCAGCGACGCGCAACAGAAGTTCGTCCACGACTTTGTCGCCGCATGGAGCAAAGTGATGAATGCAGACCGCTTCGACTTGGCATAAAGCACGGGAGAGTTGGATTTGAAACCCCGGCACCAAGGCGACCGAACTGCGCGCGGCACCGGTTGCCGGGGGGAATCTTGTCAGATCATGCGATCAACCTGAAGCGGCTGAATCAATTTACCCTCAAAATTTACCATCTGATGAGGCACATCTTTCATCATCCGTTCGAGGGTTTCCTGATCCTCGCTTGTGAGAAAAATCATCTGTTGATGCCACTTGTTCGCCAGGGAAGCCCTCAACGCGAACGCTGAAAAGCTAACCTTATTCGCCTGCTGCTGTCGCGGTTCATCTAGCACAAGGAGACCGAGATGATTTGTGTTTTG